>NZ_JABFNH010000007.1:0-34674 GCF_017168435.1 Micrococcus sp. KRD070
CCCCCGCGCTGCCCGCCCCCTCGGCGCGCACGGTGCGGTGGGAGATCGCGATCGTCCTCGGCCTCTCTCTGGGGAAGTCGGCGGTCTACGCGATCGTCCAGCTCATCGACAAGGCCACCCAGGCCCCGCTCGGCGAGCAGACCACCGTCCTCAACCCGGCCCTGGCCGACCGCTGGGTGTTCGACCTGACCTATCAGCTGCTCGGCATCGGGTTCGCGCTGGTGCCGGTGGCCCTCGTGCTGCACCTGATGCACCTGCGCGGCCGGAACCCGTTCCGGGTGCTCGGCCTCGACCTGCGCCGCCCCGGCCGCGACCTGGCCTGGGGCCTGGGCCTGTTCGCGGCCATCGGGCTGGGCACGCTCGGCGTCTACGCCGCCGGCCGGGCCCTGGGGATCACGACGGCGATCGTCGGCTCGGCGCTCGGGGAGAGCTGGTATCAGGTGCCGGTCCTGCTGCTCTCCGCGCTGCGGCACGGACTGCTGGAGGAGGTCATCGTGGGCGCCTGGCTCGTCGACCGGCTCGGGTATCTGCAGCGGCTGCGCGCCGCGGGCCTGGCGCGCGATCCGGCGCCGGCCGTGCCGTCGTCGTGGGTGAGCGCCGAGGGGCTGTACCTGCCGACCCGCGCGGCCGTGGTGGTGCTCGCCCTCGCGCTGCTGCGCGGGGCGTACCACCTGTACCAGGGGATCGGGCCGGGCGTGGGCAACGCCCTGTTGGGCGTGGTGTTCGCGCTCGTGTTCCTGCGGGTGCGCCGGGTGATGCCCCTGGTCATCGCGCACGCGCTGCTGGACGCCGTCGGGTTCGTCGGCTACCCGCTGCTGGCGCGGGCGGGGCTGCTCGGCTGAGCGGCCCCGCCCCCGCGCTCAGAGCGTGACCTCGCCCTTCGGGGTGCGGAAGGTGACCGAGACGATGCCCGGGGTGCCGGAGGGCGCGACGTACTCGATGTTCACGTCCTGGACCTGGCCGTCCTCGTCGTCGCCGAGCCACTCGGCGAGGCGCTCGGGGGAGCCGGCGATGTTCAGGCGCTCGATGGTGGCCTGCGGCTCGGCCGCCTGCGAGGGGTGCATGTCCTCCTGGCCGTCGGCCCAGCGCAGGATGAACGGCAGCTGCGGGTCCGCGAGGGTTCCCTTGATGCCGATCTGGCGCCAGGACAGCTCGCGGCCGTCCGGGAAGCGACGGTTGCCGGGGACGGCCTCGCGGCCGAGGCGGCGCTCGAACCGGCCGATGTCCGGGGTGGCCACCGCCCAGCTCATCCAGCCGCCGCCCTGCTCGGTGCGGGCGCGCACGAGCTGGCCGAACGGCGCGCTGAGGGAGGCCGGGTGGTCCAGGGCCTCGACGACCTCCAGATACTGCCTTTCCGTCATGGGGAAGAGCGCGTTCTGGGTGCCGAAACGTGGGTGGACACCGCCCTTGATCCGCTCGATGCCCAGCGTCTCGGCGATGCGGGCGACCGTGGCGTCCAGGCCCTCGGGGCCGGCGGCGTAGGACACGTGGTCCATGCGACAGGTGTGCACTGCGCTGTTCCTCTCCGTTCCCGGGCTGCCCCGGGGGTTGACCTGGTGCGAGTCCAGGGGCGTCGAGCCCTTGACGGGTCGGGCGCCCCGTGCGGAGAGCGTATCCACGTGTGACACGCGTGACGAAATCGTGGCGGGGCGGCGGGCTACACTCGGAGGCACGGTCACGAGAGTCAGCAACAGGCCCCGGCATGCTGACCGGCAACCCTCCTTCCGCGGTGGGGTGCCCCGGGTGACGACCAGGCCGGCCCCACAACGGACGCCGGCAAGCGCGGGCCGATCCCACGGCCCCTCTCGACGGCGCCGGGTCATCTCCGGCACCTCGACGACGCCGGTCCGCGGATCGGCACGTCGGCCGGCGGGCGGGGCGGCCGGGTCCGGCCCCTGAACCCTTCAGGAGGGTCCGCCATGACCGACCAGCCCACCCCGACCCCCGACGCCTGGGGCTTCTCCACCGCGCAGGTCCACGCGGGCGTCGCCGTCGGCCAGCACGCCTTCGGTGCGACCGCCCTGCCGATCTTCCAGACCACCTCGTACGACTTCCCGTCCGCCCAGGTGGCCGCGGACCGGTTCGCGCTCAAGGACCTCGACCCGCTCTACACCCGCATCGGCAACCCGACGCAGGGCCCGGTGGAGGAGAAGATCGCCGCGCTCGAGGGCGGTGTGGGCGCGCTGCTGCTGGCCTCCGGTCAGGCGGCGACGACGTTCGCGATCCTCAACCTCGCCGGCGCCGGCGACCACGTGGTCGCCTCGGCCAGCCTCTACGGCGGCACGCAGAACCTGTTCAAGCACACCCTCGCCAAGGTCGGCGTCGAGACGACGTTCGTGACCGACCCGGACGACCTCGAGTCCTGGCGCGCCGCCGTGAAGCCGAACACCAAGGCGTTCTTCGGCGAGACCCTCGGCAACCCGCGCGGGGACGTCCTGGACGTGCGCGCCGTCGCCGACGCCGCCCACGAGGCCGGCGTGCCGCTGATCGTGGACAACACGCTGGCCACCCCGTACCTGCTGCGACCGATCGAGCACGGCGCGGACGTCGTCACCCACTCCGCCACGAAGTACCTCGGCGGGCACGCCGCGGCCATCGCGGGCGTGATCGTCGACGCCGGCACGTTCGACTACGCGCAGCACGCCGAGCGGTTCCCCGGCTTCAACGAGCCGGACGAGTCCTACCACGGCCTCGTGTACGCGCGGGACCTCGGGGTGGGCTCGCCGCTCGGCGCCAACCTGGCCTTCATCCTCAAGGCGCGCGTGCAGCTGCTGCGCGACTACGGCTCGGCCATCTCCCCGTTCAACGCCTTCCTGGTGAACCTCGGCCTGGAGACCCTGTCCCTGCGCATGGAGCGGCAGGTGGCCAACGCGGCCGCGGTGGCGCGCTGGCTGGAGGGCCGCGACGACGTCGAGCACGTGGTCTACGCCGGCCTGGAGTCCAGCCCGTGGCACGAGCGGGCCCAGCGCTACCTGCCGAAGGGCGCGGGCGCGTTCGTCTCCTTCGAGATCGCGGGCGGCCGCGAGGCCGGGGCCGCGTTCGTGGACGGGCTCACCCTGCACCACCACGTGGCCAACATCGGTGACGTCCGCTCGCTCGTGGTGCACCCGGCCTCGACCACCCACTCCCAGCTCACCGACGACGAGCAGCGCGCCGCCGGCGTCACCCCCGGTCTGGTGCGGCTCTCACTCGGAGTGGAGGACGTCGAGGACATCCTCGCCGACCTCGAGCGCGGCTTCGCGGCCGCCGCCCGCCGCGGCGACGACGACGCGGGGGAGCGGGCATGACCGCCGTCGCCACGCGTCCGTCGCGCACCGCGCTGCCCCGCGGCGGCCGCCACCGCCTGCGGGTCGGCGAGCTGCGCACCGAGACCGGCGGGCTGCTGCCCGACGTCGAGCTGGCCTACGAGACCTGGGGCACCCTCGCCGCCGACGGCTCCAACGCCGTGCTCGTGCTGCACGCCCTCACCGGCGACGCGCACGTGGCCGCGCACGAGGAGGACCCGACGCCGGGCTGGTGGGACGCCCTCGTCGGCCCGGGCCGCGCCGTGGACACGGACCGGTGGTTCGTGGTCGCCCCCGCCATGATCGGCGGCTGCCACGGCTCCACCGGGCCCTCGACGCCCGCCCCCGACGGGCGGCCCTGGGGCTCCCGGTTCCCGTTCCTCACGCTGCGGGACGCGGTCGAGGCCGAGCGGCGCCTGGCCGACCACCTCGGGATCGGCGCCTGGCGCGCCGTGATCGGCGGATCGATGGGCGGGGCCCGCGCCCTCGAGTGGGCCGCGACCCACCCCGCGCGCGTCGCCGGGGTGGGTGTGCTGGCCGCCACCGCGGCCTCCTCCGCCGACCAGATCGCGTGGGGGCAGGCCCAGACCGCGGCCATCCGCCTCGACCCGGACTTCCAGGGCGGCGACTACTACCCCGGCCCCGGCCCCGTGGCCGGCCTGGGCATCGCCCGGCGCATCGCCCACACCACCTACCGCACGGCGGGAGAGCTCGGCCAGCGGTTCGGCCGGGAACCGCAGGGCGTCGAGGACCCGTTCGGCGCCGTCGTCGGGGTGCCGGGCGGGCGCGGGCGCTACGCCGTGGAGTCCTACCTGGACCACCAGGCGGCCAAGCTCACCGACCGGTTCGACGCGAACTCCTACCTCGTGGTCACCGAGGCCCTCATGGGCCACGACGTCGGGCGCGGGCGCGGCGGCGTGGCGGCGGCGCTCGCGGACTACCGGGGCCGGGCGTTCGTGGCCGCCGTCGACTCGGACCGGCTCTACCTGCCGGCCGAGTCCGAGGCGCTCGCGGCGGCGCTGCCCGCGCGGCCGCCGGTGCACACGATCGCCTCGCCCATCGGCCACGACGGCTTCCTCACCGAATACGGCCAGGTGGCCGACACGCTCAAGCGCACCCTCGCCCTCTGAACTTTCGTTCGGGAAACGGCGGCGTGTCGCGGCACTGTCGTTCGGGAAACGGCCACCGGTCCCCGCCGGCCGGGCTCAGGGCTCGACGATGTCCAGCGGCTCGGTGTGGTCCGAGCCCTGCGGCATCGGCGCGCCGAAGAGCGGCTCGGGGACGGGGCGCTTGGCCGTGACGCCGTCGCCGGAGGAGACGCCGCGGAGGCGGCGGACCACCCACGGCGCCAGATGCGTGCGCACCCATGCGGCGTCCGACGCGCGGGCCGCGCGCCACGTGCGCGGCGCCGGCGGGGAGAGGCGCAGGTGCTCGAGGCCGTGCTCCACGCCGAGGGTGTCCAGCACCATCGCGGCGATCGTGTGGTGGCCGAGCGCAGAGAAGTGCAGGCGGTCCTCGGCCCACATCTCCCGCCGGGCGAGGTCCTTGAGCGACCACATGTCCGGCACCAGCGCGTCGTGCCGCAGCGCGATGGTGCGCACGTTCTCGTTGTAGATCGCCACGGTGCCGCGGATGCGGCCGATGACGGGCGTGCCCTTCACGTCGGTCGCGTTGAACAGCAGCACGGTGGCGCCGTCGGAGGCCAGACGCTCGACGACGGCGTCCAACCGGACCGCGATCTCGTCCGGGTCCGCGCCGCGCAGGATGTCGTTGCCGCCCGCGCAGACGCTGATGAGGTCCGGCCGCAGGGCGAGCGCCGGCTCCACCTGGTCCTCGGCGATCTGGTCCAGCAGCTTCCCGCGGACCGCCAGGTTGGCGTAGGCCAGGTCCTCGCCGGGCGGCGTCAGGCGGGAGAGCTCCTCGGCCAGGCGGTCGGCCCAGCCGCGGTGGTAGCCGGGACGGTCCGGGTCCGGGTCGCCGATGCCCTCGGAGAACGAGTCCCCGATGGCGACGTAGCGGCGCCACGGATGGGCGGCGGGGTCGTCGACCGGGGTCGCGTCGGAGGCGTGCGGAGGCTGGGAGGAGGATGGGTTACCCACGGGTAGGATTCTGCCCACGTCGCGCGGGAGGGGTCAACCTCCGGGAGGGGCCGACCGTGCCGCTCGCTAGGCTGGCGGACGTGAACGCGAACCCCACCCCCGCCGTCGAGCCCGTCGTCCGCTGGTCCCGCCCCGAGGGCGAGCGCACCGAGGACCTGCTGATCGTCCTGCACGGCTACGGCGCGAACGAGGACGACCTGTTCGGCCTCGTCCCGCACCTGCCCGAGCACGTCACGGTGGCCGCCGTCCGCGCGCCCCTGCCCCTGCAGCCGGGCTCCCACGCCTGGTTCCCGCTCTCCCAGGACCCCGTCACGGGCGAGCTGGGCTCCACCGCCGAGCCGGTCCGCGAGGCCGTCGAGGCCCTGCACGCCTGGGTGCAGGCGGTGCGCGGGGACTTCCGCACCGTCTCCCTGCTCGGCTTCTCGCAGGGCATGGCGATGGCCACGTCGCTGCTGCGCCTGGACCCGGAGGCCTACGCGTGCACCGTGGCGCTGTCCGGCTTCGTGGTGGACCCGGAGCTCACCGAGCCGCGGCTGCGCGAGCTGTTCACCCGCGACGACGACGTCGCCCGCGTCCGACCGAAGGTCTTCTGGGGCCGCGGCCAGGAGGACCCGATCATCTCCGAGCCCCGGGTCGAGGAGACCCATGCCTGGCTGAACGCCCACGTGGACCTCATGAAGATCGTCTACGCCGGGCTCGGCCACGCGATCAACGAGCAGGAGCTGGGCCACGTGAAGGAGTACCTCGCCCACATGGTGCCGCCCCGCGGCTGACGCGCCGGACCTGCTCGACGACGGCGCCGCGGCCGCCCGCCGCGGCGTCGGCTCAGGCCTGCCCGGCCTGGACGACGAACGCCTCTCCGGCGAACTCGACGACGTCCCCGTCGTGCAGCTGGGCGCCGCGGCGCGTCTCCACCGCGCCGTTGACGGTGACGAGTCCGTCGGTGACGACGTCGCGGGCCATGGCCCCGTCCTCCACGAGGGAGGCGAGCTTGAGCGCCTGGCCGAGGCGGATGGACTCGTCACGGATGGGCAGGGGCTGGGCGTCGGGTGCGTTCGTCTCGGTCATGGTGTCCATCATGGCCGGTAGGCTGGACGGGATCGACCGGCGCGCCGCGCCGGAACGGGCCCGCCGCCTCGAAGGCGGCCGGGCGCCGTCGTCGTCGTGATCCCCTCCCGCCCCGCCGATGAGTACGGAAGTGATGCCCCCATGGCTGCCAAGTCCCCGCTGGACAACGTCATCAACCTCGCCAAGCGCCGAGGCTTCGTGTTCCAGGCCGGTGAGATCTACGGCGGTTCGCGCTCCGCGTGGGACTACGGGCCCCTGGGTGTGGAGCTGAAGGAGAACATCAAGGCGGAATGGTGGAAGACCTTCGTGCGCTCCCGCGAGGACATGGTGGGCCTGGACTCCTCCATCATCCTGCCGCGCGCGGTGTGGGAGGCCTCCGGCCACGTCGAGACCTTCACCGACCCGCTCGTGGAGTGCACCCAGTGCCACAGGCGCCACCGCCAGGACCACCTGCTCGAGGCGTTCGAGGCCAAGAAGGGCCGGCCGGCCGAGGGCATGGCCGAGATCGTGTGCCCGGACTGCGGCACCCAGGGTGCCTGGACCGAGCCGCAGCTGTTCTCGGGCCTGGTCAAGACCTACCTCGGCCCCGTGGACAACGAGGAGGGCCTGCACTACATGCGCCCGGAGACGGCGCAGGGCATCTTCGTGAACTTCCTCAACGTGCTGGGCGCGGCCCGGAAGAAGCCGCCGTTCGGCATCGGCCAGATCGGCAAGGCGTTCCGCAACGAGATCACCCCGGGCAACTTCATCTTCCGCACCCGCGAGTTCGAGCAGATGGAGATCGAGTACTTCGTGCCGCCGGCCGAGGCGAAACAGCACTTCGACCGCTGGGTCGAGGACTGCTGGGACTGGTTCATCGACCTCGGCATCGACCCCGCGCACCTGCGGAAGTTCGACGTCCCCGCGGAGGACCGTGCGCACTATTCGGACGGCACCATCGACCTCGAGTACGACTTCGGCTTCACCGGCGGCGACGGCTGGGGCGAGCTGATGGGCATCGCGAACCGCACCGACTACGACCTGGGCCAGCACACGACGCACTCCGGCACGAAGATGCAGTACTTCGACCAGGCCAACAACGAGCACTACACCCCGTACGTGATCGAGCCGTCCTTCGGCCTGACCCGCGCCATGATGGCGTTCCTCGTGGACGCCTACGCCGAGGACGAGGCCCCGAACGCCAAGGGCGGCGTGGACGTGCGCACCGTGCTCAAGCTGGACCCGCGCCTGGCCCCGGTCAAGGCCGCCGTGCTCCCGCTGTCGAAGAAGCCCGAGCTGCAGCCGGCCACCCAGTCCCTCGCGGCGGAGCTGCGCGGCCTGTGGAACATCGAGACGGACGACTCCGGCGCGATCGGCCGTCGCTACCGCCGCCAGGACGAGATCGGCACCCCGTTCTGCATCACCGTCGACTTCGACACCCTCGAGGACCAGGCCGTGACCATCCGCGAGCGGGACACCATGGCCCAGGAGCGCGTGGCGCTGTCCCAGGTGAAGTCCTACCTGCTGGAGCGCCTGGTCAAGTGAGCGGGGACGTGACGGGAGCGGCCGGGGCCGCGGGACACGACGACGGCGGCGCGCTGTTCGACTCCGCCGCGGTCGCCGGCGGGGAGATCGTGCTGCGTCCCTGGCGGCCCGGGGACGACCTGGCCCTGCTCGAGGTGTGGGGTGACCCGGCCAACGCGCAGCAGCACCAGGACCGGGCGATGCTCGCCGAGGACGCGGAACGGCCCTGGCGCCGCGCGCTCGTGGCCGAGGCCGCCGGCGTGCCGGTGGCGGCCGGCGTCGTCTATGCCTCGTCCGTGCACCCGCGGCGGCTGTGGCTGTACGTCGAGACCGCGGCCGCCGAGCGGCGCCGGGGCATCGGCCGGGCGCTCGTGGCGGCCCTGCGGGGGCTCGCCGCGGAGGCGCACGCCGCCGGCGCCATCCCGACGACCGCGCTGAAGGCCCGATTCGCCAAGGACGCCCTGGTGCCCGGCGTGAGCGGTGCCGACCCGCAGACCGACGCCGAGGGCCCGGCCGGCCAGCCGCCCGTGGACACGGAGGCCGTGCGGTCCCAGACCGCCGCACTGGCCGCCGGCACCGAGGCGTTCCTCGTGGCCGAGGGCTTCACCCCCGTGCAGCGCTCCCGCCGCGTCGCGATCGCCCCGGGGGCCATCGGCCTGCCGGACGTGCGCGGGGAGGAGCACCCGGACGGCGTGGTCCTCGAGGAGGCCTCGACCGGCTCCGTCGAGCTGACGCAGGCGGTCACCGCGTTCTATGACGCCGTGCACGCCTGGGACCCGTCGACCCTGAGCGTCGGGGCCGCCCAGCAGCTGCTGCTGGGCCCGGCCACCGGGGCCGCGGGCGCCGTCGTGCTCCGCGACGCGCCGAAGGCCGAGGGCGGGCGCATCCGCGCGTTCGCGGTGTCCTACACCCCGGAGCGCCAGGACGCGCCGGCCGATGTGCTCGTGGGCTGGGATCCGGAGCTGGGGGAGGAGGACGCGCTGCAGGCCGTGGCCGACCTGCTCGCCCTGCTCGTGGCCCAGTACCCCGTGCAGATCGAGGTGGACGAGGCGATGGCCCCGCTGGAGCGGATCGTGGACGGGCTCATCGGCGGCAACGCGGCGCGGACGCTGGTGGACACGTACGTGTTCGTGGACGACGCGCCGGGCGCGTGAACCGGGCGGCCGTAGCGGACCGCCGGCGCACCCGCACCCTGCGGGGCACCGTCCTGGCGGTGGCCCTGCTCAACGGCGCCTACCTGGTGGTCGAGATCATCCTGGCGGTGGGGATCGGCTCGGTGGCCCTCGTGGCGGACTCCGTCGACTTCTTCGAGGACTTCGCCGTCAACCTGCTGATCTTCGTGGCGCTCGGGTGGACGGCGGCCCGGCAGGCGGTCATCGGCAAGGTCATGGCCGGGATCATCGTGCTGCCGGCCGTGGCGGCGCTCGTCATGGCGGCCACGAAGATCGGCGACCCCGAGCCGCCGGCCGCGGGCGTGCTGCTGGGGGCGGCCGTCGGCTCGCTCCTCGTGAACATCGTGTGCGTGGTCCTGCTGGCCCGCGTCCGCGTCGACGGCGGCTCCCTCACCCGGGCGGCCTGGCTCGCGGCGCGCAACGACCTCGTGGCCGGCGTCGTGCTGATCGCCCTGTCCGGGATCACGGTGCTGACGGCGTCGGGCTGGGCGGACATCATCGTGGGCGTGCTTCTCGTGCTGCTCAACGGCTCCGCCGCCAAGGAGATCTGGGAGGCCGCGACCGAGGAGCACCTGGCGGCCCAGGCCCTCGCCGGCGAGGTCGACGACGACTGAGCGGTTCCTACGGGGCGGCGGGCAGCCGGGCGGCGAGCACCGCCCCGACGGCGGCCAGGCCCAGGAACACCGTCAGCGCCGGTGCAAGACCGACGGCGCCGGCCAGCGCCCCGACCGCCGGGCTGAGCCCGACCCCGGCCAGCCGCATGCACCAGCTCGTCACCGCCAGCCCGGTCTGCGGCCGGAGCCCGGGCGCCTCGTCGCCGAGCGCATAGGCCACGGGCACCACCACGGCGCAGCCGAGCCCCGCCAGGGCCAGCCCCGCGAACGCGGCAGGCACGGCCACCGGCTCGGGCAGCGGCGCCAGGGCCAGCCCCAGCCCCACGACGACGGCGCCCAGCCCCGCCGTCAGCGCCCCGCGGCGTCCCAGGGCGGCGAGGGTGCGGTCGCCCGCGAGGCGTCCGACGAACTGCGCGCCCAGCAGCGTCGACGCGCCGAGCACCGCCGCGGCCGGATCCAGGCCGCGCTCCGTGATCAGGAACAGGGTGGCCCACGCGTTGCCGAACTCCTCCACGCCGAACCCGGCCATCGCGATCACCACGGCGGGGACGAGCACGGCCACGGCGGCGCGGCGGGGGAGGGCTTGGGCGGGCAGGCGGCGTGGACGTCTCCGACGGTGCGGGTGACTGATCCGCGGCGCCGCGGGCGGACGCCGAGTCCACGGGAGCCTCCGCCAGGAACAGGCGCCGGACCCCCAGCAGCACCGCGACGCACACGGCGCCGTTGAGCCCCAGGTGCAGGGCCGCGGGGCCGCCCACGGTGATGACCGCCGCACCGAGCCCGGCACCGGCGGCCGCTCCGAGGCTCCAGCCGGCGTGCATGGTCGTGAGCACGGGCCGGGCCAGCCGGGTCTACACCTGCAGGCCCTGCGCGTTCTGGGCGGTGTCCACGACGGCGTCGAGCACGCCCGAGGCCACGACGAGGCCCGCGAAGACCCACAGCGGCCAGGCCGCGGCCGTGCCCGCACCGTGCCCGGCCCCCGCGCCCGCCCCGGCGATGTCGAGGACGAGACCGGCCGCCGTCGTGAGCAGGGCGATGGCCACGCTGCCGGCGAGCATGACGCGGCGGGCGCCGAACCGGCGCAGGATCGGGGCGGGCAGGGGCCCGGCGAGCGTGCCGCCCACGGCGAGCGCGATGACGAGCAGGCCGAACGCGGCCGGGTCCAGGCCGAACGCGGCCTTGGCCTCCGGGTAGTGCGGGATGAGCGCGCCGAGCAGGGCGCCGTTCGTCGCGAAGGCGGCGGTGACGGCCCAGCGCGCGCGACGGGCTCGGGCGACGCCGTCGTCGGCGGTCGGGAGGTGCGGCGGGGCCTCGCTCATGCATCCCAGCCGAGCAGGCGCCAGACCTCCGCCCAGCCGGCGAAGATCTTCGCGTTGTACTCGACCCCGAGCTGGTTGGGGTTGGCGAACAGGACCCAGTCGGCGGCGGCGACGGCGTCGTCGGCGGCGAGCTTCTCCGCGACCTCCTCGGCGGACCCGGCATAGGTCGGGCCGGAGCGGGCGGCGCCGCCCTCGAGCATGCCGGAGGAGTCGCGCGAAGCCCGCTCCCGGCCGAAGTACAGCTCGTCCTCCCGGTCCTGGATGACGAACGCGGAGCGCGTGACCGCCGTGCGGCCCGGGCCCGTGTGGCCGGCCGCGGCGAAGGCCTCCCGGTAGCGGGCGATCTGGTCGGCCTGCTGCACGTGGAAGGGTCGGCCGTCGTCCTGCAGGAGCAGGGTGGAGGAGAGCATGTTGTAGCCATCCCGCCCCGCCTCGACCGCCGACGGCGTGGACCCCGACCCCCACCAGATGCGGTCCGCGAGCCCGGGGGAGTGCGGCCCGATCCGCAGCGGCTGCGAGCTGTGCGCCCAGCCGGAGGTGAGGTCCGGCGTTGCGATGCCCTCGCCGCGCACGGCCGAGAGGAACCGGCGTCCGCGCTCTCGGGTCACGTCGGCCCAGGTCTGCCCCTCGTCGAGGGCGTAGCCGAACTGCGCCTGGCCGTCGAGGGCGGCCTCGGGTGAGCCGCGGGAGACGCCGAGCTCGAGCCGGCCGCCGGAGATGAGGTCCGTGGTGGCCGCGGCCTCGGCCATGTACAGGGGGTTCTCATAGCGCATGTCGGGCTTGTGGCGTTGGTGCGACCGGCTCTGCCGTTTACAGGTACCGGCAGACCTGGTCCGCGCTGCACGAGTCGGGGTCGGGCTGCGCGGCGTCGCGTCTGAGCTCGGTGATGGTGTCGCGCAGCGCGGCGAGCTGGGCGATCTGCTGCTCGATCTCGGCGAGGCGTGCGTCGAGGAGGTCGCGCACGTGCTCGCAGGGAGCAGCGCCGTCGTCGCGGATGTCGAGGATCTGGCGGATCTGGGCGAGGGTGAGGCCCGCGGCCTGGCCGCGGTGGACGAAGTCGATCCGGGCGGCCGTCTCGGGCGCGTAGTCGCGGTATCCGGACGGCGTGCGCTCGGCCGGCGGCAGCAGGCCCTGCTCCTCGTAGAACCGCAGCGTCTTCGCCGTCGTTCCCGCCCGCTCGGCGAGTTCCCCGATGCGCATCGCAGGCCCCCTCTTCTTTCGGCAGAAGTCCTCTTGACCTTCCCCTGCACTGGAAGGTCCAGTATGGCTGAGACAGACCGGAAGACCAAGTGTTGACAGGAGCTGCGATGCCCACGAAGTACGACCTCGCCATCATCGGATCGGGCGGTGGTGCGTTCGCCGCCGCGATCCGCGCGACCACGCTCGGCAAGTCGGTGGTGATGATCGAGCGCGGGACGCTGGGCGGCACCTGCGTGAACACCGGCTGCGTGCCGTCGAAGGCCCTGATCGCCGCGGCCGACGCACGGCACTCCGCGGCCGACGCCGCCGACCGGTTCCCGGGGATCGCGACGACGGCGGGGCCGGTGGACATGCCCGCCCTGATCGCCGGGAAGCAGGCGCTGGTCGAGTCGCTGCGGGGCGAGAAGTACGCCGACGTCGCCGACTCCTACGGGTGGGCCGTCCGCCGCGGCGACGCCGCGTTCGCCGGCACCCCCGACGCTCCGGTCCTCCAGGTCGCCGGGGACGACGGCAGCACCGAGACGATCGAGGCCGGGCACTTCCTGGTGGCGACCGGCTCTCGGCCGTGGGCCCCGCCGATCGACGGCCTGGACGAGACCGGGTACCTGACCTCGACCACGGCGATGGAGCTGACCGAACTCCCTGAGTCCCTGCTCGTGCTCGGCGGCGGCTACGTCGCCCTGGAGCAGGCGCAGCTGTTCGCCCGGCTCGGCTCCCAGGTCACCGTGCTGGTCCGGTCCCGGCTCGCGTCGAAGGAGGAGCCGGAGGTGTCCAGGACGCTGGAGGAGGTGTTCGCCGACGAGGGCATCCGGGTGGTCCGCCGCGCGCTGCCGACGCGGGTGTCCCGCGACGCCGCGACCGGGCAGGCCGTCGTCACCGCGGACGTCGCCGGGGGGCGGGAGGAGTTCCGCGCCGACCAGGTGCTCGTCGCCCTCGGACGACGACCGGTCACCGACGGGCTCGGCCTCGACAGGGTCGGGGTCGAGACCGGGGACCTCGGCGAGGTGGTCGTCTCCGACCGGATGCAGTCCTCCCACCCGCGGATCTGGGCCGCGGGCGACGTGACCGGCCACCCCGAGTTCGTCTACGTCGCCGCCCACCACGGCACCCTCGTCGCCGAGAACGCGTTCGCCGACGCCGACCGGGCCGTGGACTACGCCCGACTGCCGAGGGTGACGTTCACCGGCCCGGCGATCGGCGCGGTCGGGATGACCGAGAAGGACGTCGTCGCCGCCGGGATCCGCTGCGACTGCCGCGTCCTGCCGCTGCACCACGTGCCCCGCGCACTGGTCAACCGCGACACCCGCGGCTTCGTCAAGATCGTCGTGGACGCCGACACCGGGAAGATTCTCGGCATCACCGCCGTCGCCAAGGACGCCGGCGAGCTCGCCGCCGCCGGGGTCCACGTGCTCGGCAAGACGGTCGCCGAGGTCGCCGACGCCTGGGCCCCCTACCTGACCATGGCCGAGGGCATCCGGATCGCCGCCAAGGCCTTCACCACCGATCCGTCGCTCCTGTCGTGCTGCGCGTGAACGCGCACGCAGACAATCGGGGGGAACGCTCAGCTGGGAGAGGAACAGACGATGAGCGGCGATAAGGACCACGACTCGCATCGCGCGGGCGTGCTTGTCGGTGCTGGGACGGGCTTGCTCCTGTTGGCATGCTGCGCGCTTCCGCTGCTGATCTGCTGCGGCCTGCCTCTCCTCGCCGCGGGCGGAGCCCTCGCAGGTATCGGAGGTTTCCTCGGCAACCCTTGGCTCATCGGTGCCGGGATCGCAGTCGGGGTGGCCGTCACAGCGGCGATCGTCCTCCGGCGACTGCGGCGGCACCGACGTCGCTCGACCGGCTGCTGCGGCAATCGTTCGACTACTGACCGGGGTCAGTAGTTCGAGTGGCTCCAGTCATCGTCGCCAGTTCGGCCACGTCGGCATCCCGCGACCCTTCCAGGTCTCCACGAGGCCAGCAACCCAGCGGACGGACGCGAAGACCCCGTAGCCGGCCGCCGCGAGGCCCGCGGCGATCACGAGCCAGCGCCCGATCCCGAGCCACACGCTACCGTCCACGTCCAGCGCCCACTGAGCGCCTGTGATGAGCCCAGCGATGCCCATCCAGAGCCCGGCGACGACCACCACCACCGGCAGGAGTGCGAGGCACATCGCGGCGGCGGCCGACCAGAGCTGACGGGCCTCCAGCTTCGCCGTGGCAGCGATGATCCGCTCGGCGCGCTCGTTCGATGCGTCGAGGTTTGCCGCGATCGTGGCAGACGCCTCCCCGGCGACCTGTTCGACGGCCTTCACGACTCGCTCCTCGGTGCGCTTTTCGATCCGCTGCACCGCGCCGCCGACCTGGCTGACGAGCTTCTGGTTCGCCGCGGCCTGCGCCTTGAGCCCCTCAATCGCCGATGCCGTAGCCGCGTGATTCCTCTGCGCCTCCGCGACCAAGCTCTGCGACGCGGCGTTCAAGCTCTCGCCGTTGAGACTCTGCGCGAACTCGCCGAGCGTGCTCGCGATCTCGTTCAGCCTGCTCTCGATACTCGCGATCCTCGCGGACGCGTCGCTGGAGGGCGAGGAGGTCGACGCCGAGGCCGTGATCCGCTCCAGCCGCCTCGTCGTCTCCTCGTCCATGACCTTCACGAACCCTGCGAGCTTCTTCTGCTGCTCGGCCAGCCGGTCGAGCCTCGCGTTCTGCGCCTCGACGGCGGCGAGGATCGAGGTCAACGCCTCCATCGTCTCCGGACTGTCGAGCTGCTGCTGCGATCCGCTCTGCGCGTTCTGCTGCTTCAGCCTGTCGAGCGCTGCGCTCATGTTCCTGCTCCTCCTGCTGCTGGTGATAGTCGAAGAACGCCTGCGCGCCCTCCGGGGTGAAGTCCGCCGAGAGTGCGCTCGCGCGCTTGCGGCGCTCGGCGCGTCCGGACTCGCCGCGGCGGTCCTCGATGTAGAGCGTCCAGGTCTCCTGCCCGGCGCGCTTGCCCTTCTTGCTGACGGGGCTGTGCAACCGCATCCGCGGCACCCGCTCCCCGTCATCGCCGAGCTGCTGGTTCTGCTCCTCGATCACCGCTTCGAGACCGGCCTTGTCCACCGCACGGGGATCAGCCAGGGCGGCGCTCATCCGGTCGCCCATCTCGCGGTCGAGCCCGCCCTCGGCGAAGTCCTCGCGGCGCAGCTCCCAGTCCTTCGGCGCGTGCTCCAGACGCTTCACGACCGAGAGACCGTGCTCGCGCATGAGCTCGTCGTTCGCTGACTGAACGCCCCGCTGGTTCCCGGCCTTGCGGTCGTGGAACGTGCGATAGTCCGAGAGCGCCTTCCCCGTCCGATTGCTGTGGTTGATGACCAAGATGTGGTTGTGCGGCTTCTTCCCGCGTCCGTCCACATGGCTCACCACGAGGCAGTCCGCGTTGGGGTGCATCTTCTTCGCGAGCTGGTAACCCAGATCGTTCACCCGCTGCACGTCCTCAGGATTCTTTGGGTCGAACTCGTCGTCGCTGAACGACTGCCTGTAGTGCAGCGCCTCGACGTCACGCTTCGTGTTCTGGGTGAGCGCGCGGGCGCGCGCCGAGAACGCGCCGGGGCCTCCCGGCACGTCGCCCGTGATCGCGACGCCGCGCTCGTCCTCCTTGCCCCGGATGTAGCGCTCGGTGTCGGCGGCGTTGGCGCTCGGACTGTAATGCGTCGTGCTCATGAGGCCGCCCGATCCCCGAGCAGCGCGCGGACCTCGTGCAGCAGCTCGATCAGCTCGGGCACCTCCGCCGACAGCGCCACCGGCTCACCCGCGCGAGCACGGCGGTCCAGGTCGTTGACGTTGATCGCGAGCGGGCGCACCTGGGCGGCCAGCTCCCGAGCATCAGCAGACGCCTGCACGCGCTCCTCGACCCCGAGCAGCTGCGCGGCCACGGCGGCATCCAGCTCCTCGCTCCGAGAGGCGTGCAGGGCATCGCGCACGACGGTCCGCACCCACGTGCTCGGAGCCAGCCCGAGCCGCTTCGCACGAGTGCGAAGCGCCGCGAGCGTGGCGTCATCGAAGCGGGTGTCGAGCCTCCCGCCGCCCCCACGACGACGCTTCGCGCCGCCGTGACTCTGGCGCACAGCCTCCGCATCAGCCCGACCGGTGTTCACCTGGGAGTCGGTCTGCTGCTCCACCTGTACGCCAGAGTGGCAAGCAGTAGCCGTGTCGGACGTTTCGCTGGCGCTCATGTCCTCCCCGGCTGCTTGCGAGGGGCCTCCGGCCCCCTCGACCCCCTGGAAGAGCGCATCGCGTTCGGTGCTCATGCGGCACCTCCGATCAGCGCCAGCGGCACGTCAGGGCTCCGCACCGCGAGCCCACCCAGCAGCTCAGCAACCGCGCCCTCCGCATCATGTTCGGCCGAGGTCTCCGGGCCGTAGGTCAGTTCCCGCGACCCGACGTTCTGGTGGTACGCGTTGCCGTACATACCGGGCGTGTGCGCGGCGGTCGGAACGCTGCACTGGTGCCACTCGTAGGGCTCGATCTTCCCGATGTGCTGCACGAGGTAACGATTGATGTCGTCGGCACGATAGACCTTCACGACCGAGGCCAGCCGGCGGATGAACTGGTCCAGCGCCTCGTCCACGTTGCCCTTCTGGCGGGCGTAGTAGAAGAACTCGACGGGCTCGATCGTCGCCGTGATGACGATGAGGCGCGGGGCGACCTCGCCCTTGTTCTTGTAGCGGGCCTTCGCAGGCGAGGCGTTGTACGGATCGAGCAGCAGCAGCCAGTCGTTCGCATCCATCGCCGAGGCCCGCAGATCGTCCAGCAGCAGCACTTCCTCGCCCCGCCAGTCATCAAGCGGGTTCCCCGTCGCGGCCCGGTAGACCTGCCACCGCTCGCCGTGCGCGTTCGCCGCGTTGATCGCCTCGGTAATGAAGTCCGTGGCGAACCGGGTCTTGCCGATCCCGGCATCCCCATGGACGAACACCACGTGCGTCGAGAACTCACCGGCGCGCAGCTTCGCCGCCGCCCGGTATGCGCGACGCTGGCCGTAGGCCGACAGCGCGTCGTCGATCTCCCGCTGATGCCGCGAGTAGATATCGAACAGCTCGTCCGTGAGCATGATCTGATCCCGCGTGATCTCACCTTGGAGAACGCGCTCCCGCATGTCCTCGAAGTTCTCGGCGACGATCTTCTTCTTCACGTGGGCGCGGCCCTTCAGCCACGTCTCCCGGCGCTGGGCGTCGATCCCGAGGTAGTCAGGCCCACGCACCGTGGCGACCTCCGAAGGCGCGTACTGGTGCTTGTCCGCGTACTTCACGTGCGTCAGATACGACAGCATGTTGTCGAAGGCGTACCGCCCGCGGCCAGGCTTCTCGACGTACTGGGGCTCGACGCCGATGCCGAACGCGAGCCGATCCAGCGGCGCACTCTTCGCACGGCTGGCGAACTTGATCACGGCGTGCAGGTGCTCGGGCTTCGGTTCGACCACCAGGGCCTTCTCCGTGTCACTCCAGACCTCGCGCTCGTCCTTGTCGTGCACGATGCCGTAGGCCTCGACGACCTGGCAGCCGGTGGCCTCGAGCCGCTGCACCACGTAGGCGAGGATCGCCTCGGCACCCTGCTGGAGCAGCGCGGCCCCGTTCGGGTCCTCGGCAGCCCAGGCCCAGTACGACGGATCGAGGTACTGCGTGAGCCCGATGCTCGTCGGGTTGTTCTCCTGCTTAGCCACGGCGACCACCCCCGCCGCGGGCGGCGCGGAGGGCCTCAGAGGGAGTGCGGCGCCTAAATGACCCCCTATTGACCCCCAAATGAGACCCCATATGATCCCGCGGGACCACGCGACGGAGCGAGGGCGGAACAGGCCGCTGACCAGGCATGTTGTTGCAAGGCGCGGCAATCGACAAGCCCTTGCCGCGCCCGTAGGAACGAATGGGGGTCTCGTAACTCTTGGAGTGCGAAGCACGGCTACGGGCAGCCATCACGACGACGGGCAGCCCGCCTTCGGCGGGTGCCAGGCCAGGCCCTCCGGGCGGGGTCAGGTTGGTGGGAGCGGTGCTGAGGTTGCGTGCGTCGGCGTACATCAGCGACCACCGCCCCGGCCGTAGCGCTTGATGACAGCCTGATGCGTGACGCCGAGGGCGTCGCCGATCCTGGCCCAGGTCACCCCATCGGCTCGGGCGTCGGCGACGGCGATCTCGACGGCCTTTCCAGCACAGAGCGGAGCACGCCGAGGTCGTAGAGCTGGGCCTCGGCGTCGGCGAGGGACGGGTCGCCCTGACGCCAGCGGAAGCCGGTCAAGTGATCGAAGGCGGCGGAGTTCGCGCTCATCAGCGACCACCGCCCATCACAGAGGCAACGGCGGCGCGCTGGCGCGGGGTCAGCGGAGTGAGTGCCAGGCGCTCACCGGCTCGGCGGCCAGCGGCGCGGGCGGCGGCGATGACGGGATCGTGGCCGTCTGCCTGCGGAGAAGGAGCGGAGCCCTGATCGAGGCCAGGGCGGACGAGCGCGGATGCGCGGGGAACGTCGATAACGACAGACATCGGAAGTCCTCAGACATGAGTATCTTCCGGTTCCCCGCCACGGTAATTGGGCTGTTTGACCGGCTACTCATCCGGGAGCAGAACCCCGCGCTTCTAAGTCGCGGCCCCGGTGGGATCTTCTTGTCTGCAACCATTCTTCCATGACTCGACTCACCAGTGCAATGACGAGTCGAGTCATGAGTCAGTCGCGTCTCGGCTCGATCCGCACGAGATCGGGGTCGAACTTCACGTGACCCGGCATGATGGGCTCGATGGTCACCGTCACCAGCTCGTCCACGAGCATCCGGCGACGGTCCATGTCCAACGCCTTCCACTTCGACTCGACAACCTCGCGGCGCTCCGCGGTGCCGACCGGCTCATCGACCTCCGCCAGCAGCTTCGCCGCCACCGACACCGAGCGGTCGAGCAGCTCCGCGTCGATCTCGTCGATGCGAGCCTTCACGTCGTTGATCGCCGCCGTGATCTCCAGGACCGGCTGATGGATGTCGCGCAGCAGCGGGCTCAGCTCCTTCACCCGCTCGACCAGGGCGTTCCGTTCGGTCAGCAGTTCCTCGCGATCCGGCCCGGCGGCTTCCTGCGGCATCACGAGGTCGTGCACGTCCACGGACGACAGGCGCGTGAGCACCGCCTCGGTGACCATCGCATCGACGGGCTCGCGCTGGCGGGTGAGATGGAACTGCTCG
Organism: Micrococcus sp. KRD070; assembly: GCF_017168435.1. NCBI lineage: Bacteria > Bacillati > Actinomycetota > Actinomycetes > Micrococcales > Micrococcaceae > Micrococcus > Micrococcus sp. KRD070. Next base: position 19,428 of record NZ_JABFNH010000007.1, read on the forward strand.
CCACAACGGTACGTCGGCTGCTTGCGGCTGTTCGTCCCCGAGACGAGCGTCGCGCCGCACTTCCCACAGAGGCCGATCGTGGACAGGAGGTACTTCGGCTGATTGCCCTGCCTCGCCGACCTCCGCACGTTGTCCTCCAGCTTCGCCACCGCGGCCCGCCACGTCTGCTCGCCGACGATGGGCGGGAACGCCTCGCCCTGCACCGGGTACAGCTCGCCGGTCTTGTAGTGGCGGATGAAGCCAGCGTAGAGCGAGTTCGCCAGCAGATACCGCACAGCATCGACGGAGAACTCCGACCCGCGGGCGGTGAGGTGGCCAGCGCTGTTCAAGTCCTCCCGGATGCGACGGATCGACAGCGACGGCTCACCGAGGAACGCATCGAAGGCCCGCCGAACTGCGGCGGCCTCCTCCTCGATCAGCTCGCCCTCCCTCGTCCAACCGAACGCCTTCCAGGTGGACGCCGGGATGCCTTCGGCGCGGCGGCGCTCGTTCGACCTGATCTGCCGCTCCGCCTTGCGTCGAGCCTCGAACCGGGCGAGAGCGGCGAGCATCGTCGCTCGGAACTCTCCGTCGGCCGTCGAGAGGTCGATCTCGCCGTCCACTGTGACGACGCGCAGGCCGAGGTCGATCAGCGTGTTGAGGTCCTTCGTGCTCCGCAGCAGTCGGTCCATGTCCACGGCGACGACCATCGAGAATCGACCTGCTCGGGCGTCGTCCAACATCTCGGCCCAGCGGGTGCCAGCTCGACGCTTCTTCGTCGCCGACACCGCGTTGTCCTCGTAGACCTCGACCACGTTCCAGTCCTTGGCCTCGGCCAATGCCCTGATCTTCCTCAGTTGTGTATCGACCGTCCAGCGGTCGCCTTTGCGGTCCATGGAGGCGCGGACGTAGGCCGCCACCTCGTTCGTCTTCCTCAGCGCTACCAGTTCGACCATGCAACCAAGCTTACGTGGACGAGTGTTGCAACCCCGACATGCGCTACCGCAGGTCGATCACGCCGGTGCCGAGGCTGATCCGCTCGGTGCGGGCGGCCATCGCGGCGAGGATCGGGAACGGCGAGGAGAACATCCGCTGGAAGTGGTGGACGCGCAGCCAGGCGCCGTCGAGCCCGGCGTCCTCGGCGGCCACGGCCATGGCGACGACGTCGTCGAGGGCCTGCCGCGCGTCCGGTTCGGCGCCGGGCCGGTGGATCCAGTGGCCGAAGTTGAGGAAGCCGAGGTGCTTGCGGGTCATGCCGGGTGCAACCGCGGGGCGGGCGGGGCTGTTCACGGTGCTCGTCTGACCGCCGGCCGGCGACATCACCTGCGGGCAGACCCGCGGAGATGTCGCTGCGGAGCGGTCGATCGCCGCGGCGTCCGCCATACTGGCGGGCATGAGCGAGCAGTGGAGCGAGAAGGACATCGAGCTGGCGAACCGGCTCTTCGACATGGCGCGGGACGGGGACACGGCCCAGCTGAAGGCATACCTGGACGCCGGGGTGAGCACGCGCCTGCGCAACCACACGGGCGACTCGTTCCTCACCCTCGCCGCCTACCACGAGCACCCGGACACCGTGGCGATGCTCATCGAGGCCGGCGCCGAGATCGAGCACGCCAACGATCGCGGCCAGCGCGCCCTGACCTGCGCCACGTTCAAACGGGATGTCGCCTCGATGCGGCATCTGCTCGCGGCCGGGGCGGACCCGGACGCGGGCACCCCCTCGGCGCGTCAGACCGCTCAGATGTTCGCCGGTGCTGACCTGCTGGCGGTGCTCGACGGCGGGGACGCGGCGCCGGCGTCGGAGGCCTGACCCGCCGGGAGGATGGTCTGCCCGTCCCGGCGGGGTGCCTCGGTGATCGCCTCCCAGCGGGCCTCGTCGTGGGGCACGGTGACGCGGGTGCCGGGCGGAATGGAAGAATGGGATCCGACATGACTTCTTCCCACACCCTCCCCGCCGCGGCGATGACCGACGCCGACGACGTTGCCGACCCTCACGCCGCGCACTACGCCAAGTCCGCCGGCGCGGGTCGACGCATCACCGACGACGACCAGCTCCACGAGGGCCGCCACCCCGCCCCGACGACGGACCGCCTGACCCTGCCCCCGCTGCGGCTGGGACCGCTGACCATCGACGTCCCCGTGGTGCTCGCCCCGATGGCCGGCATCACGAACACCGCGTTCCGGCGCCTGTGCCGGGAGTACGGCGGCGGCCTCTACGTGAACGAAATGGTCACCGCCCGGGCTCTCGTGGAGCGCAAGCCCGAGTCGATGCGGATCATCCAGCACGACCCGGACGAGGTGCCCCGCTCCGTCCAGCTCTACTCGGTGGATCCGGTCACCACCGGCGCCGCGGTGCGGATGCTGGTCGAGGAGGACCGCTGCGACCACATCGACATGAACTTCGGCTGCCCCGTGCCCAAGGTGACCCGCCGCGGCGGCGGCTCCGCCCTGCCGTGGAAGTCGGAGCTGTTCGCCTCGATCGTCAAGGCGGCCGTGACCGAGGCGGCCAAGAAGGACATCCCGGTGACCGTGAAGATGCGCCGCGGCATCGACGAGGACCACCTGACCTTCCTCGACGCCGGCCGCACGGCCCGCGACCTCGGCGTCGCCGCCGTCGCCCTCCACGGCCGCACCACCCGCCAGTTCTACTCGGGCACCGCCGTGTGGGACGACATCGCCCGGCTGCGCGAGGCCCTGCCGGACATCCCCGTGCTCGGCAACGGCGACATCTGGTCCGCGGAGGACGCCATCGCGATGGTCGAGCAGACCGGCGTGGACGGTGTCGTGATCGGCCGCGGCTGCCAGGGAAGGCCCTGGCTGTTCGGGGACCTGCAGGCCGCCTTCGAGGGCCGCCAGGACCGGTTCCAGCCGACCCTGGGCATGGTCGCGGACACGCTGTACCGCCACGCCGAGCTGCTCGTGGACACCTTCGGCGGCGACGAGACGAAGGCGCTGCGGGACATCCGCAAGCACGTGGCCTGGTACTTCAAGGGCTACCCCGTGGGCTCGGAGATCCGCACCGCGCTGTCCACCGTCCCGGACCTGGCCACGATGCGCGAGATCCTCACCCGCGTGGACCGCGACCAGCCCTACCCGGGCGAGGCCGCCGAGGGCCCCCGCGGCCGGGCCGGCGCCCCCAAGCGCCCGCACCTGCCGGACGGCTGGCTGGACTCCCGCGAGCTCAACGCCGAGCAGCAGGCCATGATCCAGGCCGCCGAGCTGGACGTCTCCGGTGGCTGAGCCCACGACGCCGGTGCCCGCCGCCGGAACGCCCGCCGCGCCGTCGTCGCACTGGACCGGCGCCGCCCACCAGCCGGTGCTGTTCGGCCCGGAAGGCCGGCCCCCGTATGCCGGCCGCGCCGTGCAGACCCCCGGCTACACGCCGTGGGACCGGGAGCGGTGGCTGCCCGAGCCGCCCAAGTCCTCCTACCGTTCGGACTTCGAGCGGGACCGTGCCCGCGTGCTGCACTCCGCGGGCCTGCGCCGGCTGGGGGCCAAGACCCAGGTGGTCGCCCCGGACGCGGACGACTTCGCCCGCACCCGCCTGACCCACTCGCTCGAGGTGGCGCAGGTGGGGCGTGAGCTCGGCCGGTCGCTGGGCTGCGACCCCGACCTCGTGGACACCGCCTGCCTGTCCCACGACCTCGGCCACCCGCCCTTCGGGCACAACGGGGAGAAGGCGCTCGACGCGCTCAGCGAGGACGTCGGCGGCTTCGAGGGCAACGCCCAGACCCTGCGCTTGCTGGCCCGCCTCGAGCAGAAGAAGCTCTTCGCGGACGGCTCCTCCGCGGGCCTGAACCTCACGCGGGCCGCCCTCGACGCCGCATGCAAGTACCCATGGACCCGTGAGGACGCCCCGCTGCGCCCGGACGGCACGCGGTCGCGCAAGTTCGGCGTCTACGAGGACGACCTGCCCGTGTTCCGCTGGTTCCGCGCCGGGGTGCCCGGCACGCGCACGTCCATGGAGGCCCAGGTCATGGACCTCGCGGACGACATCTCCTACTCCGTGCACGACGTCGAGGACGGCGTGGTCAACGCCGTGTTCCAGCTCAAGTGGCTGGCCATCCCGGAGCACCGGGAGCGCGTCGTGGAGACCACCCGCCAGTGGTACCTGCCGCACACGGACCCGGCCGAGGTCGACGCGGCCCTGGCCCGCCTCGAGGCCACCGACGTGTGGGTCTCCGAGATGGACGGCTCCCGGCGGGCGCTCGCGGCGATGAAGGACATGACGAGCCAGCTGATCGGCCGGTTCTGCAGCGCCGCCTTCGACGCCACGCGCCAGGTGTTCGGCAACGAGCCGCTGACCCGCCACGGGGCCGACGTCGTGGTGCCCGAGGAGACGGAGACCGAGATCGCCGTGATGAAGGGCATCGCGGCGGCCTACGTGATGACCGCGGAGCAGCGCCAGCCGCTCTACGCGCGGCAGCGCGAGGTGCTCGCGGAGCTCGTGGCGCTGCTGGAGGCCACGGGGGACCGGTACCTCGAGCCGATGTTCACGTTCGACTGGGCGCAGGCCCCCGACGACGCCGCCCGGCGGCGCGTGGTGATCGACCAGATCGCCTCGCTCACCGATTCGACCGCCGTCGAGTGGCATCACACCCTGGTGCAGGGCGCGGAGTTCCGTCGCGTCTGGCTCTGACCGGCGGGTCCAGCAGCGCGGGAAGCACCGCGCCGGCGGGACCCCGCAGGACGTGCGTGACCGCGCCGCTCAGCTCGGTCTCCACCGGGTTGATCTCCACGACGGCGGCCCCGGCCCCCAGCGCCACGAACGGCAGGGACGCCGCCGGCTGGACGATGCCCGAGGTGCCGACCACCAGGCACAGGTCGCAGTCCTCGAGCGCGGCGAAGGCGCGGTCCCAGGGCTCGGCCGGCAGCATCTCCCCGAACCACACGATCCCCGGGCGGATCAGCCCGTCCCCGCACACGGTGCAGGCCGGCGGTGCCTCGCGGAGCATCGCCTCGAGGTCGGCCTCGGAGCCGGCCGTCGCCTCGTCCGCGGGCGCGCCCGGATCGACGTCGGCGGGGGCCCCGCAGTCGGCGCAGCGGTGCTCGAACAGGGACCCGTGCAGGTGCGCGAGGACCCGGGCGCCGGCGCGCTCGTGCAGGTCGTCCACGTTCTGGGTGACCACCTCCAGGCCGGGCGTGCGGCGCTGCCAGACGGCGACGGCGTCGTGCCCCGGATTCGGTTGGCGGGCCCGCACCATCCGGGCACGCCACCGGTACCAGGACCACACGAGCGCGGGATCCGCGAGGAATGCCTCCTCCGTGGCGAGCTCCTCCGCGGAGAACCGCTCCCACAGGCCGGTCTGGGCGTCGCGGAACGTGGGGATGCCGGACTCGGCGCTCATCCCCGCCCCGGAGAGCACCACGGGACGCTCGGCGGCGGCCACGAGCGCGCGGACGGCGTCCAGCACGTCAGGGTCGAGGTCGGGGGCGGAGGCGGCGAGGACGGGGTGCGGATCGGCCATGTCCCCAGCCTAGGCAGGCGGCACGGGTGGTCGCCCCCCTTCGTTTGGGGGCGGTTTGCGGCGTTATTCCGTCGGAATACCGCCGAATATCGCCCCCGAACCCGTGAGTGGGGTCAGGTGAGGTCGGGCGACGTCGTCGGCAGGCCCGTGCCGGCGGCGCGGGCGAGGGCCCGGCGCAGGCCGCGGGCCTTGAGGAGGACCTCGTCGTGCTCGGCGGCCGGGTCCGAGTCCGCGACGATCGCCCCGCCGGCCCCCACGGACCAGCGGCCCCCGGCGAGCACGGCCGTGCGGATCACGACGGACAACGACGTCGTCCCGTCCGCGCTCAACATCCCCAGCGCCCCGGAGTAGACCCCGCGCGGGGAGGCCTCCCACGCGGCCAGCAGCTCGACGCTGCGTCGCTTCGGCGCGCCCGTCATCGACCCGCCCGGGAACAGCGACCGCACCACTTCCACGGGTTCGACGCCGGCCCGTGCCGTGCCCGTGACCGTGGAGACGAGCTGGTGGACGCTCGCGTAGCTCTCCACCGCCATGAGGGAGGGGACTTCGACAGAGCCGGGCTCGCACACCCGCGAGAGGTCGTTGCGCAGCAGGTCCACGATCATGAGGTTCTCGGCCCGGGTCTTGGGGTCGTCGGCGAGCGCGCGGGCGGCCGCGGCGTCCGCGGCCGGGTCCGGCAGGCGGGCGGCCGTGCCCTTGATCGGCTTGGTGCTGTACCGGCCCTCGCGCCCGGCGAGGAACCGCTCCGGTGAGGCAGAGACCACGGCCCACCGGCGGGCGCCCGTGCCGTGCTCCAGCAGCGCCGCGTACGGGGCCGGCTGGTGCGCGGCGAGCTCGTGGAACAGGACCAGCGGGTTCACGCGCAGCCCGGGATCGGCGTCGAAGCGGGTGGTCAGGCACAGCTCGTAGGAGTCGCCGGCATGCAGCGCGGCGCGGCAACGGGCGATCTGCTCGGCGTACGCCGCCCGGTCCTCGCGCCACGTGCCCGGCGCCTCCTCGTCGGCCCGGGGTTCCGGGCCGGCGTCCTCCGGGGGCGGCACGACGGCGTCGCCCGCCGCCGTCTCGAGATCGCGGCGGGCCGCGGCGAGGGCGCGGCGCACGTCCGCCGCCCAGCGGTCGGCCCCGGCCTCGGCGGCGGTCGGATCGAGGGAGACGACGCAGCAGTGCAGCACCCCGGCCGCGTGGTCGGCCACGGCGTAGCGGGAGGGGCGCACCCAGAACTGCGCGGGCAGGGCTGCGGGGTCCTCGGGTCGGCGTGAGGGCGGGGACACCCCCAGATCCGCCATGCCAAGTTCGTAGCCGAGCCAGCCGACCAGGCCGCCGCGCAGGGGCAGGCCCTCGCCGCCGACCACCGGCCGGGGCGCGGCCGCGGCCGCGAGGTCGGCCCACGCGCGGTCCGGATCGGCGGGGTCGTCGTGCCGGACCAGGCGCGGGCCGGGGGAGGGCGTGCGGCCCTGTTCCTCGCCGAGCACGTCCAGGCCGTCTCCGGCCACGGACCAGCGGGCCTCGGCCGGGTCCGGCAGGGCCGAGTCCAGCCAGAACGACGCGGCCCCGCGCACCACCGCGTGCGCGTACACCGCGGCCACCGCGGTCGCCGCGGTGTGTCCCGCCCGCGCGAGCGCCGCGACGTCGAGCACCCGGACGGCGACGTGCAGGGGAGTGGAAGCGTCCTGGGGCGGGGCGGGCGCGGTGGGCATGGCCCCCAGCGTAGGGGTCAGCCCCCGCCCGGATCGCTCCGTACGCTGGCGGCATGCCGTCCTCCCCGCCCCGCCGCGCCCTGGTCGCCGCGCTCGAACGCCACCAGGTGGCGCTGTACCTCGCGGGGATCGCCGCGGGTGCCGTCGTCGGGTGGGCCGTGCCCGGGGCCGACGCGTGGGCGGTGCTCGTCGAGCCGGTCCTCGCGCTGCTCCTGCTGGCGACGTTCCTGGCGGTGCCGTTCGCCGCGCTGGGCGCGGGCCTGCGGGACGGCAGGTTCCTGGCGGCACTGCTGGTCCTGAACTTCGTGGTGGTGCCGGCGGTGGTGTTCGGGCTGAGCCGGTTCGTGACCCACGACGACGCGCTGCTCGTGGGCGTGCTCCTCGTGCTGCTGGCCCCGTGCGTGGACTACGTCATCGCGTTCACCGCGCTCGCGGGCGGGGCGGCCGAGCGGCTGCTGGCGGCGGCTCCGCTGCTCATGCTCGTCCAGCTGGTCGTGCTGCCCGTGCTGCTGCGCGTCGTCGCCGGCGAGGCTGCCGTGGCCGCGGTCGACGTCGGGCCCTTCGTCCGTGCGCTGGTCCTGCTGATCCTGGCGCCGCTCGCGCTCGCGGCGCTGCTCCAGTGGGGCACGGCGCGCGGCCGCGGCGGGGTGCGCCGCACGGCAGCCGGGGTGGTGCGCGGGTGCACGGCGGCGATGGTCCCGCTCATGGTCGTCACGCTGTTCACGGTGGTCGCCTCCCAGATCCGCGGGGTGGGGGAGCGGTTGCCCGCACTGGCCGCCGTCGTGCCCCTGTTCGCGGCGTTCGCCGCCGTGATGGTGGCCCTCGGCGTGGTGGCTGCGCGGTGGGCGCGTCTCGACGTGCCCGCAGGACGGGCGCTCGTGTTCTCGGGCGTGACGCGGAACTCCCTGGTCGTGCTGCCGCTGGCGTTGGCCCTGCCGGCGAGCCTGGACCCGGCCCCGCTCGTGGTGGTGACGCAGACGCTCGTGGAGCTCGGGGCGATGGTGAGCCTCGTCCGGCTGGTGCCCCGGCTGCTGCCGCTGCACGGGCAGTCCGCGGGGGCGGGCGCGGGTCGAACCGTGACCTGACCGCCCAGAATGTTGCCTTACCGTGACCGGAATCACGGTCCCGGGTGGCTATGGTGGGCGACATGAGCCTCTCGTTCGTGTCCTCGGCGCGCCGCCGTCACGGCGGCCTGGCGTCGGCCGCGCTGTTCCATCCGCTGGTCGAGGCGGCCACCGGCGCACTGCCCGTCATCGACCCCGCCACCGGGCGCCCCGCGTCCGAGGGAGTGGACGCGGCGCGGACCGAAGCGTCCCGCGCGGCAGGGACCGGTCCTGCACAGGCCGCAGCGGAGACCGAGCCATCCACGCAGGCCGGTTCCGCTCGGGGCTGACCGCTCCGCCCCCTCCCTAGAATGGTCCGCATGGCTGGACTGATCGTGCGCAAGGACATCGACCTCGTCCGCGAGCGCACGGATCTGAAGGCCGTCGTGGAGGAGTTCGTCACCCTGCGCTCGGCAGGCGTGGGCTCATTCAAGGGGCTGTGCCCGTTCCACGACGAGCGGACGCCGTCGTTCCACGTGCGCCCCGGCGTGGGCACCTACCACTGCTTCGGCTGCGGCGCGCACGGGGACGTCATCAGCTTCCTCATGGAACTCGAGCACACCACGTTCACGGAGACCGTGGAGCGGCTGGCGTCCCGCGTGGGGGTGGAGCTGCACTACGAGGACGGCGGCACCGGCCCGGACAAGGCGGAGACGGGGCGCCGTCGTCGCCTGTTCGAGGCGAACAAGGTGGCGGACGAGTTCTTCCGTCGGGCCCTCGGCTCGCCCGAGGCCCAGGCCGCCCGCGACTTCCTCACCCAGCGCGGGTTCACGCAGGAGCACGCGGTGCAGTTCGGCCTCGGGTACGCCCCGCAGGGGTGGTCGCATCTGCTGGACCACCTCCGGCAGCGCGGCTTCCGGGACGAGGAGCTGCGCGCCTCCGGGCTGGTGTCCGAGGGACAGCGCGGCCTGTACGACCGGTTCCGCGGCCGCCTGCTCTGGCCCATCCGGGACATGACCGGCGCGACCATCGGCTTCGGCGCCCGCAAGCTCTACGACGACGATCCCGGCCCCAAGTACCTGAACACCCCCGAGACGCCGCTCTACAAGAAGTCCCAGGTGCTCTACGGCATCGACCTGGCCAAGCGCACGATCGCCAAGGAACGCCAGCTGGTGCTCGTCGAGGGCTACACGGACGTGATGGCGGCCCACCTGGCCGGCGTCGGCACGGCCGTGGCCACGTGCGGCACCGCGTTCGGCGCGGACCACATCAAGGTGGCCCGCCGCCTGATCTCCGACGACGGCACGGGCGGCGAGGTGATCTTCACCTTCGACGGCGACGAGGCCGGGCAGAAGGCCGCCCTCAAGGCGTTCGACGAGGACCACCGGTTCCTCGCCAAGACGTTCGTGGCCGTGGAGCCCAGCGGCATGGACCCGTGCGACCTGCGCATGCAGAAGGGCGACGAGGCCGTGCGCGCGCTCATCGCCTCGCGGCGGCCGCTCTTCGAATTCGCGATCCGGGCGGGGCTGAAGGACTACGACCTGAACACCGTGGAGGGCCGCGCCGGCGCCCTGCGCCACGCGGCGCCGATCGTGGCGGGGATCAAGGACGCCGTCCTGCGCCCGGGCTACGAGCGGGAGTTGGCCGGCTGGCTCGGCCTGGACCCGAACGCCGTGCACCGGGCCGTGGCCGCGGCCGGGCGCGCACCGCGGCGGGGGCCCGAGCCCGAGGCACGGCCGACCCCGGCGAGCGACGGGCAGGCGGTCGGGCCCACGGGCCGCCACGGGGAGGCTGCCGCCCCGGCGCCGCGGATCGTGGTGCCGGTGGACCCGCGTGACCCCGTCGCCCGCCGGGAGCGGGAGTCCCTCGAGGTGGTGCTGCAGCACCCCACCCTGCTCTCCGCGGAGCAGTGGACCGCGCTGTACGCCGCCCGCTTCACGGTCCCGCAGTACGCCGCCGTCCACCAGGGCGTGAAGGTGGCCGGGTCGGCGGGGGCGACACCGCAGCGCTGGGTGGACGCCGTGCGGGACGCCGTGCCCCAGGAGGTGGCCGGCGTCGTCTCCGAGCTGGCCGTCCGCGACCTGCCCGCCCGCACTCCCGAGGATGTGGACCGGTACTGCCGGGACATCATGAACCGCCTGTTCGCCCTGCAGATCGTGCACCGCAAGGAGGAGCTGCTCGGGCGCCTGCAGCGGCTCGGCCCCGAGGGCGACCCCGCCGAGTTCACCCGCCTCAACAGCGAGCTCATGGAACTGGAGGCGCGCCGCCGGGCCCTCCGAGCCGACGACTGACCCCCACCCGTTTTCGTTCGGGAAACGGCGGCTCCAGGCGCGTTTTCGTTCGGGAAACGGCGGCCCGTCGGCCGCGCGGCGTCAGCGCTCGTCGACCGTGAGCACCTCGCCGGACGTGGCGTCGATCTCGACCTCGGGGCCGTCGGAGCCGTCCTCGCGATCGAACCCGACCTCCCACTGGAGGGTGCCGTTGTCGTCCTCCAGGTCCATCTCGTCCAGGGTCACCCCGTCACGGCCCTCCCGGGCGGTGTCGAGGGCCTGCTGGGCGGTGACCTCGGCCTCCTTCGCCTTCTGGACGTCCTCGGGATCCGACTCGCGATCGGTCTCGGTGATGTCGCCGTCGGCGGTGACGTCCAGCTCCTTGGCCCCCTCGCCCACCACGACGTCGACCTCCCAGGTCGTGTCATCGTCGTCGGCATCCACCGCGACGATGATGCCGCCGGCGTACCTCTCCAGGACCGCGTCGATCACGGCGTAGGCGGTCTCGTCGGCCTGGCCGGTGGCCGAGCCGCTGCCGGCCGCGGCGGCCGTCGACGAGGCCGAGGCGGAGGAGGCTGACGACGACGTCGCCGAGCCCGACGCGTCGTCCGTGGCGGGGGTGCTCGCCAGGGACGAGGAAGCGTCGACCTCCGGCGAGGCGGAGCCGTCATCGCCGTTGTCAGACGTGGTGCCGCAGGCCGCGAGGGCGAGGGCGGCGAGCATGCCCGTGCCGGTCAGGGCGGTCTTGCGCGTGAGGGTCGTGATGGTCATGGACACGTCTCTCCTTCGGGTCCGTTCCTGATGGTTTTGGGGTGTCCGCGCACCGTAGGCCCGCCGGAACCGTGCCTGGCAAGGGCCCGGTCCCCGGGCGTGGGTAGGACGACGACGGCGCCCCGCGGCCGGGTGGCGCGCAGGCAGGGGCTCTGGTAGAGTTCCATCCGTTGTCCGAACGGCTCCGGTGGTTCGCGGCACATTCCCCCGTAGCTCAACGGCAGAGCATTCGACTGTTAATCGAAGGGTTGTTGGTTCGAATCCAACCGGGGGAGCGATCCTGAAGCCCCTGCACCGACCATGTCGGTGTGGGGGCTTCTTCGTGCCTGGAGGATGACCGGGCCTAGAACGTGTCTGGCAATGAATCCAGGGGTCAGCTGACACCCTGGATCGCATCTTTCGTATCCAGACGCTCTCCGACGCCCGGGTGATGGCCGAGGTCATCATCTGCCGGTATCAGCACGTGAGTTCTGTGGCGGGATCTGCCCGAGGTCTACGGGCCCTGGCAGACCGCGCTGACCTGGTGCTGGCGGATGGCAGCTGAGGGCACCTGGCATGAAGTGCTAGCAACATTGGCGGCCGCCAGCGACGCCCAGGGCCTCATCTATGGATCGGTCCGGACTGGACTCCGCGATCGCCCACGCTCATCAGCAAGCCACGGACATTGCCCGCCATGCAGGGGATGGATCGAACTACGGGAATCTGCGGGATGAACCTGCCGGTCGCGGTATCGGACGCTCACGTGGCAGGTTGAGCACGAAGATCCATCAGCTCGACGCGGGGGCAGGAATGCCATTGGCCAGCTTGATCGCCTGAGCCAGGCAGGGGATTGACCGATGACGACTCCACTGCTTGGGCAGCCGCGGCGGTCATCCCCGTGTGAGCTGGCCATCAGGGCCACCGCAGGCGTCGTGGCTGCAGCAGCGGGTGCCCCGTCGGTTTCGACGCAGTCGCCTGTAGGGGCCGCAATGTCATCGAACGTCAGTATGCGCCCCTGCAGCAGTAGCGCGGACGGGTGGCCAGGTATGACGAGTGCACGATCATCTACCGGGCCGCCGAGCGCCTGACCACTGGGGTCACATGGTTGAAGCTGGTGTCAGACACGCCCTGGGCGCGCCCGGCGCCGTAGTTCTGCTCCGCATGCTGCCCACCTCTTCGAGGCCGATAGAGGAGCGGGAACGGACTGAGGGTGTCATCAACACCCGCACCATTCCCATCCCTTGATCAGCGCGCTCGAGAGAGCCTCAGCGTCCTAGACGCATGCCGTCGTGCTCCAGGGCCGCCAGCACACGCTCGATGAAGACGGGAGCAAGAGTCTCTACATACGTTGGGGTGAGGTGGTTGTCGTCCCAGTACACATGGACGTTGCCCACCGTGGGCTGGCACTGACGGTCCGGGCAGATCATGTCGTTCAGCTGCACCTGCGCGATGCGGGGATGAGCATCGGCCAATCCGGCCAGGGGGCTGGTGTTCGGATCGAGTACGGCATGCGTCCAGCGGCACGTCACCGCATCGACCCCGTGCATCGTTCCGCAGGTCGTGGGCGATCCGGCCGCAAACCGGGGGTTGTCCCGGAGCGCGAGGACATGGGCACCCGTCCCCGCAATCTCCTCCATCCGCCCGGTCATCCCCGGGGTGAGCATCTCCTCGTCCTCGTAGGTGCTGCGTGTGCCCTGCATGAAGACGACGTCCGGGCGCACATGCTCCACGACCAGGTTGAGGTCTGCCAGGAAGTCCGGGCACTTCGGGGAGTCGTCCACCTGCTCCTCCATCGGCGCTACCAGGCAGCTGCCCCGCGTATAGCTGACGACCTCCAGCCGTCTCTCCTCACCGAGGCGCCGGAGAGCGGGGGACCACTGCATCACGTGGCTGTTGCCGGCCATCAGCACGACGCCGGCCGGATCTGCTTGTGGGACGAGGACATGGCACGACTCGGCTCCGACCTCGGTCAACTGTGCTTCCAGGGCGGGGTCGCACTCCTCGGGGTACTCGGGGAAGGGGTACCGTCCCTCCACCACGGGCAGAACAGGGGCACCGGGGTCTCCAGCTGGCTCGTAGTCGGGGCGCAGGACGGCGGCGCCCGGGTTGTTCCGGTCGGCCGCCTCGAGGACTCGTGCGGACTCCGCTGCCTCGGCGCCGCGCCACAGGGTCACCGGCGCCACAACGAGAGCGGCGCAGGCCCCCAGTACGACGGCGGACCGCCAGGCGGCCGTCTGGGGCCAGCCCCACGCCCGCAGCGGACGCTCCACGCGCGCCGAGAGGAGGATGGCCGTGCCGAGGGAGACAAGGACGAGAGCAACGCCCGCGGCTGCGCCGGGCTTCTGCGATCCTGTGAGGACGGAGTAGGTGATGAGCAGCGGCCAGTGAACGAGGTAAAGGGCGTAGGCGGAGTCACCCAAGCGGGTGAGGGGCCGGGAGGCCAGTATCCGGTCCACACCGAAATGGGAGCCGCTGGTGCCCGCGACGATCACAGCAGTGGCCGACATCAGCGGCCACAGCGCGATCCAGCCGGGGAAGGCGCCCTGGACGTCCACCACGACGCCGACGGCGATCATGCTCGCGAGCCCTGCCCAGCCGAGGAACACCCGTGTGCGCCGTCCCAGGTGAAGGAATGGAAGGGCAAGCGCGAGGAGGGAACCGAGGGCGAACTCCCATAGGCGCGCCCGGGTGTCGAAGTACGTGAACGCCTGGTTCTGGGAGGTCTGGGTCACCGACCACAGCAGGGACACGACGAACACCGAGGCGAACGCAGTCGTGAGGACGGCTCGGGGCCGCGCCCCGGTGCGGCGGGCCACCAGGGCTGAGACAAGGAAGAGGAGCGGCCACAGGATGAACACCTGCCCCTGGACCGACAGCGACCAGAAATGCTGGAAGGGGGACAGCGAGGTGTTGTCGGCGGCGTAGTAGTCGACGGCATTGAACGCCAGGGCCCAGTTTTCCACGTAGAGGGCCGACGCCAGCGCCTCCGTCCGCCACGAAGCACGGTCGGCCAGCGGATACACCGTGGCCACGGCAACCAGGGTGGTCAAGATCGTCAGCACCGCCATGGGCATGAGGCGCGTGAAGACGTGAAGCCAGTAGCGCCCCACCGCGAGGGGCCTTCCGGACTCCATCTTGCGGGTGAAGGAGCCTGTCAGGAAGAAAGCCGAGATGAACAGGAAGATGTCGACGCCGCCCGACACCCTGTCCGTGAAGATGTGGAACACCACCACCAGAAGGACGGCTACCGCGCGCAAACCCTGGATCTCGGGTCGCCAGTCCGCCCGCCGTCGGGCCGCCGCAGGAGTCGAATCGGGCCCATCAGCCGCGTGTCGGGGGCGGTAGCCGCGGGGATAGACGGGCGGATTGGTCATGGTGGCCTCAGCAGTGTCAGAGGGATGGGAAGGCAAACGGCAACATCATGCCTGAGGGTGATTCTTTCGAACGGGAAGCTGACCAGCGGATTAAGGCTCGTGGTCCAGCCCTCACGTCGCACAACGGCGCCCGCACCCTCGCGCGGTAGGGCGCGGGCGCCGTCGTGGAGGTGAAAGGGAACGCCTCAGGCGCAGGCGTCGTCGGCCTCCCCGGACTACTGCTCACTGAAGCGCCCTGGGTTCCGTTCCGAGGTCAGGATGCGACGGGCGCTGAATCCTGATCGTGAGTGTAAGCCGCCTCAACCTCTGCGGGAGTGTGATAGCCAAGGGCCTCATGCAGGCGGGTGGTGTTCCACCAGTGCACCCACCCCATGGTGGCCAGCTCGACCGCCTCGGTCGACTCCCACACCCGCTTGGCGTGGATGAGCTCGGCCTTGTAGAGCCCGTTCACGGTCTCCTTGAAGCGTCCCGGGTTTCGTGCCGCTCCTATGTGGGTGTGAGCCGCCCCCTTCATTCGGTCCGGACGTTCTGTGAGTCGTCGGTTTCCATTTGATGGGTGCACTGCCGAGCGTACTCGGCTGGGGTTAGGTAGCCGAGCGAGGAGTGCCGGCGGTGGTGGTTGTACTCGTCCTTCCAGTCGCCGATGATGACCTGTGCGTGCAGCAG
>NZ_JABFNH010000007.1:34774-36072 GCF_017168435.1 Micrococcus sp. KRD070
CCCTATTCGCGCAGATCGACGCGGGCGGCGTCGAGCTCACCGGTGACGGCGGGTTCGTGCCCGCGCTGGTCAAGGCCGCGCTCGAGCGGGGCCTGCAGGCCGAGCTGACCAGCCATCTGGGCTACGAGAAGGGCTCGAGCGAGGCGCCGAAGCACGCCAACTCCCGCAACGGGACCACCCCGAAGACCGTGGAGTCCGAGGTCGGGCCGATCGAGCTGGACGTCCCGCGAGACCGGGGCGGGTCGTTCACCCCGCGCCTGGTGCCCAAGGGCCAGCGGCGCCTCGGGGGCCTGGATGACATGATCATCAGCCTCTATGCCGGCGGAATGACGATCCGGGACATCCAGCACCACCTGGCCTCCACGATCGGCACGGACCTGTCGCACGAGACGATCTCCAACATCACCGACGCCGTGAGCGAAGAGGTCCTGGCGTGGCAGTCGCGGCCGCTGGAGGAGTTCTATCCGGTGATCTATCTCGACGCAATCCGGATCAAGATCCGAGAGAACAGCCAGGTCCTCAACCGTGCCGCCTACATCGCCGTCGGCGTGGACCTCGAGGGCATCAAGCACGTGCTGGGGATCTGGGTCCAGGACACCGAGGGCTCGGCGTTCTGGGCCCACGTCTGCGCCGATCTCGCCAACCGGGGCGTGCAGGACGTGCTGATCGTGTGCTGCGACGGGCTCAAGGGCCTGCCGGAGGCGATCGAGGCGACGTGGCCGGACTCGATGGTCCAGACCTGCGTGGTTCACCTGATCCGGGCCGCGATGCGGTTCGTGGCCTACCAGGACCGCAAGAAGGTCGCCGCCGCGCTGAAGCCGATCTACACCGCCCCCAACGAAGAGACCGCGAGGAAGGCGCTGGCCGAGTTCGAGGCCTCCGAGCTCGGCACGAAGTACCCGTCTGCAGCCGCGACCTGGGCGAACTCCTGGGAGCGGTTCATCCCGTTCCTGCAGTTCCCACCCATGCTCCGCAAGGTCATCTACACGACCAACAGCATCGAGTCGCTGAACTTCCAGCTACGGAAGGTGACCAAGAACCGCGGCCACTTCCCCTCGACCGAGGCGGCGGTGAAGCTGCTCTGGCTGGCGATCTGCAACATCGAAGACAAACGCGCCGCCGAACGCGCTCGGGACCGGGGCAAACCCGCCGGCCAGCGCAAAGCCCAGGGCCGGCTCGTCGAAGGTCAGGCCGTCACGAACTGGAAGCAGGCCCTCGCCCAGCTCGCCGCGGCCTACCCCGACCGGATCAACCCCTACCTGTGACCACCCCGCTTACACAGACAAGTTGACACGCCC
>NZ_JABFNH010000007.1:36172-36424 GCF_017168435.1 Micrococcus sp. KRD070
GGCTCGTCGAAGGTCAGGCCGTCACGAACTGGAAGCAGGCCCTCGCCCAGCTCGCCGCGGCCTACCCCGACCGGATCAACCCCTACCTGTGACCACCCCGCTTACACAGACAAGTTGACACGCCCCCCACTCATGACTCACGCTAATGCACCCCTGACTCCCACCGGCCGTCTCAGGATGGTCCACCGCCACCTGCACGACGGCATCCCGCAAGCCCATGTCGCCGCCGAGTTCCGGGTGAGCCGGCCCACG
>NZ_JABFNH010000007.1:36524-45064 GCF_017168435.1 Micrococcus sp. KRD070
CGCGGCCGGTCCGGGTCGGGAGCATCGGGGCGATCAACTCCCATTGGGCGTCGGAGAGCATCTGGAACCGGGACATGTCCCCAGGGTCTCAGCTGACTCGTGCATCTATTCTCAGACACGCCCTAGGTCGCGGGCGAGTACCGCCGGGTAGCTCGGGCCCTCGAGGAGTGTCATGAGGATGCGGGAGCGGGTCGGGTCGGCCATCGCCCGGCCCAGCCGGTTCATCACGTCCAGCCGCGAAGCAATAGTCAGCATGCGCTGACCATACAGAACCTGCTGACCTCTCGTGTGTGGCTCCCGCTGCTGATATCTGCATAGGTGTATGGTCGTGGCATGAGTGTGACGCCGTTGGATTCGTGTCAGGTCACCGCCGTCCATCCGGAGAAGGTGGCGCTGACCCGGGAGAGGATCCCCGACGAGCGCGAGGCCGGCAGGTTGGCCGGGCTGTTCAAGCTCCTGGGGGACCCGCGCCGTGCCCGGGTGCTGTATGCGTTGCTGGAGGCCGGCGAGCTGTGCGTGTGTGACCTGGCGGCGTCGGTCGATGTCGCGGAGGCGTCGGTGTCCCAGGTGCTGCGGGTGCTGCGTTCCGCTGGGGTGGTCGAGAACCGCCGGGAGGGGCGGATGGTGTACTACCGCCTCGCTGACGGGCATGTGCGGATGCTGCTGGACGTCTCCCGTGAGCACGCCCGCCACGAGGGGCAGGGCTGATGGGGGCGGGACACAGCCATGCCCCGGCGACCGGGCATGCCGGTGGCCGCTACCGTCGGCGGCTGGCGGGGGCGTTCGCCCTGACGGCGGGCTTCTTCCTGATCGAGCTGGTCGCGGGGCTGGTGTCGGGGTCGTTGGCGCTGCTGTCGGATGCCGGGCACATGGCTGCCGATGTGGTGGTGCTGGGTGCGGCGCTGCTGGCGACGCGCATCGCGAGCCGGCCGGACTCCACGGGGCGACGCACCTATGGCTCCTACCGGGCCGAGGTGTTCGCCTCGGCGTTGGCGGTGCTGGCGATGCTCGCGGTCGGGGTGTACGTGGTGGTCGAGGCCATCAGCCGGCTGGGCGACGCGCCGGAGGTGGCCTCCGGCGCCATGCTCGCGGTCGGCTTCGCCGGCCTGGTGATCAACATCATCTCCATGCTGCTGCTGCGCAGCGGGGCCAAGGACAGCCTGAACGTCAAGGGCGCCTACTACGAGGTGATCGCCGACGCCGCCGGGTCGGTGGGTGTCATGGTCGCCGGCGTGCTGATCATTCTCACCGGCCAGCCGATCTGGGACGTCGTGGTCGCGGCGCTCATCGCGGTCTTCGTCATCATCCGGGCGGTGGTTCTGGGCAGGCAGGTGATCGCGGTGCTGGGCCAGCACGCCCCGGAGGGGGTGGACCCGGAGGACGTCGCCGGTGACCTGGACGCGGTCGAGGGGGTGGAGGAGGTCCACGACCTGCACCTGTGGACCCTGACGTCGGGGATGAACGTGGCCACGGCCCACCTGGTCGCTGACCAGGGCGCGGACCACGGCGCCGTGCTTGCCGGCGCGCGCCGGGTGCTGCGCGACCGTTACGGTATCGCCCATGCCACCTTGCAGGTGGAGGGCGCCGGCAGCGACGGCTGTCACGACCTGAGCTGGTAGCACTCGGCACGGAAGCCCGCTCGCGAGAGCCGCACATGCTTGAGCAACGTCTTAGGAGCGCGCGATGACCGCGAAGCACGGCAAGGGCCCCGGGCCGGACGAGGGCCAGCGGCCGGCCCGGCGCGGGGTGGTGCTCACCCTGCTGGGGATCGGTCTGGTCGCCGCGGCTTACGTGGTGACGATCGTGGTCATGGTGGTGCGGTGACGCGGCCCAAACGGACCGCGGCCTCATGGCGGCGCCGCAAGGCGGTCATCGCGTCGTCCAGTGCTGTCCTCGTCGGGTCGAGCACGTAGAGGTCGTGAAGACGTCCAGATATAGGCCTGGGACGGGAGTTCTTGCATCGACTGAACTCCCCGGTGGTTGCAGGTCCGATACGCAGGGGTGCCAGTAAGTAGGGCTGATCGGCGCCCATTTTCTTGTCTCGCGCCCCGGGGCGAGGCGGTCCCCTATCGGTGTCCCTGTGTGCGGGGCAGGTTCACGCCGCGCAGCAGGAGAGCTTGGCGATGTCGGTGGTGAAGGCCTGCGCGGTGAGCTTGAGGCCTTCGGCCATGGTCAGGTAGGGGCTCCAGAGGTTGGCGACCTGGCTGGTGGTCATGCCGGCCTCGAGCATGTAGACCCCGGCGGCGGCGAGGTCGCCGGCGTCCTGGGCCAGGGCGGTAATGCCGATGATGCGGCCGGTGTCGGCGTCGGTGACCATCTTGATGAACCCGCGGGTGTCGCGGTTGACGATCGCGCGTGGGACGTGCGCGAGTGACAGGACACGGCTGTCGTAGCGGATCCCGGCAGCGGAGGCCTGCCGTTCGGTCATCCCGACGGCGGCCAGGGCGGGGCTGGTGAACACGACCCGGGGCAGGTGGCGGTAGTCGACCTCGAGGCCGGCGCCGGTGAGGGCGTTGTCGGCGACGAGGGCGCCGTGGGCCGCGGCGACGTACACGAACTGACGGTGGGCGGTGACGTCACCGGCAGCCCAGACGCGCGGGTTGGTGCTGCGCAGATGGCTGTCGACGACCACCTCGCCGTGGTCGCCGGTGCGCACGTCGACGGTGTCGAGACCGAGCGTGGCGGTGACCGGGCGGCGCCCGGTGGCGACGAGTACCTCGGCCGCCCGGAGTTCCTGTGAGCCGTCAGTGGTGGTGGCAGTGACCGTGACCTCGCCGGTGGCCGGGTCGCGGCGGACCGCGCTGGGCACCGCGCCGCGGATGATCTGGATGCCTTCGTCCGTGAAGATCTCATCCAGGGCGGTGGACGCCTCGGGTTCTTCCTGGGACGCCAGCCGTGAGCGGACCAGCATGGTGACCCGGACGCCGAGCCGAGCGAAGAGCTGGGCCTGCTCCATCGCGACGTAGCCGCCGCCGATGACCAGCAGCGACTCCGGGACGTGGTCCAGTTCCATCGCGGTGGTCGAGGTCAGGTAACCGGCCTCCTGCAGGCCGGGGACCGGCGGCGCCCAGGGCCTGGAGCCGGTGGCGATGAGGTAGTGCGCGGCCCGGACCGTCTCCACCGTGCCGTCAGGGCCGGTGACGCGCAGTGCCGGCTCGCTGGGTGTGCCGACGAACGTGGCGTCCCCGGGGTGGAGATCCCATCCGTACTCGGTGGCCAGGTCCAGGTACTTCTCGCCACGCAGTGACCCGACGAGCCGATCCTTGCCGGCGATCAAGGCGGGCATGTCGACCGGCCGGACTTCGGGGAGCGGCAGGCCGGGGAACCGGGAGGCGTCGAGTGTGACGTGGCGGGCCTCGGCGGTCGCGAGCAAGGCCTTGGAGGGCACGCACCCGGTGTTCACGCAGGTACCGCCGACGGTGCCACGCTCGATCATCACCACCCGTCTGCCGAGGTTGGTGGCGCGGATCGCGGCCGCGAACGCCGCCCCACCGGACCCGATCATTGCCAGGTCATACGACCTGCTGTTAGCCGTTGCCGTCATGAACTCCTCCTTCATCGCCCTCAGGATCGACCTTCCAGTGCACTGGAAGGTCAAGGGGGAGAATGAGTGGCATGCGGATCGGTGAGGTGGCTCGGGCGTCGGGCACGACGAGCAAGACCCTGCGGTACTACGAGGAGGTCGGGCTGCTACCCGCCGCGGACCGCACCCCGGCGGGCTACCGGGACTACGGCGCCGAGGTGCTCGACCGGCTGGACTTCATCCGCCGGGGGCAAGCGGCCGGGCTGACCCTGGCCCAGATCGGTCAGGTGCTGGACATCCGCGACCGGGGGCAGGCCCCCTGCCGGCACGTCACCGACCTGCTCGACACCCGCCTTGATGTGATCGACCGGCAACTCGCCGAGCTCGCGCAGCTACGCACCACGATCGCCGACCTGCGCGAGGACGCCGCCGCCGGCGACCCGGCCACGTGCTCCCCCGAGGATGTCTGCCGCTACCTGTGACACCGAAGTTCACGGGCCCGTGGCAGCGCATGGCGGCCCACTCTGTTGCGTTGGGGTGTTAGACCTTTCGCAACGGTTCTGTTGCGCGGGGTGCACCCTATCGCGACGCCTATTCCTCCGGCCTGCCGTCGGCCGCTGTCCCGGTGAAGGATCGGCTTGCGGAACGTGAGCCTCACTCGCAGCGCCCTCTTGCCCGCGTGCTTGGAGGCCGCCACTGAGCTCCGACAGAACCCCGCCATATAGCGGCGCAAGCCACACATGACACCGGGCGGCACACCGAGCAGCCGCCACAAACGACCGATTTAGCCGTTACACGCCCGTGAGTCGGAGCATGACTGAGCCCATTGAGGCCGGAATGGGGGGCGAGGCCACTGTGCCGATTCTGATTCTTTGTCCACACCACCGCGGGGGCCGTTTCAGCGGCCCCCGCGGTGGTGTTGCCGAGGTGTGGACTCAAGCCGCGCGGGGCAACACTCCGCGCAAGACGTCGGTGAGGGTGACGACCCCAGTGAACCGGTTGTCCTGGGTTACTGCGGCCAGCTGGCGGCTGTTGCGGCGCATGGAGGCAAGTGCTTCGTGCAACGGTGTGGTGGAGGGCAGCGTCAGAGCCTGCTGGATAAGCGGCTGGATTGGCGCAGAAGGCTCCATCGTGAGGGTGTCCCGCACGTGGACGACGCCCGGAACGCTCTCAGGGGTATGGTCCGGCTGGACCAGGATACGCAAGTGCCCTGAGCACGCAGCGGCATTCTGGACCGCCTCGACGTCGGCGTCGGGGGCGACCTTGACCGGGTGCTGACCCTGGGGGAGGAGGTCCCCGAGAGTGAGGGTCTGAAGGTCCAGGGCACCGGCCAAGGCTTCATGGTTCTGCCGGTCCAGGGTGCCGGCGGCGGCGGAGTGCTCAACCAGCTGACGAATGGCCGCTGCGTCGTAGCCGCCCACGGCGGCTTGGTCCACGGGGGTGACGCCGCTGAGGGTCACCAGGCGGTTGGCCAGCCGGTTGGCCAGCAGCAGCAGGGGGCGAACGGTCCAGACGAAGGCGCGTGCGGGCACGGCCACGGCTTTGGCTGCGGTCTCGGGGTGGGCAATGGCCCAGGACTTGGGGGCCATCTCCCCGATGACCAGGTGAAGGAAGGTCACGGCCAGCAAGGACAGGACGAAGGAGGCGGTTCCGGCTGCCGCTGCGGGGATGCCCCAGTCCTCCAGGACGGGGCCGAGCCATGCGTCGACGGCCGGCTTGGTGATCGCCCCCAGGGCGAAGGTGCACAAGGTGATGCCCAACTGGGCTGCGGCGAGCATGAGGGTCAGCTCGTCGACTCCCTTGAGAGCGGCCCGCGCGGCGCGGCTGCGTCCTGCCTCGGCCTCTAGCCGGTGCCGGCGGGCGCCCAGCAGGGAGAACTCCATGATGACGAAGATCGCGCTGAGCACGATCAGCGCTGTGGTCACGAGCATGACGATCAGTGGACCGTGCATCATCGCTCCTCGTCCGTGGTGGCGTCGGGCTGGGCCTCGTGGGCGGCATGGCTGCCGGCGGTGTCAGAGCGGGGCACCTCGATGAGGTGGATCCGCAGTCGAGCCGGGACCCTGCGTTGGATGGAGAGGACCTCGACCTGCAGGTGGCGGTCGTAGACCTCCTCAGCCCCGAAGTCTCGTGGGTCCTCGGGCAGGTCGATCGTGATGACCTCGCCTTCCCGGGGCAGACGGCCCAGAGCGTCGATGGTCAGACCGGCGGCGGACTCGGCCTCGGTCACGGGCAGGGGGTGCCCGACGAGGCGCTCGAGCTCGTCCAGGTGGGCCTCTGCGCTCAGGACCCAGGAGTGCAGGCCTGTGGCGGTGATCTCCTCCTGGGGGTGCAGGTCGTGCTCGTCCGTGAGCTCGCCCACGAGCTCCTCCGCGAGGTCTTCCACTGTGAGCACGCCGACGAAGCCGCCGAACTCGTCCACGATGCACGCCATCTGCTGCCCTGAGCCGTCGAGCTCCCGGGCTGCGTCGGGCAGGGACATCATCGTGGGCAGCACCAATGCAGGGCGCATCAGGGCGGACACGGGGGTGTCCGGGGCCATCCGGGTCTCACCGAGCAGGTCGGTGAGGTGGACTACCCCGAGCGGTTCGTGTTCGTTCGAGATCACCGGGTAGCGGGTGTGGCCGGTGGCCATCAGGTCGCGCACCTGAGCCAGGGAGGTCTGGGGCTGAACCTCGTCCACACGCGAGCGGGGCACCATCGCGTGCTGCACGTCCTGGTCTGGGAAGTCCAGCACCCGGTCGATCAGGACGGAGACCTCCGCGGGCAAGGATCCGGAAGCTCTGGAGTCCAGGGCAATGCGGTCCAGGTCCTCGGCGGAGGCGGTGCTGTCGACGTCGTGCACTGGCTCGATGCGCAGGAGCTTGAGCAGCACCTCGGCCGCCTTGTCGAAGACCCAGATGAGCCAGCCGAACAGGCCGAGGTAGATCTGTGTGGGCCGGGCCAGAGCGCGGGCCAGGGGCTCGGGGTTGGCGATGGCCAAATTCTTGGGGTATAGCTCGCCGATGATCATCTGCACCAGGGTGGCCACCACCAGTACGCCCAGCGTGGAGATGGCGATGACCACTTCAGAAGGCAGTGCGGTGCCGCCGAGCAACTCGGTCAGGGCCGCACCCACCATCGGCTCTGCCACGTAGCCCACCATGAGGCCTGTGACCGTGATCCCCAGCTGCGCGCCGGAGAGCATGAAGGAGGTGCGGCGAGTGACCTGCAGTGCGCGGGCGGCGGCGCGGTCGCCGGCCTTGGCAGCGGTCTGCAGGCGGACGCGGTCTACAGACATGTACGCGAATTCCTGGGCCACGAAGAAGCCGTTGGCGGCGATGATCGCCAGGATGATGAGGGATCCGAGGATCAGTGTCAGGACTGGATCCATGCCTGAGTCACCTCCCCACGAGGTGCAGGCGACCCCGCCAGCTGCGGGGTGGGGTGGGGGTGACGCTCGGACTGTCACCAGGGCAGGCGGCTGGGCCGTCGCTCATGTATTCAGGGGCTCCATAAAGGGTCGAATGAATAATGGCGGCACATTACCACCGGTAACCGGTCGCAGGGCAAGGTGGGGTGTGGCCTCGCCGCCGACATCGGGCATCTGCCCGCCAGGATGTCCAGCCGGGTATACCCCTTTACACGCCCCGTCCGCCCACGAGAGCATCACGTCAGAAACGGTCCCAAACCGAGCTGTTGGACAGAAGTGTCGGAGGGTCTGAGACGTGGTGGGACAGACCGTCGGGTGCGTGTGAGGCCACCCCCGTGGGAGTCGGCCGACGCCCCGCACCCACGAACGTCGGCTCACGTCAGGGCGAGCATGGCGACGCGCCGAGGGGACGGGCGCCGAAGCCTTCTCCCGATAGAACGAGCACGTGGCGAGCCGGTGGTTGAGGGGGCCCGGCACCAGGTCTGCGACGAAGGCCCATGAGGATCTCCAGCCCCGGAAGCCAGGCTCCAGCGCTGGGCAGCTCGGCACTGCTGGGCAGCCGAGCCATCTCCACGAGCTGCGCATCACCGGGATCCCGCTCCCATTCCATGCCTTCCACCGCATTGCCCGTGGCCACCCGCCAGCGGGAGAGGATCTTCTGCGCTCGCTGCAACCGGGCGCTCACTCGGTGTGCGGGACGGGATGGGTCGCCTTCATCGTGGTGGGTCATGCTCCAGTTCGCGGGTCCGAGCGCGGGGCTCTGCTCCTCGTCCGGGAAGGGGAGGAGGGCCACGACGGCTACCCCCAGATCCTCTCGCCGCATCATTCCTGTTCTCCGTCGGCGACGTGGGCGCGGCCGCGCCGCCCGCCGGTGACCTCCAGGGCCTGGACCCGAGGCCCGGACGCGTGGACAGTCGACGAGATGGATGTGTGCGTCGCGGAAGAGATCTGGTGCGGTGGGCCCGGGCGGGGTTCGGGGCAGTGATCGACCTGGTGGTGTCTCAGGTGTGCAAGGAGCGGTGTCGTCGCTGGGGTCAGAAACGAGCGTGTCGTGCCCACCTGTCGGAGGTCGCCCGGGCCATGCGTGCGGACCGGACGGGCACGTTCAGCCCGTCATCCCCACGTCCACGGCCGCCTCGCGCGCGTGCCCCGATGGGAGTGAAGGAACGTGCAGACATGGGAGGGGGAGGACGCTGAGCGGCCGGCACGTCCCACGTGGGCCCGTAGGTGCAGCGCGTGGCGAAGACCCCGCCGTCCCGTACGTCACAATGACCGACTCCGGTCTGGGCTGGAGGGGCAGGGTCGCTAGGGTGGTCCCGTGAAGACCTTCGACGAGCTGTACGCGGAACTGACGCGCAAGGTGCAGGAGCGCCCCGAGGGCTCCGGCACCGTGGCCCAGATCGACGCCGGCGTCCATGCGATCGGCAAGAAGGTCGTCGAGGAGGCGGCCGAGGTCTGGATGGCCGCCGAGTACGAGTCGGATGAGGCCGCCGCCGAGGAGATCTCGCAGCTGCTGTACCACGTGCAGACCATGATGATCGCCCGCGGCATCAGCCTCGAGGACGTCTACCGCCACCTCTGAGGCCGCCGGCCCCGTTCCCCGCC
>NZ_JABFNH010000007.1:45164-101701 GCF_017168435.1 Micrococcus sp. KRD070
CTCGCACCCCTGGCCGCGTTCCCCGCCCCCACCTGGGACGGCTTCGAGATCGGCCCGGTGAAGATCCACGCGTACGCGCTGAGCATCATCCTGGGCATCGTCCTGGCGCTGTGGCTGGCCGAGCGCCGCTGGAAGGCCCGGGGCGGCCCCGAGGGGCGCGTCCTGGACGTGGCCCTGTGGGCCATCCCGTTCGGCTTCGTCGGCGGGCGGCTCTACCACGTGTTCTCCTCGCCGGACCGGTACTTCGGCCCCGGCTTCGACGGCACGGGCGACCCGATCCAGATCCTGTACGTGTGGAACGGCGGCCTGGGCATCTGGGGCGCCATCGCGCTGGGCGCCGTGGGCGCCTGGATCGCGTGCCGCCGGTACGGGCTGCGCCTGAGCGCCTTCGGCGACGTCGTCGCCCCGGGCATCCTGCTGGCCCAGGCCGTGGGCCGCTGGGGCAACTGGTTCAACCAGGAGCTGTTCGGCGGCCCGACGACCCTGCCCTGGGGGCTCGAGGTCGACCCGGCCAGCCCGAACTTCCCGGCCGGCTACGCCCCGGACACGCTGTTCCACCCCACGTTCCTCTACGAGTGCCTGTGGAACCTGGCCGGGGTCGCGCTGCTGCTCCTCGTGGACCGCGCGCTGCACCTGCGCCACGGCCTCATGCTGTGGTCCTACGTCGCCTGGTACACCGCGGGCCGCACGTGGATCGAGATGCTGCGCATCGACGACGCCGAGATGGTCACGCTCTTCGGCGTCACCCAGCGGCTCAACGTGTGGACGTCCCTGCTGGTGTTCGTCATCGCCCTCGCGTTCATCGTCGGGATCCTGCTGCGCCATCGCGGCGCGGCCGCCGGCCCCCACGCCCACCAGAGCGTGTGGCGCGCCGGGCACGCCCCCGAGGGCGACGACGGCGTCGCCGTCGCCGCGGGCCGCTCCGGGTCCCACGCCGTGGGCGCGGCGGAGGACGACGCCGTCCGGCGCTGACCCGCTCCCCGGCGCGCCCGCGAGGGGCGCCCGGGGCCCCGGTGTCCCACATGGTGGACATTCGGCGTGTCACAGAACGTCCGGTTCCGCACAGTGGGACGTCGCGCCCGGTAGCGTCTCTTCCACCTCGGGGCCGTCGGCCCCGAGCGTCGGGGCCAGCGCCGTCCCCGTCCGAGCCCCTGCTCTCCGGAAAGGACGGCACCATGCCCGTGGCATCCTCGCCCGCCTCGGCCCCCCGCGCGGGGGGACCGGTGGATCCCTTCGTCCGCTATGCGGACGTCCCCGCCGCCCAGGGCCTCTACGACCCGTCCCGGGAGACCGAGAACTGCGGCCTCGCCGTCATCGCCACCCTGCGGGGCACCCCGGGCCACGACATCGTCCAGCACGCGCTGACCGCCCTGCGCGCGCTCGAGCACCGCGGGGCGGTGGGCGCCGACGAGGGCACCGGCGACGGCGCCGGCCTGCTGACCCAGATCCCCGACGAGCTGTTCCGTGCCGTCGTCGACGCCGAGCTGCCCCCCGTGGGCGAGTACGTCGCCGGCACCGCCTTCCTGCCGCCCGTCGACGGCGAGCGCGCCGAGGCGAAGGAGGCCGTCGAGCGGCTGGCCGAGGAGGAGGGGCTGCAGGTCCTGGCGTGGCGCGAGGTGCCCACCGACCCCTCGGCCCTGGGCGTCGGCTCCCGGGCGGCCATGCCCGCGTTCGAGCAGCTGTTCCTGTCCCTGGCGGACGGTCAGGACGGCACCGAGCCGGGGCAGTCGCTGGACGTGCGGGCGTGGCGGGTGCGCCGCCGCGCCCAGTCCCGCGCCGGCGTCTATTTCCCCTCGCTCTCGTCCCAGACGATCGTCTACAAGGGCATGCTGACGACGGCCCAGCTGGAGCCGTTCTACCCGGACCTCTCCGACGAGCGGTTCACCACCCGGCTGGGCGTGGTCCACTCGCGGTTCTCCACCAACACCTTCCCCTCGTGGCCGCTGGCCCAGCCGTTCCGCACCATCGCGCACAACGGCGAGATCAACACGGTCAAGGGCAACCGCAACTGGATGCGCGCCCGTCAGGGCCAGCTCAAGCACCCGATGCTCGGCGAGGTCCCCGAGGACCTGTTCCCGCTGATCAGCCCCATCGGCTCGGACTCGGCCTCCTTCGACGAGGTCGCGGAGCTGCTCATGCTCTCCGGGCGCCCGCTCACCCAGGCGATCATGATGATGATCCCGGAGGCGTGGGAGAACCACGCGACCATGGACCCGGCCCGCCGCGCCTTCTACCAGTACCACTCCATGCTCATGGAGCCCTGGGACGGACCGGCCGCCGTCGCCTTCTCCGACGGCACCCAGGTGGGCGCCGTGCTGGACCGCAACGGCCTGCGCCCCGCCCGCTGGTGGGTCACCGACGACGGCCTCGTCGTCCTGGCCTCCGAGGTCGGCGTCGTGCCGATCGAGCCCTCGGCGGTGGTGCGCAAGGGGCGCGTGGCCCCGGGGCGCATGTTCCTCGTGGACACCGAGCAGGGCCGGATCATCGGCGACGACGAGATCAAGGCCGAGGTCGCCTCCGCCCAGCCGTGGGAGGACTGGGTGCGCCAGAACCTCCTGGACCTGGAGTCGCTCCCCGAGCGCGAGCACGTCCGCCACACCTCCGAGTCGATCCTGCAGCGTCAGCGCATCTTCGGGTACACCTCGGAGGAGCTGCGCATCCTCGTAGGGCCGATGGCCCAGACGGGCGCCGAGCCGCTCGGTGCGATGGGCACGGACACGCCCATCGCCGTCCTCGCCAAGCGGCCCCGGCTGCTCTTCGACTACTTCGTGCAGTCCTTCGCCCAGGTGACGAACCCGCCGCTCGACGCGATCCGCGAGGAGCAGGTGACCTCGATGCGCACCGCGATCGGCCCGCAGGGCAACGTGCTCTCCCTCGAGCAGGTGCGCACCCGCCAGGTCGACGTCCCGTTCCCCGTGATCGACAACGACCAGCTGGCCCGCATCCAGCACCTGCGCGACGCCGACGGCACCCGCCTGACCCTCAAGGTGAACGGCGTGTACCGGGTGGCCGGAGGCGTCGAGGAGCTCCGCGCCCAGCTGAAGGCGATCTGCGAGCAGGTCTCGGCCGCCGTCAACCGCGGCGTGGAGTACGTGGTGCTGTCCGACCGCGGCGCCACCGCCCAGTGGGCGCCGATCCCGTCCCTGCTGCTGACCTCCGCCGTGCACCACCACCTGCTGGCCTCGGCCAACCGCACCAAGAGCTCGCTGATCGTCGAGGCGGGCGACGTGCGCGAGGTCCACCATGTGGCCGTCCTGCTCGGCTACGGGGCCTCCGCGGTCAACCCGTACCTGGCCATGGAGTCCGCCGAGGAGCTCGTGCGCACGGGAGAGGTCTCGGGCGTCACCGCCGAGCAGGCCGTGGCGAACCTGATCAAGGCGCTCGGCAAGGGCGTCCAGAAGATCATGTCCAAAATGGGCATCTCCACGGTCGCCTCCTACACCGGCGCCCAGACGTTCGAGGCGCTCGGCCTGTCCCGGCGCTTCGTGGACCGCTACTTCGTGGGCACCACGAGCCCGCTCGACGGCGTGGGCATCGACGTCGTCGCCGCCGAGATCCAGGCGCGCCACGAGTTCGCGTATCCGCCGGACGGCAACGACATCAACCCGTACCGCGAGCTCGAGGTGGGCGGCGAGTACCAGTGGCGGCGCGAGGGCGCGCCGCACCTGTTCAACCCCGAGACCGTGTTCCGCCTCCAGCACTCCACGCGGGAGCGGCGCTACGACGTCTTCAAGGACTACACGCGTCGCGTGGACGACCAGGCGGAGGAGCTCATGACCCTGCGCGGGCTCATGCGCCTGCGCACGGGCGAGCGGCCGCCGGTGCCCGTCTCCGAGGTGGAGCCCGTCGAGTCGATCGTGCGCCGCTTCTCCACCGGCGCGATGTCCTACGGCTCCATCTCGCAGGAGGCGCACGAGACCCTCGCGATCGCCATGAACCGCCTCGGCGCCCGCTCGAACTCGGGCGAGGGCGGCGAGGACCCCGAGCGCCTGCTGGACCCGGAGCGCCGCTCGAAGATCAAGCAGATCGCCTCGGGCCGGTTCGGCGTCACCAGCCTGTACCTGGCCACCGCGACCGACCTGCAGATCAAGATGGCCCAGGGCGCCAAACCCGGCGAGGGCGGCCAGCTGATGGGGACCAAGGTGTACCCGTGGGTCGCCCGCACGCGGCACTCGACCCCGGGCGTCTCCCTGGTGTCGCCGCCGCCGCACCACGACATCTACTCGATCGAGGACCTGGCGCAGCTGATCCACGACCTCAAGCGGGCCAACCCGACCGCGCGGGTCCACGTCAAGCTCGTCTCCGAGTCCGGCGTGGGCACGGTGGCCGCGGGCGTCGCCAAGGCGCGCGCCGACGTCGTGCTCATCTCCGGCCACGACGGCGGAACGGGCGCCTCCCCGCTGAACTCCCTCAAGCACGCGGGCACCCCGTGGGAGATCGGCCTGGCCGAGGCGCAGCAGACGCTCATGCTCAACGGCCTGCGCGAGCGCGTCACCGTCCAGGTGGACGGGCAGCTCAAGACCGGCCGGGACGTCGTGATCGCCGCACTGCTCGGGGCCGAGGAGTTCGGCTTCGCGACCGCCCCGCTCGTGGTCTCCGGCTGCATCATGATGCGCGTGTGCCACCTGGACACGTGCCCCGTGGGCGTGGCCACCCAGAACCCCGAGCTGCGCGCGCGCTTCACGGGCAAGCCCGAGTTCGTCGTCAACTTCTTCGAGTTCATCGCGCAGGAGGTCCGCGAGCTGCTCTCGCAGCTGGGCTTCCGCACGCTCGACGAGGCGATCGGCCACCGCGAGCTGCTCGACGTGGACGCGGCCCTGCACCACTGGAAGTCCGAGGGCCTGGACCTCTCGGGCATCCTCGCGGACCCCTCCGTCGGCCGGCGTCCGGGCCACGAGGACGCGCCCATGCGCCGCACCACCGAGCAGGACCACGACCTCGCCTCCCACATCGACCACCGGTTCATCGCCCGGCTGGGGGACACGCTCACGACGGGCACGCCCGTCGTGATGGACGAGGCCGTCGTGAACACGGACCGGTCCGTGGGCACGCTGCTGGGCTACCACGTCACGAGCACGCGGCTCGCCGACGAGCTGGACGACGACACGATCACCGTGCGCCTGACGGGCGAGGCCGGCCAGTCCCTCGGCGCCTTCCTGCCCGCCGGCGTCACCCTGCGGCTCTCGGGCGACGCCAACGACTACGTCGGCAAGGGCCTGTCGGGGGGACGCGTGATCGTCCGCCCCGACGCCGAGGCCCCGTTCGTGGCCGAGGAGAACACCGTGGCCGGCAACGTGATCGGCTACGGCGCCACCTCGGGCCAGCTGTTCCTGCGCGGCCGCGTGGGGGAGCGGTTCCTCGTGCGCAACTCCGGCGCCACCGCGGTGGCCGAGGGCATCGGCGACCACGGCTTGGAGTACATGACCGGCGGTGAGGCGCTGATCCTCGGCGAGACCGGCCGCAACCTCGCCGCCGGCATGTCCGGCGGGCGGGCCTGGGTGCTGGACCTGGACCGGGAGGACCTGAACCCACTCGCCGTCCGCGAGGACGCCCTGATCCTCGAGGCGCCGTCCGCGCAGGACCGGCTGCGGATCGCCGAGCTGCTGGAGCTGCACCGCGCGGAGACGGGCTCCGCCGTCGCCGCCGCGCTGCTCGCCGACCTGCGGGCCGGCGGGGACGCCGCCGACGCCGCGTGGGACCGCTTCACGACCGTCCTGCCCCGGCAGTACGACCTCGTGCTGCGCACCCGTCAGGCCGCGACGGCCGAGGGACTCGACCCGGACGGGGAGGCCGTCTGGGACCGACTGCTGGAGGTGACCCGTGGCTGATCCGCGCGGATTCCTGAAGAACCGGGAGCGCGTCGAGCGCCCCACGCGTCCGGTGCCGGTGCGCATCATGGACTTCAAGGACGTGTACGTCCGCCAGGACGAGGCGATCGTGCGCACCCAGGCCGGCCGGTGCATGGACTGCGGCATCCCGTTCTGCCACTCCGGGTGCCCGCTGGGCAACCTCATCCCGGAGTGGAACGACCTGGTCCGGCGGAGACGCTGGGACGAGGCCGCCGCGCGACTGCACTCGACCAACAACTTCCCCGAGGTCACCGGGCGGATCTGCCCCGCCCCGTGCGAGGACTCCTGCACCCTGGGCATCAACCAGCCCGCGGTCACCATCAAGCAGACCGAGGTGGCGATCGCGGAGCAGATCTTCGACAACGACTGGCTCGAGCCGGTCGTGCCGGCCCGCCTGAACGGCCACACCGTGGCCGTCGTCGGCTCGGGCCCGGCGGGACTGGCCGCGGCGCAGCAGCTCACCCGCGCCGGCTTCACCGTGGTGGTCTACGAGCGCGACGAGCGCCTCGGCGGCCTGCTGCGGCTGGGCATCCCGGACTTCAAGCTGGAGAAGGACGTCCTGGACCGGCGCCTGGCGCAGATGGAGGCCGAGGGCACCCGGTTCCGCACCGGCGTGGAGATCGGCGTCGACCTGCCCTGGGACCAGCTCAAGGCCCGCTTCGACGCCGTGATCGTGGCGACCGGCGCCCCCGTGGCCCGCGAGCTGCCCGTCCCCGGCCGCGGCCTCGACGGGATCCACCTCGCCATGGACTACCTCGTGCAGTCCAACCGCGCGGTCGCCGGCGACGAGGTCCCGGACCAGATCTCCGCCGAGGGGCGCCACGTGGTGATCCTCGGCGGCGGCGACACTGGCGCGGACTGCATCGGCACCGCGCACCGCCAGGGGGCGGCGTCCGTGACGACGCTGGCGATCGGCCAGCAGCTGCCGGTCGAGCGCCCCGTCCACCAGCCGTGGCCCACGATCCCCAAGGTCCACCAGCAGACCACGGCCGACGCCGAGGGCGGCGCCCGCGCGCACCTTGCCTCCACGGTCGAGTTCCTCGGCGACGAGCACGGCCGCGTGCGCGCCCTGCGCGTGGCGGAGACCGAGTACCGCGAGGACGGCACGCGCGGGCCCAAGGCGGGCACCGAGCGCGAGGTCCAGGCGGACCTGGTGCTGCTGGCGCTGGGCTTCACCGGCATCGAGGAGGGGCTGCTCACGCAGCAGCTCGGCGTGCACGTGACACGCGGGCTCGTGGCCCGGAAGGACGGGTACGAGACCGACGAGCCGGGCGTGTTCGCGTGCGGCGACGCCGGGCGCGGCGCCTCCCTGGTGGTCTGGGCCATCGCCGAGGGGCGTGCGTGCGCGCAGGAGGTCGACGAGTCGCTCGAGCGCTGGTCCCGACTGCCGCACCCCGTGGACCCGGACGACCGCGGCCTCGTCCTCGGCTGAGTCCTCCGTCTCATCTTCCGACGCCACGCGGGCCCGCCCTCCACCGAGGGCGGGCCCGCCCCCTATCGTGGGTCGCATGCGACACGCGAAGATCATCGCCACCTTTGGGCCCGCCACCGACTCCGACGAGACCACCCGCGCCATCATCCGCGCGGGGGCGGACGTCGTCCGCCTCAACATGAGCCACGGCGACCACGCGGTGCATGAGACGTCCTACGAGCGGGTGCGTCGGCTGAGCGTGGAGGAGCGGCGCCCCGTCGCGATCTTCGCCGACCTCCAGGGTCCCAAGATCCGCCTCGGCCGCTTCACCGACGGCCCGCATCTGCTCGAGAGGGGCGATCGGATCACCATCACCACCCGGGACGTACCCGGGACCCGGGAGCTGGTGGGCACCACCCACAAGGGGCTGCCCGGGGACGTCGCCCCCGGTGACGTGCTGCTGGTGGACGACGGCAAGGTGCGCCTGCGCGCCGTCGAGGTCACGGACACGGACGTGCTGGCCGAGGTCGAGGTGCCGGGCATGGTCTCGAACAACAAGGGGATCAACCTGCCCGGCGTGGCGGTGAACGTGCCGGCCCTGTCCGAGAAGGACGAGCGGGACCTGCGCTGGGCGCTGCGCACCGGCGTGGACATGGTGGCGCTGTCCTTCGTGCGGGACGCCGCGGACGTGGACCGGGTGCACGAGATCATGGACGAGGAGGAGCGCCGGGTCCCGGTCATCGCGAAGATCGAGAAGCCCCAGGCGGTGGAGAACCTCGAGGCCATCGTGGACGCGTTCGACGCCGTCATGGTGGCCCGCGGCGACCTCGGCGTGGAGCTGCCGCTCGAGGACGTGCCCGTGGTGCAGAAGCGCGCGGTGGACCTCGCCCGCCGCTGGGCGAAGCCGGTCATCGTGGCCACGCAGGTGCTCGAGTCGATGATCGACAGCCCGCGCCCGACGCGCGCCGAGGCCTCGGACTGCGCCAACGCCGTGCTCGACGGCGCGGACGCCGTCATGCTCTCGGGCGAGACCTCAGTGGGCGCGTATCCGGTCGAGACGGTCCAGACGATGGCCCGGATCATCGAGTCCACCGAGACCCACGGCCTCGAGCTCATCCACCCGCTCGGCTCGCGTCCGCGCACGCGTGGCGGCGCGATCACCCGGGCCGCCGTCGAGGTCGCGAACCAGCTCGAGATCCCGTTCCTCGCCACGTTCACCGAGTCCGGCGACTCGGCCCGTCGGCTCAGCCGCCTGCGGCCGCGTCAGCCGATCTACGCGTTCACCCACCACGAGCACACGCACAACATCCTGTGCCTGACCTGGGGCGTCTACCCGAAGATGGTCCCGTTCCAGGACTCCACGGACAAGATGACCCTCCAGGTGGAGCAGTCGCTCACATCGGAGGGCATCGCCCAGCACGGCGACCTCGTGGTCATCGCCGCCGGGTCCCCTCCCGGGGCCGTGGGCTCCACGAACACGCTGCGCGTGCACCGCGTGGGCGACGACGCCGCGGGCGGCTCGTCCGCCGCCTCGCCGCAGACGCGCGAGCCGGTCGGCTTCTGGCCGGCCCGCTCCCCGCTCTGACGAGCGCGCGGGCGCCGCTCAGCCGACCTGGTCGATGACGGCCTGCGCGACCTCCCGCATGGTCAGGCGCCGGTCCATGGAGGTCTTCTGGATCCAGCGGAAGGACTCGGCCTCGGTCAGGCGCATCCGCTCCTGGAGCAGCGCCTTGGCCCGGTCCACGATCTTGCGGGTCTCCAGGCGGTCGCCCAGGTCCCGCACCTCGGCCTCGAGGCTGCGCAGCTCGTCGAAGCGGGCCACGGCCAGTTCGATGGCGGGGACCAGGTCGGCCTCGGTGAAGGGCTTGACCACGTAGGCCATGGCCCCGGCGGTCCGGGCGCGCTCCACCAGCTCGCGCTGGCTGAAGGCGGTCAGCATGACCACGGGGGCGAGCCGTTCCCCGGCGATCTCGCCCGCGGCCGCGATGCCGTCCATCACGGGCATCTTCACGTCCATCACCACGATGTCCGGGCGGTGCTCGCGCACGGCCTCGACGGCGGCGCGGCCGTCGCCGGCCTCGGCGACCACCCGGTATCCCGCCCCGGTGAGCACCTCCACCAGGTCGAGGCGGATCAGGGTCTCGTCCTCGGCGACGACGGCCCGCAGGCCGGTCTCCTCGGGAGGCGTCAGCGTGGACACGGCAGCTCCTTCGTGCGGGCCGGGACGGCGTCGGTGTGGCGCCGCTGGTGGTCCACCAGGCTACCGTGCGCCATGGGCGCGGCGCGGGCGCGGCGGCGGGGACCCCCCGCCGGAAGGCCGGGGACGCCGGGTCGGGGCGCTGATAGGGTGATCGAGTCCCGCCTCCGGGCGGCACTGCCCGAATGGTGGAATCGGTAGACACGCCGCACTCAAAATGCGGTGCCGAGAGGCGTGTGGGTTCGAGTCCCACTTCGGGCACCGTCGGCGCGCGGCCACCCGCCGTGGGCGCCGTGTCCGTGACCGATCGACCCGAGATGAGTGGTGTCCTGTGCTCCTGACCAGCCTCCTGCTGACCCTCCTCTCGGTGGTGGCGGCCGTCCCGGCCTCCCGGGCGCTGGGCAGGGACGCGGGCTGGGTCCTGGCCGCACCCCTGCTGGCCGCGGCCGGCGTGCTGATCGCGGCGTGGACGGGCGGCGTCCGGACGGAGCACCATCCGTGGATCCCCGCGGTCGGGGTGGACCTCGACCTCCGGCTGAACGGCCTGGCCCTCGTGTTCGCCATGATCGTCCTCGTCATCGGCGCGGCGATCCTCGCCTACTCCAGCCGGTACCTCAGCCGGGACCGCGCGGAGAGCCGCCCCGGCTCCTTCTACCTGCTGATGACCGCGTTCGCGGCGTCGATGCTGCTGCTGGTGCTCGCCGACAACATCGTGGTCCTCTTCGTCGCGTGGGAGTTCACCTCCTTCACCTCCTTCTTCCTCATCGGGCGCTCGGGGGACCACGCCCGCGACCCCGCGATCCGGACCCTGCTCGTGACCGTGGGCGGCGGCCTCGCGCTGCTGGCCGCCGTCGCCCTCATGGCCGTGCGGACCGGCACTGCCTCGCTGTCCGGGGTGTTGGCCTCGGACGTGTGGTCCGAGGCGGGCTTCACCACCACGGTCGCCGTCCTGCTGGCGGTGGCCGCGTTCACCAAGTCCGCCCAGTTCCCGTTCCAGGCGTGGCTGCCGGACTCCATGGTGGCCATCTCCCCGGTCTCCGCCTACCTGCACGCCGCGGCGATGGTCAAGGCCGGCATCTTCCTGCTGCTGGTGTTCAGCCCGGTCCTGGCCGGGAACCCGGTGTGGTCCGCGCTGTTGATCGGCTCGGGCCTCATTACGGCCCTGCTGGGCGCCGTCTCCGCGATCCGTCGCCACGACCTCAAGGGTCTGCTGGCCTACTCCACGATGAGCCAGTTGGGCCTGCTGGTGACCGCCATCGGCATCGGCACCCCCGTCGCGCTTACCGCGGCGATCGTGCACACCGTGGCGCACGCGCTGTTCAAGTCGGCGCTGTTCATGCTGATCGGCGTGGTCGACCACGAGGCCGGCACCCGCGACCTGCGAGAGCTCGCGGCCCGCCACGTGCGCATGCCGGTCACCGGCACGGCGATCGCCGTCGCCGCCCTGTCGATGGCGGGCATCCCGCCGCTGTTCGGCTTCATCTCCAAGGAGGGCCTGGTCGAGGCCGCTCTCGGGACCCCCGGTCCCGCATGGCTCCCCGTCCTCGTCACCGCCGGCATCGCCCTGACCTCCGTGTTCACCGTGGCCTACTCCGGCCGTCTCGTGCTCGGCGCCCTGGGCCTCTGGGGTCCAAGCCCGGACGGGGCCGCCCATTCGTGGCCGACCGGCCGGGAGGACGAGGTCCACGAGGCTCCTGCCACCTTCTGGGGCGTGCCCGTGCTGGCCGCGGCCGCGGGCGTGGCCCTGGGCCTGCTGCCCGGTGTGCTGGACACCCCCGTCTCCTACGCGGCCGAGGCCGCCTCCGGCGCGGAGGTGCACGCGCACCTGGCGCTGTGGCACGGCGTGAACACGGCCCTGCTCGTCTCCGCCGCCATCATCGTGCTCGGTCTGCTGCTGGTGGCCTTGCGCCGCCCGGTGGAGCGCGTGGCCTCCCACGCCGCCCTGCCGTTCTCCGCCCTGGATGCGGTGGACGAGGTTCGGCACCGGCTGATCGGCGTCGGCGCGGTCGTCTCGCGCGCCTCCGGCACCCTGGCTCCCCGCCCCCACCTCCTCATCCCCGCCCTGGTCCTGGGGCTCCTCGCCGTGGCCGGTGTCGCCACGATCGAGGATTTGCCCGCCGTCGTCGGCCAGCCCTCGCGCTGGCACGACTGGGTGCTGGTCGTCTTGGTGGGTGCCGGCGTGATCGCCACCATCCGCGCCAAGACGCGCATCGCCGCCATGGTGGTGGTCGGCGTCGTAGGGTTCGGCATGACCCTGTGGTTCCTCACCCTCGGCGCCGTGGACGTGGCCCTGACCCAGCTGATGGTCGAGGTGCTCACGGTGTGCGTCATGGTGCTGCTGCTGCGCCGCCTGCCCGCCCGCTTCAGCGACGAGCCGACCCCGCGCAGGATGCAGGCGGTCCTCGCCGCCTCCGTCGCCGGCGTCGCCGCGACCCTGGGCGTGCTCGCGTTCACCGGCCGCTCCAGCATGTCGGAGATCGCCCACTTCTACCTGACCCAGAGCTATGCCCAGGCTGGGGGGACCAACGTGGTGAACGTGATCCTCGTGGACTTCCGCGCCGTGGACACGTGGGGCGAGATGACCGTGCTCGGGGCGACGGCGCTGACCATCGCGGCCCTGTTGCTCAACCGTCGGCCGACGCCTCCACAGCCCTCCGCCGTGGACATGCGCTCCCCACTCGCCCACGTGCGCGAGAACCTCGTCCACATCCGGGTGTTCGGCCGTGTCTTCGGCGTGCTGATCATCCTGCTGTCCGCGTTCCTGCTGCTGCGCGGGCACTACGAGCCCGGCGGCGGCTTCATCGCCGCACTGGTCGCCGGTGCCGGCTACGCCCTGCTCTACCTGGCCGCCGACTCGGACACGGCCCCGGAGTTGCGGTGGCCGTACCTGGCCTTCATCGGCTCGGGCATCGCCGTCGGCACCGCGACGGGGATCGTCGGTTACCTCACCGGCAAGGGCTTCCTCGGAGCCGCGGGAGTGAAGGTCCTGGACTACGGGCTCTCCACCACGCTCGCGTTCGACATGGGCGTGTACCTGGCCGTGATCGGCCTGATCGTGGCCGCGTTCTCCCTGCTCGGCCCCGAGCGGCCGGGTGAGGACCCGCTCCGCGCCTCGAGCCGTGACCCCGGCGTCGCGCCGGCGGCCCCGTCCTCCGATCCCTCGGCCCCGACCACCACGACTGCACGAGAGGAGGTCACCCGATGACCGTCGCCCTTACCGTGGGACTTCTGACCTTCGGCGCGTTCTACCTGTTCTCCAAGCGCGAGCTGCTGCGCGTGATCCTCGGCATGGTCCTGCTGGGCCACGCCGCCAACCTGGCCATCATCGCCGCGGGCGGCACCGACCGCCGCGGGCTGCCCTTCGCGGGGACCTCAGACGTCGAGGTGCAGGCCGATGCCCTGCCGCAGGCCTTCGTCCTGACCGCTATCGTGATCGCCTTCGCGATCACCGTGCTGCTGCTCGCGCTGGCCGTCACCGGGCGCGCGGACGACGCGGTGGCCTCGCCGGGGGAGACCCGCGACTCCCTGGAGCAGGCCGCCGCCGACGCACGCTTCCCGCGCGAGGAGCGGCACGCCGCGGCCGGCCGGATCGCGCAGCACTACGCCGGCCAGGGCCCGGAGGTGCGTCGATGAGC
Organism: Micrococcus sp. KRD070; assembly: GCF_017168435.1. Taxonomy (NCBI): domain Bacteria; kingdom Bacillati; phylum Actinomycetota; class Actinomycetes; order Micrococcales; family Micrococcaceae; genus Micrococcus; species Micrococcus sp. KRD070. Next base: position 58,257 of record NZ_JABFNH010000007.1, read on the forward strand.
GCCGTCCCGCTGGGCCAGCTGCTGCCCCTCTTCGCCGCCGTCCCGCTGCTGTCCGCCGGTCTGCTCGTGCTGGCGGGGGAGCGTCCCCGCCTCCACCGGGCAGTCCTGTTCGCGGTGCTCGGACTCGTCACCACCGGCGGGCTGGCCCTGGGCGTCCACGCCCTCGACGGGTCCGTGCTCGCCACCTCGCTGGGCGGCTGGCCCGGGGGCATCGGGATCGGCTTCGCAGCGGACATGCTGTCCGCCCTGATGCTCGTGCTCACGAGCGCCCTCACGATCGTGGGCGCGGCGTTCGCCTACGGCTCCCGCGTCGCTAACTCCCAGTTCTTCGCCCCGCTGCTCCTGATCCTCATCGGCGGAGTCAACGGCGCCCTGCTGACGGCGGACCTGTTCAACCTGTTCGTGTTCATCGAGGTCATGTTGGTGCCCAGCTACGGCCTCTACGTCCTCTCCGCCAACCGCCGTGAGCCCCTGCGCCGAGTGGACGGGGCGCGGCTGTACGTCACCCTCAACCTGCTAACCTCCACGATCCTCCTGGTCGGCGTCGGCTTCGTCTACGGGCTGACCGGCTCGGTGAACCTCGCGATGCTCGCCGGGTCCGCCGCGGCGGACCCACGCATCGCGATCGCCGCGGGCATGGTGCTGTTCGCACTGTCCATCAAGGCCTCGGTGGCCCCGCTGCACGGCTGGCTGGCCTGGGCGTACTCCTCGACCTCCCCGGCGGTGACGGCCCTCTTCGCCGCCCTGCACACCAAGGTCGCCGTGTACGGGCTCTACCGGATCTACTCCGTCATGTACGACGGCGATGCGCGTCTGCTGCCGCTCATCCTGGTCCTGTCCCTCGCCACCCTCGTGGTGGGTGCGCTCGCCTCGGTCGGTGAGCACGGTGTGCGCGCCGTGTTGTCGTGGCAGATGGTGAGCGGCATCGGCGGCATCCTCGTCGGACTCGGGCTCTCCACGCGCCTGGGTCTCGCGGCGGGCCTGTTCTACCTCGTGCACCACATGGTGGCGATGGGCTGCCTCCTGATGGCGGCCGGCGCGATCGAGGTGCGCTACGGCACCGGCCGTCTCGCGGACCTGCAGGGCCTGGCCCGGCGCGAGCCGCTGATCGCCGTCGCCTTCTTCGTGGGCCTGCTCTCCCTGGTCGGCATCCCGCCCTTCTCCGGGTTCGTGGGCAAGCTCATGCTCGTCAGCGCCGGCCTGGACGCCGGCCGCGGTGTCACCGCTGCGCTGGTGCTGGGCGCCTCCCTGGTGAGCCTGTGGGCTCTGCTGCGGGTGTGGGACGCCTGGTTCTGGGGCGCTCCGACGGCCCCACACGGGCACCGCGAGCGCCTGGCCACCGCGGCCATGCCCATCGTGGGCCGGGCGGGCTCCGTGCCGTCGCCCTCCGGCCGCGGCTCGAGCACCGACCACGAGCGCACCGAGTCGTGGGCCTCGCAGGAAACCCTCGATCCGCCCACGGGCGTGCTGCCGGTGACCGTGGATCCGGACGAGGACGTCACGCGCTCCCGCATCCCAGGCCGGCTGGCCGCCCCCGCCGTCGTCCTAGCTATGGCCACCCTCGCCCTCGGGCTCGGCGGTCAGGCCCTGTGGACCGTCACCGACCTCGCGGCTCAGGGCCTGATGGACCCCAGCAGGTACATCGAGGCGGTGCTCAACCCATGAGCACCGCACTCCCGCAGCCTCCGGAAGGAGACGCCCCCATGCACACCGTCGCCCCCGCCGACGGGACCGTCGACCTGGCGCCCGGCACGGCCTCCGCCGTGTCCTGGCCTTGGCGGTGGCTCGTGTTCTGGTGCTGGTACGCGTGGGCCCTGGTGACCTCTTCGAAGGCGGTCATCAAGGACCTCGTCACCCCCGGCGTCCAGGCGCGCTCGGGCATCGCCCGCGTGCGCAGCAACTGCCGCACGGACGCCGAGGTCACCCTGCTCTCGGCGCTGATCACCCTGACGCCCGGCACGTTGACGCTGGGCACCCGGCGTGCCGGCGCCGTCGGTGACGAGGACGGTGACCCGGACGCGCGGCGCCTGCTCTACGTGCACGGCCTGTACGCTGACGACGCCGACGCCCTGCGCGCGGAGATCCACGACATGGAGGCGCGCATGCTCCACGCGATGCGGAAGACGGGGGTGGCATGATGCCCTTCGCCTACGACTGGTCCCTGGTGGGGATCGACCTGGCCATCGCGCTGCTGACCGTGTCGGCGCTCGTGTCCGCGTACCGGATCGTGGTGGGCCCGCTCGACGCGGACCGCGCGGTCTCGGGCGACCTGCTCACGTTCAGCGTGCTCGGGATGCTCGTGCTGTTCGGCGTCCGGGCGGACAACCCGTGGACGTTCGACTTGGTCCTGATCGCCGCGGTCGTGGCCTTCCTGTCCGGCATGTCCCTGGCCCGCGCGCTCACGCGCGGCAAGCGTTGAGGAGGTCGCACCCGTGGACGTCGTCCTGACCGCCGCCGGCTCCGTGCTCGTGGTGATCGGAGCCCTTGCGTTCGTCACCGCGGGACTCGGTCTGATCCGGTTCCCCGACCCCTACACCCGCGTCTCCGCCGTGGGCACCGCCGGCGGCGTCGGGATGATCCTGATCGTGGTGGGCGCCCTGCTACTGGCCCCGGGGGTGGCCGCGTTCGTGAAGGTGGCCCTGATCGTGGTGCTGCAGCTGGGCTCGGCCTCGGTGGCCACGATGGCCCTGGCCCGTTCGGCCTATCTCACGGGGGTGCCCATGAACCCCGGGCACTACGACGAGCTCGCCGAGGACACCCCGGGGCGCGAGCACGGCGAGCCCGCTCCCCGCGCGCCGGACGAGGTCTGAGACCGCCCGCACGCGGCGTCGGCCCGGCCCGTCCCGTCTCCCGGGGCGGGCCGTGCCGCCTCAGGGGCGCGGCGCCAGGACCAGGTTGGTGATGCGGGCGGTCGAGAGCCGCCGGCCCTGCTCGTCCGTCATCACCACCTCATGGGTGACGAGGGTGCCGCCCAGGTGGACGGCGGTCGCGGTGCCGGTCACGAGGCCCGAGCGGACGGCCCGGTGGTGCGTGGCGCTGATCTCGACCCCGACGACGTTGCGGTCCGGCCCGGCGTGGATCTTCGCGGCCATCGAGCCCAGGGACTCGGCGAGCACGAGGTGGGCGCCGCCGTGCAGCAGCCCGACGGGCTGCTCGTTGCCCGCCACGGGCAGGGTGGCGACGGCTCGCTCGGCCGTGAGCTCGAGGAAGCGCAGACCCATCTTCTGGGCGAGGGGGCTGATCGCCGCGCCGCCGAGGGCGGTGACAAGCTCGGGCGTCAGACCGGCCTCGGCGCAGGCCGCCTCCAGCTCGGCGGGGCTCAGCTCGGGGGTGACGCCGGGGCGGTACACGCGCTCGGAGGCGGCGGGGGTGGTCTCGGTGTGCTCACTCATGAGCACTAGGCTGGCACACGCGACCGGCGCGCCCCGCGCCGCGCGCCGAGAGGAGACGTGAGCACCCATGGCGGCAGATCCGACCCCAGAGGCCCCGCAGCGGCTGCTGGTCCTGGACGGGCACTCGATGGCGTTCCGCGCGTTCTACGCGCTGCCCGCCGAGAACTTCGCCACGGACACGGGCCAGCACACGAACGCCGTGTACGGCTTCACCGCCATGCTCCTGACCATGATCCGGCAGCAGCGGCCCACGCACGTGGCCGTGGCGTTCGACCTCTCCGGGCCCACGTTCCGCTCCGAGGAGTACGGTGAGTACAAGGCCGGCCGCTCCGAGACGCCCGCGGAGTTCGCGGGCCAGATCGAGCTGACCGTGAAGGTCATGGAGGCCCTGGGCATCCCCACGCTCACGCTGGAGGGCTACGAGGCCGACGACATCGTGGCCACTCTGTCCGCGCGCGCCGAGGAGGCGGGGTGGGAGGCCGTCGTCGTCTCCGGTGACCGGGACGCGTTCCAGCTCATCTCCGAGCGCACCACCGTGCTCTACCCCAAGAAGGGCGTCTCCGACATCCCGCCGATGGATGCGGACGCCGTCATGGCCAAGTACGGGGTCGCCCCCGCCCAGTACCCCGAGCTCGCGGCCCTCGTCGGCGAGGCCGCGGACAACCTGCCCGGCGTGCCCGGCGTCGGTCCCGGGTTCGCCGCGAAATGGCTGAAGCAGTACGGGGACCTCGACGGCGTGCTCGCACACGCGCACGAGATCACGGGCAAGAAGGGGGAGGCGCTGCGCGAGCATCTCGAGGACGTGCGCCGCAACCGCCGCCTCAACGCCCTCGTGCGCGACCTCGACCTGCCGATCGGGCTCGAGGCAATGCGGCTCGAGATGCCCGAGCGCGAGCCCGTGGAGGAGCTGTTCGACGCGCTGCAGTTCAACCGCATCCGGGAGCGCGTGTTCGAGGTGTTCGGCGAGCGGGTGGGCGAGGACGCGCCGCCCCCCGAGGTCGAGGCCGCCCCGGAGTTCACCGAGGCGACGACGGCCGAGGACGTGCGATCCTTCCTCGCCGCCGAGGCCGGCAACCTGCTCGGCGTCCACGTGGACGTCGAGGGCCCGGCCCTGCTGCCCCGCCGCAAGGTGCCCGTGCCCGGCACGTTCGGCACGCCCGTCGGCGTCGCGCTGGTGGGCGAGCACGCGGGCCTGCACGTCACCCTCGACGGCGACGCCCCGGACCCGGCGCTGGTGGCCGCCGTGCGCGAGGCCCTGGGCGAGGGCGGACTGGCCAAGGCCGTGCACGACCTCAAGCGCACGCTCAAGGCGCTGGCCGCGCCCACCGAGGGCGACGGGCTCGGCCCGGACGCGGCCCTGGACGGCGTGGTGGACGACGTGCTGCTCTCGGCCTACCTGATCCAGCCGGACCGGCGGGACACCTCGCTCGAGGCGCTGGCGGAGGCGCATCTGCACACCCCCCTCACCGCCCCGCGCGAGTCCGCTCAGCAGCGGGCGCAGGGGTCGTTCGACCTCGACGGAGGTCAAGCCGCCGCCGAACGGGCGGACCGCGCCGCGGACGCCGTGCGGGCCGCCTGGGTGGTGCGCCGTCTCTCGACCCAGTTCACGCCCCAGGTGCTCGACCGCGGGGCCCAGCGGCTGCTGCAGGAGCTCGAGATCCCGCTCTCGCGGCTGCTCGCCCGGATGGAGCTGACCGGCATCGCCGTCGACGTCGACGCCCTGACCGGCCTGCGCGAGGACTTCACCGACGCCGCCGACGCCGCCAAGGAGTCCGCGTGGGCGTCCGTCGCGGAGGAGACCGGCGGGATGCAGGTCAACCTCGGCTCGCCCAAGCAGCTGCAGGAGGTGCTGTTCGAGCGGCTCAACATGCCGCGCACGCGCAAGACGAAGACCGGCTACTCCACGGACGTGGACTCGCTGCAGGACCTGCTCGAGCAGACCCGGCACCCGTTCCTCGAGAACCTGATGGCCCACCGTGACGCCACGAAGCTCCGGCAGACCGTGGAGGGGCTGCTCGAGACCGTCGCCCCGGACGGCCGCATCCACACCACCTACTCGCAGACCGCCGCCGCCACGGGCCGGCTGTCTTCGCTGCACCCGAACCTCCAGAACATCCCGGTGCGCACCGAGGCGGGCCGCCGCATCCGTGAGGTGTTCGTGGCGGACGAGGTGGCCGGCGAGCAGGCCGTGCTGCTCTCGGCCGACTACTCCCAGATCGAGATGCGCATCATGGCGCACCTGTCCGAGGACGAGGGGCTGATCCAGGCCTTCCGCGAGGGCGAGGACCTGCACTCGTTCGTCGGCTCGCAGGTGTTCGGCGTGGACCCGGACGACGTCACCGCCGAGCAGCGCGCCAAGGTGAAGGCGATGAGCTACGGCCTGGCCTACGGGCTGTCCTCCTTCGGGCTGTCCAAGCAGCTGAAGATCTCGGTGGACGAGGCGCGCGGCCTCATGAAGGGCTACTTCGACCGCTTCGGCGGCGTGCGCGACTACCTGCGCGACGTCGTCGCGCAGGCCCGACAGGACGGGTACACCTCGACGATCGAGGGGCGCCGCCGCTACCTCCCGGACCTCAGCTCGGACAACCGTCAGCTGCGGGACATGGCCGAGCGCGCCGCGCTCAACGCCCCCATCCAGGGCTCGGCCGCGGACATCATCAAGCGCGCGATGCTCGACGTGCAGGCCGGCCTCGAGGAGCACGGGCTGGCCTCGCGCCTGCTGCTGCAGGTCCACGACGAGCTCATCCTCGAGGTCCCGGCCGCCGAGCTCGAGAAGGCCACGGCGCTCCTGAAGGAGCGGATGGGCCGGGCCGCCGAGCTCTCCGTGCCGCTCGACGTGCACGTCGGCCAGGGAAGGAGCTGGCATGACGCCGCACACTGACGCGCCGGAGGGTCCGTCGCTGCGGCGGCTGGCCGACGCCGCCGAGGACCGGCTCGGCGAGCACGGCCTCGCGCTGCGTGACCTCGGGGTCCTCGGCCCCGAGGACCCCGCCGCATCGCACTTCGCGGCCGCGGTCGAACGGGGCTTCTACGAGACGGTGCCCACGGGCGCCGCGCTCCGCCAGCAGCTCGAGGCCCACGCGGCCGACGGACGGCGCCGGCTCGGCGTCTACGCGCCGGGGGACGACCCGGCGGCCCGCCGCCCCGCCGCCACCTTCGAGGACTTCGTGCAGCCGCTGACCACGTCGCCCGGCCGCACCGTCGACGCCTGGCTGATCACCGACGTGACCGTCTCGCCGGACGCCCGCCGGCGCGGCGTGCTGCGGGCCATGATGCTCAGGTCCCTCGCGGACGCCCGCGACGCCGGCCTGTGCGCGGCCGCCCTGACCGCGACCGAGGCCGCCATCTACGGCCGCTTCGGCTTCGGGGCCGCCACCCGGTGGCACGCCGTGCGGATCGACGTCTCGGGCGCCCCCGCGTTCACGGGCGCCCCGGCCGGCGGGCGGGTCACGGTCGAGGAGCCGCGGGAGATCCCCGGCCTCGTGGACGAGCTGTACGGGCGGGTGCTGCCGGCCACCCCGGGCTCGGTCCAGCGGACCTCGTTCAGCGTGCCTCGCTGGGAGGACCGCGAGGCGAGTCGGAACGAGGGGCGCGGCTCGGGGCTGTACGCGGCGGTCCACCGCGACGACGACGGGCGGGTCCAGGGCGTCGCGCTGTATCGGTTCGAGGGCTGGGAGAAGGAGCCGCCCACGATCACCGTCACCGCGTTCCTCGCGGCGACCGCCGACGCGCGGCGCGGGCTCGTCCACCACCTGGCCCGGCTGGACCTGGTCGAGCGGATCGAGTGGGGCCGCGCACCCGAGCCCGGTTGGCTCGAGGCGCTCTTCGTCGACGAGCGGCGGGTGAGCCGGCACCGCGGCTCCGACGACCTGTACCTGCGGGTCCTGAACCTGCCCGCCGCCATGGCGGCCCGTGGCTGGGCGGGCGACGGGGAGGTCGTCGTCGCCGTCGAGGACGCGCTCGGCGCGATCGACGGGACGTGGCGGCTCACCGTCCGCCAGGGGCGCGGCGCCGCCGAGCGGCTGGGCCCCGCGGCCGACGCCGTCCGCATGGGCGCGGGGCTCCGGCTCGACGCGGCCCGGTTCTCCGCGCTCTGGCTCGGCGGGCACTCCCGCGGGGCCGGCGCCGCGGTGCTGGCGGAGGCCGGTGTCGTGGCGGAGCTGCGGGCCGGCGCGGCGGAGGCGTTCGACGGGCTTGTGCGACCCAGCCGACCCCTGCACACCCTCGTCGGCTTCTGATACGCTGGACGAGCACATTCGTGCGCGTTTGATACATGTCCATCACGACCCACGCCGGGTGGGGCCCCTCTGGTGCCCGGATGCCGCCCACCGGCGGCATCGATCCCGACGTGACCCCCGATCCCAACGGAGTCCCTCCTACATGACCACCACTTCCAACGCCCCGCAGGTCGCCATCAACGACATCGGCTCTGCCGAGGACCTGCTCGCCGCCATCGACGCGACCATCAAGTACTTCAACGATGGCGACCTCGTCGAGGGCACCGTCGTCAAGGTGGACCGCGACGAGGTCCTGCTCGACATCGGCTACAAGACCGAGGGCGTCATCCCGTCCCGCGAGCTGTCCATCAAGCACGACGTGGACCCGGACGAGGTCGTGGCCGTGGGCGACACCGTCGAGGCCCTGGTCCTCACCAAGGAGGACAAGGAGGGTCGCCTGATCCTCTCGAAGAAGCGCGCCCAGTACGAGCGCGCCTGGGGCGACATCGAGAAGATCAAGGAGGAGGACGGCGTCGTCGAGGGCACCGTCATCGAGGTGGTCAAGGGCGGCCTCATCCTCGACATCGGCCTGCGCGGCTTCCTCCCGGCCTCCCTCGTGGAGATGCGCCGCGTGCGCGACCTGGCCCCCTACATCGGCCAGAAGCTCGAGGCGAAGATCATCGAGCTGGACAAGAACCGCAACAACGTGGTCCTGTCCCGCCGCGCCTGGCTCGAGCAGACCCAGTCCGAGGTCCGCTCCAACTTCCTCCACAAGCTGGAGAAGGGCCAGGTCCGCAACGGCACCGTGTCCTCCATCGTCAACTTCGGCGCCTTCGTGGACCTGGGCGGCGTGGACGGCCTCGTGCACGTCTCCGAGCTGTCCTGGAAGCACATCGACCACCCGTCCGAGGTCGTCGAGGTGGGCCAGGAGGTCACCGTCGAGGTCCTCGAGGTGGACATGGACCGCGAGCGTGTCTCCCTGTCGCTGAAGGCGACCCAGGAGGACCCGTGGCAGCTCTTCGCCCGCACCCACGCCCTCGGCCAGGTCGTGCCGGGCAAGGTCACCAAGCTCGTGCCGTTCGGTGCGTTCGTCCGCGTGGAGGACGGCATCGAGGGCCTCGTGCACATCTCGGAGCTGGCCTCGCGCCACATCGACACCGCCGAGCAGGTCGTGTCGGTCAACGACGAGCTGTTCGTCAAGGTCATCGACATCGACCTCGAGCGTCGCCGCATCTCCCTGTCCCTCAAGCAGGCCAACGAGGGCGTGGACCCCGAGGGCACCGAGTTCGACCCGGCGCTCTACGGCATGGCCGCGGAGTACGACGAGGAGGGCAACTACAAGTACCCCGAGGGCTTCGACGTCGAGACCAACGAGTGGATGGAGGGCTTCGAGACCGAGCGCGCCGCCTGGGAGCAGCAGTACGCCGACGCTCAGGCCCGCTGGGAGGCCCACAAGGAGCAGGTGCGCCGCTCCCTCCAGGAGGAGGCCACCGCCGGCGCCGACGCCGGTGCGGGCCTGGGCGGCTCGTCCTACTCCTCCGAGGCCCCGTCCTCGGACGGAGGCACCCTGGCCTCCGACGAGGCCCTCGCCGCCCTGCGCGAGAAGCTCACCGGCAACTGATCGCCGCGGTGCGTGACCGTCCCTGACGGCCCGCGCCGAGCACCCGACGCCCCGTCCCTCCCTCCGGAGGGGCGGGGCGTCGTCGCGTCCCGGGGGGCTGGCCGTGGGGGAGCGGACGGGACCCGACGGCCGCGCTCAGCGGCGCTCGGAGACCGTCACGGTGAACGTGCGGTCGCGCGCCGTCTGCCGGGTCGGCCCGACGAGGTCCTCCAGCACCGGCCGGTACCGCAGGTGCGAGTTCCAGACGCACCACAGCCGGCCGCCCGGCTCCAGCACCCGCGCCGCGGCCGCCACCAGCCGGTGGGCCACGGAGGGGTCCACGGCGTTGCCGTCGTGGAACGGGGGATTCAGGAGCACGCACTCCTCCGTCCCGTCCGGCCACGTGGTCAGGGCGTCGTCGCGCACGGCCCGGACGCGGTCCGCCACGCGGTTCGCGCGGGCCGTGGCGAGCGTCGAGGCGACCGCCACGGCGGACTGGTCGGTGGCCAGCACGGTGACGTGCGGCCACAGCCGCGCCGCCCCGACCGAGAGCAGCCCGTTGCCGCACCCCAGGTCCACGGCGCGCCCCGGCGGGCGCGGGTCGTCGGCGAGCGAGGTGAGCAGCAGACGGGTGCCCGGGTCGGCGGCGGCTCCGCCGAAGGTGCCGGCGTGGGCCACCAGGTGCAGGCGCCCCACGCCGGGGACGTCGCGGTCGGCCTCCTCCGGCGGCCGGGGGGTCACGCCGGGACGTGGGCCCCGGGCCGTGAGCACGCGCGCCTTGCGGCGTCCCCGTCCGGCGACGACGTCCTCGAACGCCGCGCCGAGCACCGCGTTCATGCGCGGACTCATGTGCTTGTCGCGGCCGCCGGCCAGCAGGACCACGCCGGGGTCGGCCACGGCTGCGACGATCCGGGACAGCCGGTCGAGCTCGTCGAGCGAGCGGGGCAGCGGCAGCAGGACCGTCCGGGCGCCCCGGGCCGCCTCCTCAGGCGTGGCCGTTCGCTCGAGCTCGCCCGTCTCCCCGCCGAGGCGACCGGCGGCGCGCCACGCGGCGAGGTTCGCGTCCAGCGAGCGCTCGGCGGAGGCGTCGTCCTGGTGGATCCGGACGTCGTGGCCGGCCGTGAGCAGGGGCAGGGTCAGCGCGCCGTGCCGGTCCTCCAGGACGGCCACCGGGCCGGGGACGTGCCCGCTCGCGATCCACCCGGCCAGGGTGTCGAGCAGGAGCAGGTCCGCCGCGTCGTGGGCCTGGCGGTCGGGCTCGGTCGGCAGCGGCCACCGATCCAGCGCCGCGAAGTCCACGCCCGCGGTGAGGTCGTCCGGCAGCCCGCCACGGGCGACATCGGGGGTGACCCCCCGGGGCAACGGCTCACTCATGGTCCACCCAGTCCTCTCCGATCCGCTCCGCATGCCCCGCGCCGGCCGTGACGTCCGCGAGCCGCGCCGCGAACGCCGCGCGGGCCTCCTCGGTGTCCGGCACGCCGACCGTCAGGCGGACCCCCGCGGCGCCGTAGCTCGCCTCCAGCACGGACACGCCCGCCGCGCGCAGCTCGTTCTCCCACCGGCCGGCGTCGGTGTGGGGCGCCTCCACCGCGAGCAGGGCCAGCCGGGAGCGGGTGCGCAGCGGGGCGGCGTCGAGTGCCCCGGACACCGAGTCCGAGTAGGCGCGCACCAGGCCCCCGGCGCCCAGCTTGATCCCCCCGAACCAGCGCACGACGACGGCGCACACGTCCGTCAGGTCGGTCCGGCCCGGCGCGGTCTCGCGCTGGAGGACGGCCTCGAGCATGGGGACGCCGGCCGTGCCGGCGGGCTCGCCGTCGTCGCTGGAGCGCATCCGGTCCCGGGCGGGGCCGAGGACGAACGCGCTGCACACGTGCCGCGCGTCGTGGTGCCGGCGCCGCAGGACGGCGACCATCTCGCGCGCCTGCGCCTCGTCCTCGACGCGCCCGAGGTAGGTGAGGAAGCGGCTGCGGCGGATCTCCACCTCCCGTTCCAGCCAGCCGTCGGGGTCGCGGGCGGACGCCGGCAGGACCGTGCAGCGCGCGGTCGGGGCGGGGGCGGGATCGGGCATGACCCCACCCTAGGGGCTGGCCGAGGACGGGCACGCCGTCGAGCCCCGACGTGAGCTTCGGTACAGTGGAAGACCGTGCCACCCGGCACCGGCCCACCGGTGAGCGAGCACGCGTGCCGCCGCGGGCCTCCCATGACCCTGTCCCGGGAGACTCATGACTTCCCCGCTCACTCGCCTGCACGACACGTTGGGGCTCCGCACGAGTCCGGCGATCTTCTTCGGCTCGGCCGCCGCGGTCGTGCTCTTCACCGCCGCGATGGGCCTGTTCCCTGGCCCGGTCCAGGCGGCCTTCGGCGTGGTCTCGAGCTGGCTGCGCTACGACGTCGGCTGGATCTACACCCTCAGCCTGACCCTGCTGGTGGCGTTCCTGTTCATCCTCGCCGTGACCCGGTACGGCCGGGTCAAGCTCGGCGACGACGACGCGGTGCCGGAGTACTCCGGCCTGACCTGGTTCGGCATGATGTTCGCCGCCGGCGTCGGCGCGGTGCTGATGTTCTGGGGCATCGCGGAGCCGATGAACCACTACGCCAACCCGCCCATGGCGGGGACGGAGCCGTTCTCCGACCGCGCGGCCTCGGAGGCCATGGCGATCGCGAACTTCCACTTCGGCATCCACATGTGGGCGATCCTGCTCGTCCCGGGCCTGTGCTTCGGCTACTTCACGTACAAGCGCAAGCTGCCCCCGCGCGTGTCCTCCGCCTTCCAGCCCCTCCTCGGCGATCGCATCCACGGCCCCATCGGCAAGACGATCGACATCATCGCCGTGGTCTCCACCGTGTTCGGCCTCGGCGTGTCCGTGGGCCTGGGCGCCCTGCAGATCAACGCGGGCATGAACTACGTGCTGGGCACCCCCGTGGCCGGCTGGGTCCAGGCGCTCATCCTGGCCGTCGTCACCGCCGTGGGCACGGCCTCCGTGCTGGTCGGCATGGACAAGGGCGTCAAGCGGCTGTCCTACGCCAACATCCTGCTGGCGATCGCCCTGCTCGTGTACGTCCTGATGTGGGCCGTCTCCAGCATGGACGTCATCCGCGGCACCGTGCAGGCGATCGGCGAGTACGCCTCCATGCTGCCCGTGCTCTCCACCTACAACGACACGTACAACTCGGGCCAGTGGTCCGGTGACTGGACCGTTTTCTACTGGGCCTGGACCGTGACGTGGGCGCCCTTCGTGGGGATGTTCTTCGCCCGCATCTCACGCGGCCGCACCATCCGCTCCTTCATCATGGCCGGCCTCGGCCTGCCCACGGCGTTCGTCATCATCTGGATGGGCATCTACGGCTACTCCGCGTTCCAGTCGGACCGCGCCACCGCGCCGGCGCCGGGCCAGGGCGGTGACCTCACGCAGACGATCGTCACCGACGGCAACGTCCAGGCCGCCCTGTTCCAGCACCTGCAGGGCACGCCGCTCTACACGGTGGCCGCGGTCGTGGCGCTCGTGGTCATCACGCTGTTCTTCATCACCTCGATCGACTCGGGCGCGCTCGTGATGGACGCGATGGCCAATGGCCACGAGGATGCCGCGCCCCGCCGCCAGTCCGTGTTCTGGGCCGTGTCCATCGGCGCGGTCTGCGCGGCCATCATCCTCACCGCGGGCGAGAACGGCCTGGCGGCGCTGCAGGAGGTCATCATCGTGATCGGCCTGCCCATCCTGCTCATCACCGTCACGCAGGCCGCACTGCTGCTGCAGGCCCTGCGCGAGGACGCGGGTGCCGCGCGGCCCATGCGGACCCGCCAGTGGAAGCAGGTGCTGCCGGTCGAGGAGTACCGCCGCCGCGCCACCGAGGACGGCGTGGACGTCTCGGACTTCGTGATCCGCCCCGAGTTCGAGGTCGGCACCGAGCCGGAGAACGACACGCACACCCCGAAGACGTGGCACCAGCAGCGCATCGACGCGGCCAAGGCCCTCGTCACCGTCGGCCTGACCGGCGGCATCGCCGCGGGCCGCACCGAGGTCGGCGCGGAGCTCGAGCGGCTGGGCGCCGTCGTCGTGGAGTTCGACGACCTGATGGGGGAGATCCTCGTGCCCGGCAACCCCGTGCTCGAGGAGCTCCGCTCGGTCTTCGGCGAGGACATCGTCCGCGCGGACGGCACCCTGGACGCGCGCACCCTCAACCGGCTCACCACCGAGAGCTCGACCGCCCGGACGCGCATGTACGAGATCGTCTCCCCGGCGGTGCGCGACGAGGCGAACCGCCGGGCCCGCGAGATCGGCGAGGACTCCGTGCTGGTGGTCGACCTGGCCCTGCTGGCCGAGACCGGCTCCGGACAGGACTTCGACCAGGTGCTGGCCGTCTCCGCTCCCGCCGAGGTGCGCGTCGCCCGGCTCATGGAGTCCCACGACATGACCCGCGAGCGGGCCTGGGCCTTCATCGACGAGGAGGCGGCGGACGAGGAGCGGGCCGAGATCGCGGACACCGTGATCGAGAACGACGGCTCGCTCGAGGACCTGCAGGAGGCCGTCCGGGCATACTGGGAGGCCAAGATCCAGCCTCAGCTCGAGGCCGCCCGAGGAGAGCGCGTATGACCGAGACCGACCCGGTGGCCGAACGGCCGCGCGTCCATGTGGGCCTGACCGGCGGGATCGCCGCCGGCAAGTCCGCGGTGGCCCGTGTCCTGCAGGAGCGTGGCGCGCTCCTGGTGGACTCGGACGCCCTCGCCCGGCTGGTCCTCGAGAAGGGCACCGACGGGCTGGCCGCCGTCCAGGACGAGTTCGGGGACCGCGTCATCACCGCGGACGGTGAGCTCGACCGCGTCGAGATGGCCCGCATCGTCTTCGGGGACGAGGGCGCCCGACAGCGCCTGAACCGCATCGTGCACCCCCGGATCCGGGCTGCGGCCCGGCGCATCGTCGCCGAGGCCGGGCCGGACGCCGTCGTGGTCCAGGACGTGCCGCTGCTGGTGGAGACCGGGCAGGCGGACGCGTTCGACCTCGTGATCGTGGTGGAGGCCCCGCTCGAGGAGCGCCTGCGCCGGATGGTGGAGGACCGCGGCATGAGCCGCGCGGACGCCGAGGCGCGGATCGCGGCCCAGGCCACGGACGAGCAGCGGCGCGCCGTCGCGGACGTGGTCATCGTCAACGACGCCGACCTCGAGCGGCTCGCGTCCGTGGCGAACCAGGTGTGGGACCGGTTCCTCGCCCCCGGCGCGGCTGAGCCCTCGGCGGACTGACCGCCGGGGTGTCCGGGGCGCGACGTAGGGTTCTGCCATGAGCCTGGCCCAGAAGATCAACCGCGTCGTCGCCCCGTTCGAGGTCATCTCCCCCTACCAGCCCTCCGGTGACCAGCCGAAGGCCATCGCCGAGCTCGCCGAGCGCGTGGAGGCGGGGGAGAAGGACGTCGTCCTGATGGGCGCCACCGGCACGGGCAAGTCGGCGACGACGGCGTGGCTCGTCGAGCGCCTCCAGCGGCCCACGCTGGTGATGGTGCAGAACAAGACGCTCGCGGCGCAGCTGGCCAACGAGTTCCGGGAGCTGCTGCCCAACAACGCGGTCGAGTACTTCGTCTCCTACTACGACTACTACCAGCCCGAGGCGTACGTCCCGCAGACGGACACCTTCATCGAGAAGGACTCCTCCATCAACGAGGAGGTCGAGCGGCTGCGCCACTCGGCCACGAACGCGCTGCTGACCCGGCGGGACGTGATCGTGGTGGCCACCGTCTCCTGCATCTACGGCCTCGGCACGCCCGAGGAGTACATCGAGCAGATGGTCACCCTGCGCCGCGGTGCGGAGATGGACCGGGACGTGCTCCTGCGGCGGTTCGTGCAGATGCAGTACGTGCGCAACGACGTCGACTTCCACCGCGGCACCTTCCGGGTGCGGGGGGACACCGTGGAGATCATCCCCATGTACGAGGAGCTCGCGGTGCGCATCGAGTTCTTCGGGGACGAGATCGAGTCCATCCAGACCCTGCACCCGCTCACCGGCCAGGTGGTGCGCGAGGAGGAGGAGATGTACATCTTCCCGGCCTCGCACTACGTGGCCGGCGACGAGCGCATGGGCCGGGCGATCACCACCATCGAGGACGAGCTGCGGGAGCGGCTGCAGGAGCTGGAGTCCCAGGACAGGCTCCTCGAGGCGCAGCGGCTGCGCATGCGCACCACGTACGACCTCGAGATGATGCAGCAGATGGGCTACTGCAACGGCATCGAGAACTACTCGCGCCACATCGACGGCCGTCCCGCCGGCTCCGCCCCGCACTGCCTGCTGGACTACTTCCCGGACGACTTCCTGCTCGTGGTGGACGAGTCCCACGTGACCATCCCGCAGATCGGCGCGATGTACGAGGGGGACATGTCCCGCAAGCGCACCCTCGTGGAGCACGGCTTCCGCCTGCCCTCGGCCATGGACAACCGCCCGCTGAAGTGGGATGAGTTCCTCGAACGGATCGGGCAGACCGTGTACCTCTCCGCGACGCCGGGCGCCTACGAGCTCGGCCAGGCGGACGGCTACGTCGAGCAGATCATCCGGCCCACCGGGCTGGTGGACCCGCAGGTGGTGGTCAAGCCGACCGAGGGCCAGATCGACGACCTGCTCGAGCAGATCCGGGTGCGCACGGCCAAGGACGAGCGCGTCCTGGTGACCACGCTGACCAAGCGCATGGCCGAGGACCTCACGGACTACCTGCTCGAGGCGGGGGTGAAGGTCGAGTACCTCCACTCGGATGTGGACACGCTGCGCCGCGTGGAGCTGCTGCGGGAGCTGCGCAAGGGCACCTTCGACGTGCTGGTGGGCATCAACCTGCTGCGCGAGGGCCTGGACCTGCCCGAGGTCTCGCTCGTGGCGATCCTGGACGCGGACAAGGAGGGCTTCCTGCGCTCCACCACCTCCCTCATCCAGACCATCGGCCGCGCCGCCCGCAACGTCTCCGGCGAGGTCCACATGTACGCCGACAACGTCACGGACTCCATGCGGCGGGCGATCGACGAGACCGAGCGGCGCCGGGCCGTGCAGATCGCGTACAACGAGGAGCACGGGATCGACCCCCAGCCGCTGCGCAAGCGCATCGCGGACATCACGGACCAGCTGGCCCGGGAGGACGCGGACACCGCCGACTTCCTCAAGGGCATGGGGGGCGTGAAGTCCGGGTTCGACTTCGGCATGGGCCACCGCGGCCTCAGCTCACTGGACCGGGCCCCGGCCACGGGGGAGGGTGCCGAGGCCCCGGCGGTGGACCCGGCGTCGCTGCCCGCCAAGGACCTGGCCGATCTGATCGAGCAGATGTCGCAGCAGATGCACCAGGCGGCGGCGGACCTGCAGTTCGAGCTCGCGGCCCGCCTGCGCGATGAGGTCGGCGAGCTCAAGAAGGAGCTGCGGCAGATGAAGCGGGAGCAGTGACCGCCCGGCGCGTTCCGCGCCCCGGGGTGTTATGAAAACACTGATGAATATCTTCATATCAGTGATAGTGTGACGCCATGAGCGCAGCACCCCCGGTCGCGGCCGTGATCGCGGACATCGTCGGCTCCCGCGCCCTCCCGGACCGGGACCGCGCGCAGGAGCAGATCCTGGCCGCCTTCGCGGCCGCGGAACAGGACGTCCCGCCGCTGCGTCCCGCCTGGGCCAGCGTCGGCGACGAGTTCCAGGCGCTGCACCGCACCTGGCCGGACGCGCTCCGGCTGACCGTCCGCGTCACGCTCGCCCTGCCCCCGGGCCTGGACCTGCGCTTCGGGATCGGCCTGGGGCAGCGGCGGGCCCTGGACGCCGGCGGAGACGGCATCGAGGACGGACCGGCCTGGTATCGGGCCCGCGAGGCCGTCGAGCGCGCGCATGAGCGGGCTGTCGGAGCCGCGACCGCCTTCCGCGCCGCGGACCCGTCCCTCACCGCCGCCGTGGACGGGCTCGTCCTGCTGCGCGACCATGTCCTCGGCCGACTCAAGGCCCGCGAACGCCGAATCGCCGCCGCCCTGCTGGGCGGGGCGACCCAGGCGGAGGCGGCACGGGCGGAGCGGATCACGCAGTCCGCGGTGTCACAGGCCGTCGCGCGGTCCGGGATCGACCGGCTGCTCGAGCTGGACGCCGAGCTCGCCGCCGCGGCGACGGAGGTCGCGCCGTGACCGCCCTCGCCCTGCTCGCGCTGGGGCTGCACGACCTGCTCGACGCCGTCCTGCCCGGCGCCTGGCCCACCCCCCGGCGGCGGTGGCTGGCCCGGGCCGGCGCGGCGGTGGCCGCCGTCCTCGCCGCGGTGCTGGTGGCCGTCCTGGCGCCGACCGGCATCTCCGTCGCGGTGGGCGGCGGCCTGGTGGCCCTCGGCCTGCTGATGGGCTGGACGTGGCTGCACCCGGACCGGCCGCTCGGGGTGGTCGCGGTGGCGGCCGCGGTCGGCCTGGTGGCCGTGCTCGAGTCGACCCTGGCGCCCGCGGGTCTGCGCTCCGCGCCCCCGGCACTCACGCTGCTGGCGGTGACGGTGGCGCTGACCGAGACCGGCAACCGGGTCACCCGCGCGGTCCTCGCCCTGGCGGGCCGGTCCGCCGACGGGGGCGACGAGGAGGCGGAGGACCCCGCGGCGGAGCCCACGACCGTGCCGTCCGCCGCGCCCACGGACCCCGCGGCCGACGGCCTGCGCGGCGGTCGCTACATCGGGCCCATGGAGCGACTGCTCATGGTCGTCCTGGGGCTCGCGCAGGCCTATCCGGTGATCGCGGCCCTGATGGCGGCCAAGGGCATCGTGCGCTTCCCGGAGATCTCGGCGGACCGCGGAGCCGGCTCGCGCGCGGAGGAGTTCCTCATCGGCTCCCTCGCCAGCTGGGGCCTGGCCGCCGCCGGCGCCGTCGTCGTCTGGCTCGCCCTCGGCTTGACCGCCCCCGGCGCAGCCTGAGACCGGGCCCACCCGCATCCGCGCGCGGGACCGCACCCGTCTAGACTGGCGCGGCCCCCACGAGCCCTCCATGAAGGAGGCCGGCCTGTGGATCGGGTTCTACGTGGCGCTGGCGCTGGTCTTCGCGGGGCTGCTCTTCGCCCTGGGCGATGCGCAGCACGGCACCGAGTTCCTCGCCGGCTGGGTCACCGAGTACAGCCTCAGCGTGGACAACCTGTTCGTGTTCCTCATCATCATGGCCAAGTTCCAGGTGCCCCGCCGCTACCAGCAGGAGGTGCTGATGGTGGGCATCATCATCGCGCTGATCGCCCGCGCGGTGTTCATCGCGGTCGGCGCCGTCGCCATCGAGCACCTGACGTGGGAGTTCTACATCTTCGGCGCCTTCCTGCTCTGGACCGCCTGGCAGCAGCTCAAGGACGACGGCGGGGACGAGGAGTCCGAGCCGGGCGTCGTGGCCCGCCTGACCCGCCGCCTCAACGTGGCGCCGGACTACGACGGCAACCGACTGCGCACCACCGTGGACGGCCGGCGCATGTTCACCCCCATGGTGGTCGTGTTCATCACGATCGGCCTGACGGACGTGATGTTCGCGGTGGACTCCATCCCGGCGATCTTCGGCCTCACCCAGAACTGGTTCATCGTCCTGACCGCCAATATCTTCGCCCTCATGGGCCCGCACCAGCGGGCCCGACGACGCCCCGCTCCGCCCGCCGCGGGTCGGGGCGTCGTCGTGCGACCGGGTAGACTGACCGGCGACGTAGGGGAGTATCCCGAACACTGTGGACGTCAGCACGCCGCGGCCGCCGAGAGCGCGCCGCCGGCCGGACACAGGGGCCCGGGCCGCGGCCGCGGCGGGCGGAGAGACTTGCGGCACCGTCCTGACCCCTGACGCCGAGAGGTGACCCGTGGAAATCAACGGCCTGACCTGGGGCCTGACGATCGCGCTGATCGTCGGGCTCCTCGCGTTCGACTACTTCGCCCATGTCCGCAAGGCGCACACGCCGTCGATCCGGGAGGCCGCGATCTGGTCCGGCGTCTACGTCGGCCTCGCGCTCGTCTTCGGCCTCGTGTTCTTCGCCTTCGGCGACACCCAGCACGCGGTCGAGTACTACACCGGCTACCTGCTGGAGAAGGCGCTCAGCGTCGACAACCTGTTCGTCTTCCTGGTCATCATGGCCAGCTTTCGGGTGCCGCGCGAGTACCAGCAGAAGGTGCTGCTGTTCGGCATCACGTTCGCGCTGATCTCGCGCACCCTGTTCATCCTGCTGGGCGCCGCCGTCATCGCCGCGTGGTCGGACGTGTTCTACCTCTTCGGCCTGTTCCTGCTGATCATCGCCGGCGGCCAGCTCAAGGGCGAGATGTCCGGCGACGCCGAGGGCGCCCAGGACGAGGCGGACAACGTGATGGTCCGCCTCGTCAAGCGGTTCCTGCCCGCCTCCGAGCAGTTCGACGGCGACCGCCTCTTCACGACGGTGGACGGCAAGCGCCTCATGACGCCGATGCTCCTCGTGATGATCGCGATCGGCGCCACGGACATCCTCTTCGCCTTCGACTCCATCCCCGCGATCTTCGGCGTGACCCAGGAGGCGTACATCGTCTTCACCGCCACGGCGTTCTCGCTCATGGGCCTGCGCCAGCTGTACTTCCTGATCGACGGCCTGCTCGACCGCCTCGTCTACCTGGCCTACGGGCTCTCCGCGCTGCTGGCGTTCATCGGCGTGAAGCTGATCCTGCACGCCCTGCACGAGAACAACCTGCCGTTCATCAACGGCGGCGAGAACGTGCCCGTCGTCGAGATCCCCACGACGCTGTCCCTCGTGGTCGTCGTCGTGATCCTGGCGATCACCGTGGCGATCTCCCTGGCCTCGCCGAAGGGCCAGGCCCTGCGGGCGCTGCAGAACGCCGAGAAGTACTCGTATCGGTACTCGAAGCTGGCCGAGGACGCCGACCCGGCCGAGCGCGAGCGCGCCGCCGCCCTGATGGACCGCTGGACGGCCCGGGCCGAGGCCCTGGACCAGCGCTGGCGCGACCAGCTGCTCGAGCACAAGGACGCGTGGTCGGCCATCATCCGCACGGCCCACGAGACCCGGCTCGCCGATCCCCGTGACGACGACGCGCGCGGGGTCTCCGAGCAGATCGTGCGACAGGACGGGCCCACCGTCTGAGCCGATCACGGCACCGGGGGAGTGCTCCGCCGGCGCCCGGGCCCCCGGGCCGGTCAGTCGACCGGGTCGGGGGCCGTCGTCGTCCCGGCGCCGTCCGCCGCGGTCATCGCCAGGAGCCGGTCGAGGATCGCCGGCCCGTCGTCGGCGATGCCGTCGTGGTGGAAGGCGTCGGTCTCCCACACCTGCAGGCCGCGGACGCGCCGCGCCGTCTCGAGCGAGAGGTCCCGGTCCACGTACACGTCGTCGGCGTAGACCGCGGCGGCCACGGGGACGGTGTTCTGCGCCAGGGCAGCCACGTCGTAGAGCGGGCCCCACTGCGTGCGCTCGGCGAGCAGCCGCGCCGTGCCGGCCAGGGGCCGCAGCCGGGGGTCGACCTCGACGGACCAGGGCATGACGTGTTCGCCCGTGGGCAGCGGGACCGTGGTCGCCTCCGGGTCGAAGTCCGGGTGCTCGGCGAGCATCCGGGACGCCGACCAGCCGGTGTCCGCCCGGCCGCCGGCCAGGTCCGCCGGCTGCGCGTAGATCGCCTCGTGCAGCACGGTGTAGAGCGGGTTGACGAGGCGGTCGTCCTGGTCGGCGACGGCGGCCAGGAACGTCTCGGACAGGCGCGGCGCGGGTCCGGTGCGGTCCACGGCCTCGGCGAGGACCCAGTGCAGGCGGTCCACGCGGGTGTTGCCGCCCAGCAGCATGCCCAGACCCTGGGCCCGTCCCACGGTGAGCGGCCCGCCGCCGGGCAGGGGGATCGGGGCGCCCGCGGCCTCGGCGGCGCGGATCAGCCCCACGGCCTCCGACCACGCGTCGCGGTCGGCCGGGTGCCGGTCGAAGAACTCCTCGGTGCGGGCGCGCATCCGGGCGTAGGTGGCCCGGTAGACCCGGTCGGCGTGGCCGGTGAGCGGGGCGAGGCCGCCGGTCACCAGGCTGCGCTGCAGGCCCTCCGGGTGGAAGGAGAGATAGCTCAGCGTGCAGAACCCGCCGAAGCTCTGGCCCAGTGTGGTCCACGGCCCGGCGCCGAGGGCGAGGCGCAGCATCTCGGCGTCCCGCACGATCGAGGGCGCCCGCAGGTGCACCAGGTGCTCGGCGCGCGCCTCGTCCGTGGCGAAGGCGCCCGGGGCGGTCAGGGTCGCCACAGTGGCCGGGGTCGAACGCCCCGTGCCGCGCTGGTCCAGCAGCAGCACGCGGTGGCTCTCGGCCAGCGCGCCGAGCCAGCCGCTCAGGCGCGCCGGGCGGGGCCCGGCACTGCCGGGGCCACCCTGGAGGTACAGGGCCCAGGGGCGCTCGCCCTCGGGGTCGTCCTTCGCCCGGATCTCGCGGGCGAAGACGGTCAGCGTGCCGCGCCCGTGCGGCCCGACGCCGGTGCCCGCCGCGTCCTGCGCCTCGGCCTCGGCGAGGCCCAGCGCGTGGTCGATCGGCACCGAGAACCAGTGGTCCACCGTGACGGTGCCGTCGTAGAGCTCGGTGCGCTCGCCCACGCGGTGGCGGGCCGGCTCGAGGGGAGCGAAGCCGCGCGGGTCGCCCGCCACGGGCCGTCCTGCCGCCCGAGCGTCCCCGGCGCTCACAGGCCCCACCCGGACTCGGGCGCGCCCACGGAGACCACCCGGATCACGGGATGGCCCGCCTCGTCGGAGGCGTCCAGGTCGACCACGGCGTTGATCCCGTGGTCCAGGTCCCCGTCCGGGTCCTTCAGGACCTGCCGCACCGCCCACCAGCGCGGGCCGGCCAGCTCCAGCGGGGCGGCGACGTCGGGGGCCGCGGCCACGCGGAACAGCTCGGGGCCGCGCGCGGCGGGGCCGTCGTCGATGTCCTCGTGGTCGTCGAAGTAGGCGTCGAGGGCGTCGGCCCAGTCGTCGGCGGACAGCTCGCCGGACAGGCGCGCGAGCGCCTCGTCCCGCTCGTCGCCGAACAGGCGCACCCGCTGGAACATCGCGTTGCGGACCATCACCCGGAACACGGGCTCGTTGTCCGTCAGGCGAGGCGGGGCCGGCGGCTCGAGCGCCTCCATGTCCCGGCGCAGCTCGTCGATGTCCCCGGCCACCAGGTCCTCCCACTCCTCCAGGAGGGACGAGTCGGTCTGCTTCACCATCTCGTCGAGCCAGTCCAGCAGCACCTGGAGCTCCTCGGTGCGGGCCGCCTCGGGGACGGTGTGGCGCAGTGCCTTGACCGCGTCCGTGAGGTAGCGCAGCAGCACGCCCTCGGACCGGGCGATCCCGTAGAACCGCACGTAGTCGCCGAAGCCCATGGCCCGCTCGAACATGTCGCGCACCACGGACTTGGGGGTCAGCTCGAACTCCGCGAGCCACGGGGCGTCCTGCCGGTAGAGCTCGAACTGCTGCTCGAGGAGCTCGGCCAGCGGCCGCGGGTGGGTGATCTCGTCGAGGGCCCGCATGCGGTCGTTGTAGTCCATGCCCTCGGCCTTCATGGCGGCCACGGCCTCGCCCTTGGCGTGCTTGACCTGGGCGGAGAGCACCTGGCGCGGCGGGTCGAGGGTCGCCTCGATCACGGAGACGACGTCGAGCGCGTGGTCGGGATCGGCCGGGTCCAGCAGGTCGAGCGCGGCGAGGGCGAAGGGGGAGAGCGGCTG
Source organism: Micrococcus sp. KRD070 (assembly GCF_017168435.1). NCBI lineage: Bacteria > Bacillati > Actinomycetota > Actinomycetes > Micrococcales > Micrococcaceae > Micrococcus > Micrococcus sp. KRD070. The sequence continues at coordinate 81,089 of NZ_JABFNH010000007.1, forward strand.
GTTGAGCGCGAAGTCCGGCTGCAGGTCCACCGTGAGGTCCACGGTGCGGCCCTCGGCGTCCGGCTCGGGCAGACGCTCGACGACGCCCGTGGCCAGCAGCTCCCGGAAGATCCCGAGCGCGCGGCGCATGAGCACCGCCTGGCGGGCCGGGGTCTCGTGGGTGCCGCGCAGCAGGCGCCGGACCGCGATGACCGGGTCGCCGGGCCGGTCGAGGATGTTCAGCAGCATGGAGTGCGTGATCCGCATGCGGGAGACCAGCGGCTCCGGCTCGGCGGAGACGAGGCGCTCGAACGTCGCCGGCCCCCACGAGACGAAGCCGGCCGGCGGGGTCTTGCGCTTGCCGGACTTCACGGACTGCTTCATGCGCTTGGCCCGCTCGGCCTCGTCCTTGACGTTCGCGAACTTCGCCGCGGCCTTGCGCTCGGCCGCCTTGTTCTCGATCACGTGCTCGGGGGCCTGGACCACCACGGTGCCGGAGGTGTCGAAGCCGGCCCGGCCCGCCCGGCCGGCGATCTGGTGGAACTCGCGGGCCTGGAGCAGGCGGGTCTTCTCGCCGTCGAACTTGGAGAGCGCGGTGAGCAGCACGGTGCGGATCGGCACGTTGATCCCGACGCCCAGCGTGTCCGTGCCGCAGATGACCTTGAGCAGCCCGTCCTGGGCCAGCTTCTCCACGAGGCGGCGGTACTTGGGCAGCATGCCCGCGTGGTGCACGCCGATGCCCGCCCGGACGAGGCGGTTCAGGGTGTGCCCGAAGCCCGCGGAGAAGCGGAAGCCGGCGATCCGCGCGGCGATCGCCTCCTTCTCCTCCCTGGACGTCACCGAGATCGAGGACAGACCCTGGGCCGTCTCCACGGCGTCCAGCTGCGAGAAGTGCACGATGTACACCGGTGCCTGGTGGGTGCCCACGAGCTCCTCGACCTTCTCCTGCAGCGGCACCTCGGACCACTCGAACGTCAGCGGGATGGGGCGCTGCGCGTGGGCGACGACGGCGACCTCGCGCCCGGTGCGCTCGGTCAGGTCCGCCTCGAGGCGGGTCGTGTCGCCGAGGGTGGCCGACATCAGCAGGAACCGGGCCTGCGGCAGCTCGAGGAGGGGCACCTGCCAGGCCCAGCCGCGGGAGGGGTCCGCGTAGTAGTGGAACTCGTCCATCACCACGGTGCCGATCTCCATGCCCGAGCCCTCGCGCAGCGCGCGGTTGGCGAGGATCTCGGCCGTGCAGCAGATGATCGGCGCGTCACCGTTGACGGTGGAGTCACCCGTGACCATGCCCACGTTCTCCGCGCCGAACACGTCCACCAGCGCGAAGAACTTCTCCGAGACGAGCGCCTTGATCGGCGCCGTGTAGTAGGAGACGGCGTCGTGGGCGAGCGCGTCGGCGTGCGCGGCCAGCGCCACCAGGGACTTGCCGGAGCCGGTGGGCGTCGCCAGGATCACGTGCCGGCCCTGGACCAGCTCGAGGGCGGCCTCCTCCTGGGCGGGGTAGAGCGAGATCCCGCGGTCCTCGGTCCAGGCCGCGAAGGCCCCGAAGACGTCGTCGGCGTCCGGGGCCGGCGGGAGCGCGTCGATGCGGTCGGTCAGCGAGGGCGGGTTCGTGGCGGCAGAAGTCATCGCCCCCAGGGTATCGGCCGCTCCGCGCGATACGGTGCCGCCATGAGTCAGATCGCGCCCGAGAGCCCGCACCCGGACACCGACGCCGTCGTGGGGGACGTGACCGGCCGACAGGGCGGGGGGTTCACCTGGGATCCCGCGCAGTACGAGGGCTTCGCCGAACACCGCGCCCGCCCCTTCCACGACCTGGTGGGGCGCGTGCGCGCCGAGGCCCCGCGCGTCGTGGTGGACCTGGGCTGCGGCCCGGGGACCCTGACCCGGACGCTGGCCGAGCGCTGGCCGGACGCCGAGGTGATCGGTCTGGACGACTCGCCCGCCATGCTGGAGCGGGCCCGGGAGCAGGCGGCCCGCACGGGCGCCCCCGCCAACCTGCGCTTCGAGGCGGTCGACGCCTCGCAGTGGCGCCCGTCGGGGGCGACGGACGTCGTGGTGTCCAACGCGATGCTCCAGTGGATCCCGACGCACCGTCGCCTGATCCGGCGCTGGCTCGGGGACCTCACGCCGGGGGCGTGGTTCGCGGCGCAGATCCCGCGGCCCTACGAGCAGCCCTCCCACGCGGCGATCGTGGCGCTGGCGGAGGACCCGGCCTTCTCCGAGCCGCTGCACGGGGTGGCGACGACCCGCACCGTGGCGCCGCCCGAGGAGTACACGCGGCTGTTCCTCGAGGCGGGGTGGTCCCCGGTCGTCTGGGAGACGGAGTACCAGCAGGTGCTGACGGGCGAGGACCCGGTGTTCCGGTGGACCTCCGGCGCGGCCCTGCGACCGAGCCTGCAGGCCCTGGCCCGCTGGGACGCCGAGGAGGGCGCCGCCGAGGGCGCCGGGCTGCTCGAGGCGTTCGTGGACCGGTACCGCGCCGCCATGCGCGAGGCGTACCCGCCGGTGCCCGGTGTCACGGCCGACGACGGCGGCCCGGTCACGATCTTCCCGGCCCGGCGCCTGTTCATGGCGGGGCAGAAGCCGGCCTGACGCTGGGCCCGGGACCGCCCGGGCGCACCGTCACCAGCCGCGCTCGGCCCACTCCGGCAGGTGGGGGCGCTCGGCGCCCAGGGTCGTGGAGGCGCCGTGGCCGGGGTGGACCACCACGTCGTCGTCGAACGCGTCGAAGATCCGATCGCTCACGTCCGTGAACAGCTGACGGAACCGGCCGTCGTCGCCCTCGGTGTTGCCCACCCCGCCCGGGAAGAGGGAGTCGCCGGTGAAGAGCACGGCCGGCTCGTCCGCCTCGGGGCGGCACACCAGCGCGATGGACCCGGGCGTGTGGCCGCGCAGGGCCACCACCTCGAGCCGGAGCCCGTCCGCCCCCACGGTGTCCCCGTGGCGCAGGCGCACGTCGGGGGCGACCCCCGTGGCCTCGGCGATCGCGTCGGCGTCGTCCTCGCCGGCCGCCGTGCGGGCCCCGGTCAGGGAGGCCAGCGCCGGCAACGCGCGCACGTGGTCCCAGTGTCGATGCGTGGTGACGATCATCTCGAGGCGCGGCTCGCACGGGGTGTCGTCCGCGGCCGAGGCGATGAGGTCGCGGATGGCCTCGGCCTCGGCGGCGGCGTCGATCAGCACCTGCGCCCCCGTGGTCTTGGAGGTGAGCAGGTACACGTTGTTGTCCATCTCCGACACGGAGCAGGTGCGCACCGTGACGGCGGGCAGATCGTGCAGGAGGCGGTTCCGGGCGGTCTCGGGCATGCGCAACAGTGTACGGACGGGGCGGTGAGGCGCCAGGGCGGGCCCGGCCCGCGGTGGGTTCGCCCACAGGCGAGACCCCGGTGTCGTGTCCGTACCCGCCCCTATGCTGGCCGCGTGCCCAAGAACTCCTCCACCACCGTCTCCTCCGCCGTCGAGGCCCACCCCGGCGGCCTCGCCTCCGGCCCCGGCGGCGCGCGCTCGGGCGAGCGGGACCGCATCGTCGTCCAGGGCGCCCGCGAGCACAACCTGAAGGACGTGGACGTCAGCTTCCCGCGGGACGCCATGGTCGTGTTCACGGGTCTGTCCGGCTCGGGCAAGTCCTCCCTGGCCTTCGACACGATCTTCGCCGAGGGCCAGCGACGCTACGTCGAGTCGCTCTCCTCCTACGCCCGCATGTTCCTGGGCCGGGTGGACAAGCCGGACGTGGACTTCATCGAGGGCCTGTCCCCGGCCGTGTCCATCGACCAGAAGTCGACCAACCGCAACCCGCGCTCCACGGTGGGGACCATCACCGAGATCTACGACTACATGCGCCTGCTCTGGGCGCGTGTCGGGGTGCCGCACTGCCCGCAGTGCGGCGAGCCGGTGAGCCGGCAGACCCCGCAGCAGATCGTGGACCAGCTCGAGGAGCTGCCCGAGCGCACCCGCTTCCAGGTGCTCGCGCCCGTGGTCCGCGGCCGCAAGGGCGAGTTCGTGGACCTGTTCAAGGACCTGTCCACGCAGGGCTTCGCCCGCGCCGTCGTGGACGGGGAGACCGTCCAGCTCTCGGACCCGCCCGTGCTGAAGAAGCAGGTCAAGCACACCATCGCCGTCGTCGTGGACCGCCTCGCCATGAAGGAGGGCATCCGCCAGCGCCTCACCGACTCGGTGGAGACCGCCCTGAAGCTGGCGGACGGCCTCGTCGTGGCCGAGTTCGTGGACGTGGAGCCGGTCGCCGAGAAGGGCAGGAAGAACACCGCGGAGTTCGGCGGGCGGGACGCCGAGGGCAACCCCCGGTACCGCTCGTTCTCCGAGAAGCTCTCCTGCCCCAACGGGCACGAGCAGACCGTGGACGAGATCGAGCCGCGCTCGTTCTCCTTCAACAACCCGTTCGGCGCGTGCCCCGAGTGCACCGGCATCGGCTCCCGTCTGCAGGTGGACCCGGACCTCGTCGTCGCCAACGACGAGCTGTCCCTGCGCGAGGGCGCCGTCGTGCCGTGGTCGCTCGGCAAGTCCACCTCGGACTACTGGCTGCGCGTGCTCGGCGGGCTGGGCAAGGAGATGGGCTTCTCCCTGGACACCCCGTGGAAGGACCTGACGGAGGCGGAGCGCGACGCCGTCCTGCACGGCAAGGACTTCAAGGTGGAGGTGACGTTCCGCAACCGGTTCGGCCGCGAGCGCCGCTACACCACGGGCTTCGAGGGCGTCATCCCCTACGTGATGCGCAAGCACGGGGAGACCGAGTCGGACGGCGCCCGCGAGCGCTACGAGTCGTTCATGCGGGAGATCCCGTGCCCGGCGTGCCACGGGGCCCGCCTCAACCCCACGGTCCTGAACGTGCTCGTGGGCGGCCTGTCCATCGCGGACGCCACCCGCCTGCCCATGCGGGAGGCCATGGAGTTCTTCTCGGGGCTGCGGCTGACGGACCGGGAGCGGCAGATCGCGGACCAGGTGCTCAAGGAGATCCTGGCCCGGCTGGCGTTCCTGCTGGACGTCGGCCTGGAGTACCTCAACCTGGAGCGGCCGGCCGGCACCCTCTCTGGAGGCGAGGCCCAGCGCATCCGCCTGGCCACGCAGATCGGCTCCGGGCTGGTCGGCGTCCTCTACGTGCTCGACGAGCCGTCCATCGGCCTGCACCAGCGGGACAACCGCCGCCTCATCGAGACCCTCCTGCGCCTGCGGGACCTCGGCAACACCCTCATCGTCGTCGAGCACGACGAGGACACGATCGCCGAGGCGGACTGGATCGTGGACATCGGTCCTCGCGCGGGCGAGCACGGGGGCGAGGTCGTGCACTCGGGCTCCCTGGCGGATCTCAAGGCGAACACGCGGTCCGTCACCGGCGACTACCTCTCCGGGCGCCGCTCCATCGCGGTGCCGGAGCGGCGTCGCGTCCCGGAGAAGGGGCGCGTGCTGACGGTCCGCGGCGCCCAGGAGAACAACCTGAAGGACGTCTCGGTGGAGGTCCCGCTCGGGGTCCTCACGGCCGTGACGGGTGTGTCCGGCTCGGGCAAGTCCACGCTGATCAACGAGATCCTCTACAAGGTCCTGGCCAACCGGCTCAACGGCGCCAAGCTCGTGCCCGGCCGGCACCGGTCCGTGGAGGGGCTCGAGCACCTGGACAAGGTGGTCCACGTGGACCAGAGCCCCATCGGGCGCACGCCGCGCTCCAACCCCGCCACCTACACCGGCGTGTTCGACGCGATCCGCAAGCTCTTCGCAGAGACCCCCGAGGCGAAGGTCCGGGGCTACCAGCAGGGCCGGTTCTCCTTCAACATCAAGGGCGGGCGCTGCGAGGCGTGCGCGGGGGACGGCACGCTGAAGATCGAGATGAACTTCCTGCCGGACGTCTACGTGCCGTGCGAGGTGTGCCACGGGGCCCGGTACAACCGGGAGACGCTCGAGGTCACCTACAAGGGCAAGAACATCGCCGAGGTCCTCGACATGCCGATCGAGGAGGCCGCGGACTTCTTCAGCGCGTACACCCGCATCTCGCGGTACCTGGACACGCTCGTCGACGTCGGTCTGGGCTACGTCCGCCTGGGCCAGCCCGCCACCACGCTCTCGGGCGGCGAGGCCCAGCGCGTGAAGCTGGCGGCCGAGCTCCAGAAGCGCTCCAACGGCCGCACCATCTACGTGCTGGACGAGCCGACCACGGGGCTGCACTTCGACGACATCCGCAAGCTCCTGCACGTGCTCCAGTCCCTCGTGGACAAGGGCAACACGGTGCTCACCATCGAGCACAACCTCGACGTGATCAAGAGTGCCGACCACGTGATCGACCTCGGCCCCGAGGGCGGCTCCGGGGGCGGCACGATCGTGGCCGCGGGCACGCCGGAGGAGGTCGCACACGTCGCGGAGAGCCACACGGGCCGGTTCCTCGCGGAACTGCTCGCGTAGCATGGACCCCGCCCACGCAGGACGCGGACGAAGGAGAGCCATGGCGACGTCGGAGCCCGTGCGCAGGAGCGCCGCCGCGCTCCTGCGGCTCACCTGCCGCCCCGAGGTCGTCGGCATGGAGCACGTCCCTGCGCGGGGCCCCTTCGTCATGGCCTCCAACCACCTGTCCTTCGTCGACTCGGTGATCCTCCAGGCCCTCGCCCCCCGCCCGGTCCACTTCTTCGCCAAGGAGGAGTACTTCACGGGCACGGGCCTGCGGGGCCGCGTCCGGCGGCGGTTCTTCGAGTCCGTGGGCTCCGTCCCCGTCCGCCGGGGCGAGCAGGCCGCCTCCGTGGCCGCGCTCGAGTCCCTCGTGGGCCTGCTCGAGTCCGGCCAGGGCGTCGGCATCTACCCGGAGGGCACCCGCAGCCGCGACGGCCGCCTCTACCGCGGCCGCACCGGTGCGGCCTGGCTGGCCCTGGCCACCGGCGCACCCGTGGTGCCCGTGGGCCTCGTCGGCACGCAGCACCTCCAGCCGCCGGACACGAACGGCTTCCGTCCCCACCGGTTCTCCGTGCGCGTGGGCGCGCCCCTGGACTTCGGCCACCCCGGGCGTCGACACACCCTGCCGCAGCGCCGCGACGCGACGGCGGCGATCATGGACGCCATCGGCGCGCTCTCGGGGCAGGAGCGGGTGGACGCCTACAACGCCGCCCCGGGTGCCCGTGGCTGATCCGGCCTCCTACCGCCCGGCTCCGGGCGAGATCTCCACGTCGCCCGGCGTCTACCGCTTCCGCGACGCGGACGGACGCGTCGTCTACGTCGGCAAGGCGAAGAACCTGCGCGCCCGCCTGAGCTCCTATTTCCAGGACCCCGCCCGGCTGGCCACCAAGACCCGGACCATGGTGTTCACGGCGGCCGCGGTCGAGTGGACCGTCGTCGGCTCCGAGCTGGAGGCGCTCCAGCTCGAGTACACGTGGATCAAGGAGTACCGCCCCCGGTTCAACATCATGTACCGGGACGACAAGTCGTACCCGTACCTGGCCGTGACCATGAACGAGCAGTTCCCGCGCGTCCAGGTGATGCGCGGCGACCGGAAGCCCGGCGTGAAGTACTTCGGCCCGTTCCACCCGGCCAAGGCGATCCGCGAGACCGTGGACCTGATGCTGCGCGTCTTCCCGGTCCGCACGTGCTCGGCCGGCGTGTTCAAGCGGGCCCGCGCCCAGGACCGGCCGTGCCTGCTCGGCTACATCGGCAAGTGCTCGGCGCCCTGCGTGGGCCGGATCAGCCCGGCGGACCATCGCGCGCTGGCCCAGGACTTCTGCGACTTCATGGCCGGGGACGCGAACCGGTTCATCCGCGAGCTGGAGAAGGCCATGGCCCGTGCCGTCGAGGAGCTGCGCTACGAGGACGCGGCCCGGCTGCGGGACGACATCGCCGCGCTGCGCCGCGTGTTCGAGCGCAACGCCGTGGTGCTGCCGGAGAACACGGAGGCGGACATCTTCGCCCTGCACGCGGACGAGCTGGAGGTCGCGGTGCAGGTGTTCCACGTCCGGCAGGGACGCATCCGCGGCCAGCGCGGCTGGGTCATGGAGCGCGTGGAGGACGTCGCCGAGCCGGAGATGGTCGCGCACCTGCTCCAGCAGGTCTACGGCGACCTCGAGGGGCCGGAGCGCATCCCGCACGAGATCCTCGTCCCGGTCGAGCCCGACGACGCCGCACAGCTCACCGAGTGGCTCTCGGGCCTGCGCGGGTCCCGGGTCGCCGTGCGCGTGCCCCGGCGGGGCTCGAAGGCGGACCTCATGGAGACCGTCCGGGAGAACGCGGAGATGGCCCTCAAGCTGCACAAGTCGCGGCGGTCCGGGGACCTCACCACCCGCTCCGCCGCCCTGCGGGAGCTGCAGGAGGCCCTGGAGATCACCGAGCCCCTGCTGCGCATCGAGTGCTACGACATCTCCCACTCCCAGGGCACCAACGTGGTCGGCTCGATGGTCGTCATGGAGGACGGGCTGCCGAAGAAGAAGGACTACCGCCGCTTCAACGTCACGGGGGAGGCCGCCCGGGACGACACGGCGTCCCTGCGCGACGTCCTGCGGCGTCGTTTCGCCCGCCTGGCCAAGGAGCGCGCGGAGGGCGCCCCGCTCTCCGGTCAGGTCGAGGGGGACGATCAGGAGGCGGGGCGCCGCTTCGCGTACCCGCCCTCGCTCGTGGTGGTCGACGGCGGCCCGCCCCAGGTGGCCGCGGCCGCGGCGGTCCTCGAGGAGCTGGGCCTGGACGACCTGCCCGTGGTCGGGCTGGCCAAGCGGCTCGAGGAGGTGTGGCTGCCGGGCGACGAGTTCCCGGTGGTCCTGCCGCGCACCTCGGAGGGCCTGTACCTGCTCCAGCGCATCCGTGACGAGTCGCACCGGTTCGCGATCGCGGGCCACCGCAGCCGGCGGTCCAAGGCGATGACCGTCTCCGCCCTGGACGGGATCCCGGGCCTGGGCCCGGCCAAGCGCACCGCGCTGCTGAACCACTTCGGCTCCGTCGCCGAGATCCGGGCCGCCGGCGTGGACCGGCTGACCGAGGTCGCCGGCATCGGGCCGCGGCTGGCCGAGGCCGTCCACACGGCGCTCACGGCCGACACGCCCGCGGATACAGTGGAGTCATGACCGAGGAGACCCTCCAGCCGGAGAAGCCGCCGACATCCGAGGTGCTCGTGATCGCCGGGATGTCCGGCGCCGGACGGACCACCGCCGCGCACGCGCTCGAGGACCACGGCTGGGACGTGGTGGAGAACATGCCGCCGGCCCTGTTCGGCACGCTGGCCGAGCTCATCGCCCGCTCGCCGGAGGCGTTCCCGCGCCTGGCGATCGTGGTGGACGTGCGCTCGCGCTCCTACTTCGAGGAGCTGTACGCCGCCCTGCAGCACCTGGCCAACAGCGGAGTGGAGTATCGCACCGTGTTCCTCGATGCGGAGGACCACGTCCTCCTGCAACGCTTCGAGGCCGGCCGCCGCCCCCACCCGATGCAGGGCAACGCCCGGCTGCTGGACGGCATCCGCGCGGAGCGGGACGTCGTCGAGCCGCTCAAGGCGCGTGCCGACGTCGTGGTGGACACCACCGAGCTGAACGTGCACGGCCTGGCCACGGAGATCACCGAGCTGTTCTCGGAGTCCGGCCCCGTCACGCTGCGCCTGACCATCATGAGCTTCGGGTTCAAGTACGGCGTCCCGGCGGACGCGAACTTCGTGGCGGACATGCGCTTCATCCCCAACCCCCACTGGGTGCCGGCGCTGCGTCCGCACACGGGCACGGAGGCCGCGGTCGCGGACTACGTGCTCTCCCGCCCCGGTGTCGAGGACTTCCTGCGCACGTACGTCGCCATGCTGGGGCCGGTGTTCGAGGGCTACCGGCGGGAGAACAAGCACTACGCTACGCTCGCCATCGGCTGCACGGGCGGCAAGCACCGCTCCGTGGCCGTCGCCGAGGAGCTGGCCCGGCGCCTGGCCCAGGTGCCCCACGTCACGGTGCACGTCCAGCACCGGGACATGGGGCGCGAATGACGTCCCCGCTCACCGGCCAACTGCCCCTGCCGCCCGGGATGGGTTCGGAAGGGCGCGGGGTGGGTGCGGGCATGTCCCGCCCCACGGCCCGCGTCACCGCCCTCGGCGGCGGCCACGGCCTCTCCGCGTCCCTCGCGGCCCTGCGGCACGTGGCCGGGCACCTCACGGCCATCGTCACGGTGGCGGACGACGGTGGCTCCTCCGGCACCATCCGCCGGGAGATGGCGGTGCTGCCGCCCGGCGACCTCCGCATGGCGCTGGCCGCCCTGTGCGACGACACCGACTGGGGTCGGACCTGGGCCCACGTCATGCAGCACCGCTTCCGCTCCACCGAGGTGCCCGCCGACCAGGCCACCCTGGACAACCACGCGCTCGGGAACCTCCTGATCGTCGCCCTCTGGGAGCTGCTGGGCGACCCGGTGGACGGGCTGCGCTGGGCCGGCGCCCTGCTGCGGGCGCACGGTGAGGTCCTGCCGGTCTCGCGGGTGCCGCTGACCATCGGCGGGGACGTGCTCAGCGCCGGCCCGGACGGCCGCCTGCGCACCCGATGCGTGGAGGGCCAGGTGGCCCTCGCGGTCGCCGCGTTCGAGGGGCGCGTCACCGACGTCCGCCTGAGCCCGTCCGACGCCCCCGCCACCCCGGAGGCGCTCTCGGCGATCGAGCTGGCCGACTGGGTGGTGCTCGGACCCGGCTCGCTGTACACGTCGGTGCTGCCGCACCTGCTGATGCCGGACGTGCGCGCGGCCCTCGCCGCCACCACCGCCCGGCGCCTCATGGTGCTGAACCTGCGCACGGGAGACCAGGAGACCACCGGCCTCACCCACGCCGACCACCTCAAGGTGCTGCGCTCCTATGCGCCGGACCTCCGGCTGGACGTGGTGATCGCCGACGTGGACGCGGTCACCGACCGGGCGGCGGTGGAGGCCGAGGCGGCCCGGATGGGCGCGCGCGTGGCGTTCAGTAGAGTGAGCAGTGCCCAGGATCCCCAGGTCCACGACCCGCTGCGCCTGGCCGTCGCGATCGACGAGGCGATGACCCACTGACGCGCGCACCTCGCCGAGAAGGAGCACGAGCATGGCGCTGACCATGACCCTCAAGGAGGAGCTGGCCCGTGTGCCGGTCGCCGCGACCCCGGAGCGGCGGGCGGAGACCGCGGCGATGCTGCGGTTCGCCGGGGGGTTGCACCTCGTGGCCGGCCGCGTCGTCGTGGAGGTTGAACTGGACCACGGCGCCAGTGCGCGCCGCCTGCGCGCCGCCATCACCGAGCTGTACGGCCTGGCCCCGGAGATCGTGGTGGTCTCCGGCGGCAACCTGCGCCGTGGTCAGCGGTACGTGCTCCGGGTCGTGCGCGGGGGAGAGGACCTCGCCCGGCAGACCGGGCTCATCGACCAGCGGGGACGGCCCGTGCGTGGCCTCGCGCCGGTCCTCGTCAGCGGGACGACGGCGGCCACCGCCGCCGTGTGGCGCGGGGCCCTGCTGGCCCACGGCTCCCTCACCGAGCCCGGCCGCTCGGCGGCCCTCGAGGTGACCACGCCGGGCCCGGAGGCCGCGCTCGCGCTGGTGGGGGCCGCGCGTCGGCTCCGCGTGGCGGCGAAGGCGCGCGAGGTGCGTCAGTCGGACCGCGTCGTGGTCCGCGACGGCGAGGCGATCGCCACGCTGCTCGCCGCCGTCGGCGCGGAGCAGACCGCGACCCTCTGGCGCGAGCGGCGCGAGCGCAAAGAGGTCCGGGCCACCGCCAACCGCCTGGCGAACTTCGACGACGCCAACCTGCGCCGTTCCGCCCAGGCCGCTGTCACGGCCGGGGCGAAGGTGGAGCGGGCCCTCGAGATCCTCGGGGACGAGGTGCCCGACCACCTTCGCTACGCGGGACGGCTGCGCCTCGAGCACAAGCAGGCCTCCCTCGACGAGCTCGGCCGCCTCGCGGACCCGCCGATGACCAAGGACGCCGTCGCCGGGCGCATCCGCCGGCTACTGGCCATGGCGGACAAGCGGGCCGCCGAGCGGGGCATCCCCGGGACGGACGCGGCCTCCGAAGGCTGAGCGCGGGATCACCGTCGACGGGATCTGGCCCCGGCGCTCCGCCCCCGATCACAATGGAGACGGATGGAATACGCCGCCGAGACGCGAGGTTGCCCGAGGTGGAGGCCGAGGGCGTCCTGCCCGCAGCCTCGCCTGACCAAGGAGGAAGCATGACCGAATACACCCTTCCGGAGCTGGACTACGACTACGCCGCGCTGGAGCCGCACATCTCGGCCCGCATCATGGAGCTGCACCACTCCAAGCACCACGCCACGTACGTCAAGGGCGCGAACACCGCCCTGGAGAAGCTGGCCGCCGCGCGTGAGGCCGGCGACTTCGGCTCCGTGAACCAGCTGTCGAAGGACCTCGCCTTCAACCTGGGCGGGCACACGAACCACTCGATCTTCTGGAAGAACCTCTCGCCGGAGGGCGGCGACAAGCCGACCGGCGAGCTGGCCGCCGCCATCGACGAGTACTTCGGCTCGTTCGACCAGTTCCAGGCCCACTTCACCGCCGCCGCCCTCGGCATCCAGGGCTCCGGCTGGGCCGTGCTGGCCTACGAGCCCATCGGCGGCAACCTGGTGATCGAGCAGTTCTACGACCAGCAGAACGGCGTGCCGGTCGCCACCATCCCGCTGTTCCAGCTGGACATGTGGGAGCACGCCTTCTACCTCGACTACCAGAACGTCAAGGCGGACTACGTCAAGGCGATCTGGAACATCGTGAACTGGGCCGACGTGCAGGCCCGCTTCGAGGCCGCCCGCGCCGGCGCCTCCGGCCTGATCCTCCCGGCCTGATCCACACCGCGCACCGGGGCGCTGACGTCGTGGCCCCACGACGTCAGCGCCCCGATGCGGGGAGGGGCTCGGCGCTCCGGCCCTGTCCCCACCGCGCGCCCGGACCGGGCGCGACCGCTCGACCGTACCGCCCCGGACCCACCGCCACGGGGACCACGCAACGCGAACTAACGAGAGAGACCACCATGACCAAGATCGCCATCAACGGCTACGGCCGCATCGGACGCAACATCGTGCGCGTGCTCAGGGACCGCGGCCACGAGAACCTCGAGCTGGTCGCGGTGAACGACCTCGCCGACCCCGAGGACCTGTTCTGGCTGACCCAGTACGACACCATCCTGGGCCGCTACCCGGGCGAGCTGGAGCGGACCGAGAAGGGGTTCCGCATCGACGGCCGCGACGTCGCGTTCTTCCAGGAGGCCGACCCGACGAAGCTGCCGTGGGGTGAGCTCGGCGTGGACCTGGTCATCGAGTGCACCGGCATCTTCACGACCGGCCCCAAGGCGCAGGCCCACCTCGACGCCGGGGCCAAGAAGGTCCTCATCTCCGCTCCCGCCAAGGAGGTCGACGGCACCTTCGTGATGGGTGTGAACGAGCACACCTACGACGCGGAGACGATGCACATCGTCTCGAACGCCTCGTGCACCACGAACTGCCTGGCCCCGATGGCGAAGGTCCTCAACGACGAGTTCGGCATCGTGGACGGCATCATGACCACGATCCACGCGTACACCGGCGACCAGAACCTGCACGACAACGTGCACAAGAAGGATCGCCGTCGGGCGCGCGCCGCCGCCCAGAACATGGTGCCCACCTCCACGGGCGCGGCCAAGGCCATCGGCGAGGTCATCCCGGAGCTGAAGGGCAAGCTCGACGGCTTCGCCATGCGGGTGCCCACCATCACCGGCTCGGCCACCGACCTGACCGTGGAGCTGACGCGCCACGTGGAGGTCGAGGAGATCAACGCGGCGTTCAAGAAGGCCGCGGAGTCCGGTCCGCTGCAGGGCCGCCTGGTCTACTCGGAGGACCCGATCGTGTCCTCGGACATCATCACCTCCCCGGCGGCGTGCACCTTCGACGCCCCGCTGACCAAGTCCATCGGCCAGACCGTGAAGATCATCGGCTGGTACGACAACGAGTACGGCTACACCTCCCAGCTCATGGACTTCGCAGACCTCATCGGCTCGAAGCTCTGAGCCCGCACGGCGCCCGACGGCCCGGGCCGACGGTTCCTCCGTCGGCCCGGGCCGTCCGCCTAGACTGCACCGTGAACCGACCCCGCTCCGGCACCCCAGGAGGCATCATGCCCGCACCGACCCTCACCGATCTGCTCGAGGCCGGCGTCGCCGGCCGCACCGTGCTCATCCGGTCCGACCTGAACGTCCCGCTGGACGGGGACACCGTCACCGACGACGGCCGCATCCGGGCCTCGCTGCCCGCGATCCGGGACCTGGCCGAGGCCGGTGCGCGCGTGATCGTCATGGCCCACCTGGGCCGCCCCAAGGGTGAGCCGGACCCCGCGTACTCCCTCCGTCCGGTCGCCGCGCGCATGGCCGAGCTGCTGGGCGCCGACGTCGCCCTGGCCGCGGACGTGACCGGGGACGACGCGCGCGCGAAGGCCGCCGCCCTGCAGGACGGCCAGGTGCTGTTGCTGGAGAACGTGCGCTTCGACGCCCGCGAGACCTCCAAGGACGATGCCGAGCGCGCCGCGCTGGCCGGCGAGATGGCGGCGCTGGCCGGCGACGACGGCGCCTACGTGGGCGACGCCTTCGGCGCGGTCCACCGCAAGCACGCCTCCGTGTTCGACGTCGCGGCACAGCTGCCGGCCCACCAGGGCCCGCTGGTCGCCGCCGAGCTCGAGGTGCTCACCCGTCTGACCGAGTCCCCGGAGCGGCCTTACGTCGTCGTGCTGGGCGGGTCGAAGGTCTCGGACAAGCTGGCCGTGATCGACAACCTGCTGGACAAGGCCGACACGCTGCTGATCGGCGGCGGCATGCTCTTCACGTTCCTCAAGGCGCAGGGCCACGAGGTGGGCGCCTCCCTGCTCGAGGAGGACCAGCTCGACACCGTCCGCGAGTACCTGCGCCGCTCCGAGGCCGGGGCCGCCCGCATCGTGCTCCCCACGGACATCGTCATGGCCTCCGGCTTCGCGGCCGACGCCGAGCACGAGGTCCTGGCCGTGGACGCCCTCACCTCGGGCGCGCACGGCGCGTCCGCCATGGGCTTGGACATCGGCCCCGAGACGGCCCGGGCGTTCGCGGAGCAGATCCGCGGCGCCCAGACCGTGTTCTGGAACGGCCCCATGGGCGTGTTCGAGTTCCCGGCCTTCGCGGAGGGCACCCGGGCGGTGGCCCGGGCCCTCACCGAGGCCTCCGCGGCCGGCGGCCTGTCGGTGGTCGGCGGCGGCGACTCCGCGGCGGCCGTGCGCACGCTCGGCTTCGCCGACGACGCGTTCGGCCACATCTCCACCGGCGGCGGCGCCTCCCTCGAATACCTCGAGGGCAAGGAGCTCCCGGGCGTCACCGCCCTGGCCGGCGAGGGGCGGGCGTGAGCATGGCGGAGCAGACCACACGCGTGCCGCTGATCGCGGGCAACTGGAAGATGAACCTGGACCACCTCGAGGCCGTCACCCTGGTGCAGCGCCTCACGTGGCTCCTCACGGACGCGGACCATGACCAGGAGGCCGTGGAGGTCGCGGTGTTCCCGCCCTTCACGGGCCTGCGGGCCGTGCAGACGCTCGTCACCGGCGACCGCCTGGACCTCGCCTACGGCGCGCAGGACCTCTCGCCCGAGGACGCCGGCGCCTACACGGGCGACGTCTCCGGCGCGTTCCTGGCCGCGCTGGGG
The DNA here is from genome assembly GCF_017168435.1 of Micrococcus sp. KRD070. Taxonomy (NCBI): domain Bacteria; kingdom Bacillati; phylum Actinomycetota; class Actinomycetes; order Micrococcales; family Micrococcaceae; genus Micrococcus; species Micrococcus sp. KRD070. The sequence goes on from NZ_JABFNH010000007.1 coordinate 96,659, forward strand.
TGCCGCTACGCGATCGTGGGCCACTCCGAGCGTCGCACCCTCCACGGGGAGGACGACGCGCTCGTCGCGCGCAAGGCCGCCGCGGCCCTGCGCCACGGCCTCACCCCGGTGATCTGCGTGGGCGAGGGCCTGGAGGTGCGCCAGGCCGGCCGGCACGTCGAGCACACGCTCGCCCAGCTGGAGGGCTCGATCGCGGGCCTGTCGGCGCAGGACGTGGCCGGCGTCGTCGTCGCCTACGAGCCCGTGTGGGCGATCGGCACGGGCGAGGTCGCCGGCCCCGAGGACGCGCAGCAGATGTGCGCGGCCCTGCGCGCCCGCGTGGCCGCACTGCACGGCGACGACGTCGCCGCCGGACTGCGGATCCTCTACGGCGGCTCCGTGAAGTCCTCCAGCGCGCCGGCGCTGCTGGCGCAGCCAGACGTGGACGGCGCCCTCGTGGGCGGCGCCAGCCTCGACGCGGACGAGTTTGCTAAGATCGTCCGGTTCGACCAGGCCTGATCCGTCCGGCCCGACCGACCGCATTCTCCGTGACGGCCCCGGCGCGCGCCGGGGCCGCACCTCGACCCGAGGAGCCCTCCCGTGGACGTCCTGACCCTGGCCCTGCAGATCCTCGTGGTCGTGCTCAGCGTGGTCATCGTGCTGCTCATCCTGCTGCACAAGGGCCGCGGCGGCGGCGTCTCGGACATGTTCGGCGGCGGCGTGACCAGCTCGATGAGCTCCTCGGGCTCCGCCCAGCGTCTGCTCACCCGCCTGACCGTCGGCTCCGTGGTCGCCTGGGGTGTCGTGATCGCCCTGCTCGGCGTCCTGCCGCGTCTGACCATGGAGTCCTGAGGCCGCCCCGCCGGGCCCCGACGCGAACGCCCCGCACGGAAGATCCGTGCGGGGCGTTCGCGCGTCCCGGACCGGTGGGGCGCCGGGGGCCCCTCAGCGTTCGGAGGCCTGCACGGGGGAGAGGTCCGTGCGCGGCAGGCCCTGGTGGAGCACGGCGCCGAAGACCTCGTCCGGGTCCAGGCGGCGCAGCTCCTCGGCCAGGCAGTCCTGGATCGTCCGGCGTGGCAGGGAGATGCGCTGCACCGGCCGGCCCTGCTGATAGAGCCGGGCCACCTGCGACTGCGAGCGGGAGAGCACCACGTCCCCGTCCGTGCACCGCAGGCGCACCGCACGGATCCCGTGGCCGACCTTCGAGTGCGCGATCGTCACGGGCACCTTCAGGGTCAGGGTGAGCCACGCCGCGAGCAGCATGGTGCTGGGGGAGTCCGGCGCCCCGTCCACCGTCACCGAGCGCAGGGTGGCCACGTCGAGCGTGTCGAAGATCCCGGCCACCTGGATCCGCCACAGCGTCAGGCGCGTCCAGGCCAGGTCGGTGTCCCCCTCATGGTGGCCCGCGCGCAGAGCCCACAGGGCGGGCTCGGCCGCGGACGCCGAGGCCGTGTCCGTGATCCGGCGGTGGGCCAGGCGACCGAGCGCCGTCGCCGAGGGGACCCCGGGTGGCACCCCGGGCCACCACACGACGATGGGCGCATCGGGCAGGAGCAGCCCGGAGACGAGCGACTCGTCGGCGTGGGCGTTCTCCCCGGCGCACCACAGCACCACGACGTCGGAGGCGCCGGCGTCGCCCCCGACCCGGATCTCGGCGTCCAGGCGGGTGGGGGCCGCGGGGTCGCCCAGGGCCAGGACGACGATGCGGCACGGGTGTTCGAGCGAGGCCGCGTTGGCGGCCTGGACGGCGGACTCGATGCCGGCGTCGTCCGTGCTGATCACGAGCGTGAGGACGCGGCCGAGGGCCACGACCCCGCTCTTCTCGCGCAGCTGCGTGATGCGCTTGGCCACCTGGGAGGTGGTGGTGTCGTGCATGCGGATCTTCACGGGCGCCTCCAGCTTCGTCCGTCGCGGGCCATGAGGGCGTCGGCCGAGGGCGGTCCCCACGTGCCCGGGGCGTAGGGCTCGGGCTGGGTGCCCAGGCTCGCCCAGTGCTCCTCGAACGGGTCCACGATCCGCCAGGACAGCTCCACCTCGGCCTGGCGCGGGAACAGCGGCGGCTCCCCGAGGAGCACGTCGAGGATGAGACGCTCGTACGCCTCGGGGGAGTCCTCGGTGAAGGCGTGGCCGTAGCCGAAGTCCATCGTGACGTCGCGGATCTCGGTCTGCGTGCCGGGCACCTTGGACGCGAAGCGGATGGTGACGCCCTCGTCCGGCTGCACCCGGATGACGATGATGTTCTGCCCGAACTCGTCCCCGTCGTGGACGGGGAACAGCAGGTGCGGGGGCTTCTTGAAGACGACGGCGATCTCCGTCACCCGCCGGCCGAGGCGTTTGCCGGCCCGCAGGTAGAACGGCACGCCCTGCCAGCGCCGCGTGCGGATGCCCACCTTGAGCGCGGCGTACGTCTCCGTGACGGACGCCGGGTTGAAGCCCTCCTCGTCGAGGAATCCCGTGACCCGCTCGCCGCCCTGCCAGCCGGAGGTGTACTGGCCGCGGGCGGAGGCCGCCGCGAGTCCCTCGGGCGTGTCCGGGACGGTCACGGCCTCGAGGACCTTCTCCTTCTCCGCGCGCAGATGGTCCGCGTCGAACGAGATCGGCTCCTCCATCGCGGTGAACGCGAGCAGCTGCAGGAGGTGGTTCTGGATGACGTCGCGCGCCGCGCCCACGCCGTCGTAGTAGCTCGCCCGTCCACCGATGCCGATGTCCTCGGCCATCGTGATCTGGACGTGGTCCACGTGCTCCGCGTTCCAGAGCGGCTCGAACATCCGGTTGGCGAACCGGAACGCGAGGATGTTCTGCACCGTCTCCTTGCCGAGGTAGTGGTCGATGCGGAACACCGCGTCCGAGGGGAAGACGCGCTCGATCACAGCATTGAGCTCCTGCGCGCTGGCCAGGTCGTGGCCGAAGGGCTTCTCGATGACCACGCGGCGCCACGGGCCCTCGGCCGGCTGCGACCGGTCGGCCAGGCCCTGGTCGGCCAGGTGGCGGGAGACGGCCTCGAACCAGTCCGGCGGGATGGAGAGGTAGAACGCGGTGTTCCCCCGCGTGCCGCGTGAGGTCTCGAGCTCGGCGAGCACCTCGTCGAGACGGACGTAGGCAGCCTCGTCGTCGAACGCGCCGGAGACGAAGCGCAGACCGCCCTGGAACTGGTCCCACACGGTCTCGTCGAACGTGGTCCGGGAGGAGGCCTCGACGGCGGCGCGCACGTAGTCGGCGAACTCCTCGTCGGACCAGCTGCGGCGACCGAAGCCGACGAGGGAGAACGCCGGCGGCAGCAGGCCGCGTTGGGCCAGGTCGTACATGGCCGGCAGGAGCTTCTTCTTCGCCAGGTCGCCCGTCACGCCGAACAGCACGAGCGCCGACGGGCCCGCGATGCGGGTCAGGCGCCGGTCACGGGGGTCGCGCAGCGGGTTGCGGGGGGCGGTCCGGGACTCACCGGCCACGGACGGCGCTCCTCAGGGCCTCGATGCCCGCGTCGCGGCGGCGCAGGTGCAGGGTGACCACGGGGCGGCCGAGATCGCCCAGCACCCGGGCGTCGCCCGCTGCCTGCGCGGCGATGAGCCTGCCCAGGGAGAACGGGCGGCCGGGCACCTCGAGGTCCAGGCCGGCGTCGCCGGTGATCTGCAGGAACACGCCGACGGCCGGGCCGCCCTTGTGGAACTGTCCGGTGGAGTGCAGGAACCGCGGACCCCAGCCGAACGTGACCGGGCGGCCGACCAGGTCCGCCAGGTCCGCGCGCAGCTCCTCGAGCTCGGCGTCGTCATGACGGGAGAGGTAGGCGTGGACCGCCAGGTAGCCGCCCTCGGGCACCAGTGCCGCCGTGGCGCGCAGCACGCCGGCCAGGTCCGGGGCAGAGGTCACGGACGCCGGGCCGGAGACCTCGACACCCTCCACCTCGCCGTCGGCCGGCCGCTCGGCGGCGGGGCCGTCCAGCAGGGTGCGGGCGGCGGCCTTGGCGGCCTCCACGTCCGGCTGGTCGAAGGGGTTGATCCCGAGCAGGCGGCCGGCCACCGCGGTGGCCACCTCCCACAGCAGCAGCTGGGCGCCGAGCGAGCCGGCGACCTGCACGCCGTGGCCCGGGGCCGCGACGTCGTCCTCGCCGACGAGCTGCACCTGCAGCAGGTCGGGGGCGTCCCACACGGTCTCGGGGTCGCCGGGGGCGACGACGACGGGCAGCAGCCCGGTGCCGTCCTTGCCCGTGGACTCGGCGATCAGCTGCTCGATCCAGGCCGGCAGTCCGGCGATGCCGGACCCGTGGTCGGCGAAGACGAGCTTGTCGCGCAGCGGGCGGGTGCCGCCCAGGGCCGCGCCGAGCTGCAGGCCCGGGTTGTCCTCGTCGTCGGCGATCAGCAGGTCGAGCACGGCCTCCGCGTCGTCCAGCAGGGCCGCGACGTCCACGCCGGCCAGGCCGGTGGGGACCAGGCCGAACGCGGTGAGGGCCGAGAAACGCCCGCCCACGGTCGGGTCCGCGGTGAAGACGGCGCGCCAGCCGGCGGACTCGCACGCGGCGTGCAGCGGTGAGCCCGGGTCCGTGACGGCGACCAGGCGGGTGCGGGGGTCGATCCCAGCGTCGCGGAACGCGGCCTCGACGACGCGGCGCTGCGAGTCGGTCTCCACGGTGGAGCCGGACTTGGAGGAGACCACCAGCACGGTTCGCTCGAGGTCGCGCTCGAGGGCGCGGGAGACCTGGAGCGGGTCCGTGGAGTCCAGGACCTCGAGCTCGACGCCGGCCGTCGCCGCGATCACCTCGGGGGCCAGGGACGAGCCGCCCATGCCCGCCAGGACCACGCGGTCCACGCCCTCGGCGCGCAGCTCCCGGGTCAGCTGGGCGATGTGCGGGACGAGGGCGCGGGAGTCCTCGAACAGGTCGATCCAGCCGAGCCGCTTGGCGGCCTCGTCGCGGGCCGGCGCCCCCCACAGGTCGGCGTCCTGCGCCCCGAGGCGGGAGGCGACGCGGTCCTGGAGGAGGGCGGGCAGATGGCGGTCGATCGCCTCGAGGGCGGCTCCGGTGGCGGTGAGGCCGAGGGTGCTCATGGGGGGTCCTTCCGTGCGCGTGGCGAG
>NZ_JABFNH010000007.1:101801-151245 GCF_017168435.1 Micrococcus sp. KRD070
CCTTCCGTGCGCGTGGCGAGCGGGCGGCGGGGTCGGGGGGCGGGTGCGGTCAGCGATGGGCGTCGAGCCCGGAGCGGACCGAGCCGAGCAGCTCGTCCCACGCGGCCTCGAACTTCTCCAGGCCCTCAGTCTCCAGCACGTCCACGACGTCCTGGTAGGACACGCCTGCCGCGCCGACCGCGTCGAGCAGGGCATCGGCCTCGGCGTAGGCGCCCGTGACGGTGTCCGCCGCAATCACCCCGTGGTCGGCGACCGCCTCGAGGGTCTTCTCCGGCAGGGTGGTCACGGTGTGCGGTGCCACGAGTTCGGTGACGTACAGCGTGTCCGGCAGGGCGGGGTCCTTGACGCCGGTGGAGGCCCACAGGGGCCGCTGCACGGGGGCGCCGGCCGCCTCGAGCAGGCGCCAGCGCTCCGAGTCCAGGGCCTGCTCGAAGGCTCGGTAGGCCAGGCGCGCGTTGGCGACGGCGGCCCGGCCGGTCAGCGCCTCGGCCTCGGGGGTGCCGATCGCGCGCAGCCGCGCGTCGACCTCCGTGTCCACACGGGAGACGAAGAAGGAGGCCACCGAGTGGAGGCGGCGGACGTCGTGCCCGTTCGCCCGGGCCTTCTCCAGGCCGGTGAGCCAGGCGTTGAGCACCCGGCGGTAGCGGGGCAGGGAGAAGATCAGGGTCACGTTCACGCTGATGCCCGCGCCGAGCACGTCCGCGATGGCGGACAGGCCCTCCACGGTCGCGGGGATCTTCACCATGAGGTTGGGACGGTCGACGGCCGCCGCCAGCTCGCGGGCCTGCGCCACGGTGCCGGCGGCGTCGCGGGCCAGGCGCGGATCGACCTCAAGGGAGACGAAGCCGTCCGCCCCGCCGGTGCGCTCGTGGACGGGCGCGAGCACGTCGGCGGCGCGGCGCACGTCCTCGGTCGTCAGGGCGACGACGGCCTCGTCCACCGAGGCGCCGGCCGCGGCGAGTTCGCGCAGCTGTCCCTGGTAGGCGCCCGCGTCCGCGAGGGCGACCGCGAAGATGGACGGGTTCGTGGTGACGCCGGTGACCGAGCGGGTGGCGATCAGCTCTTCGAGCGTGCCCTCGTCCAGCCGCGTGCGGGAGAGGTCGTCGAGCCAGATCGACACACCGGCCTGGGCCAGCGCGGCGGTGTTCGGGTTCTGCGGGGTGCTCATGGTCTGCGGGTGCCTTCCCTTCGGGGTGGACGTGCTCGGGGCGCCGTGGGCGCCGGGCCTCAGAGGAGGCCGCGGGTCACCTCGGCGACGTGCTCGCCAGTGAATCCGTACTTCTCCATCAGGCGGGCGCCGTCGGCCGACTCGCCGTAGTGCTCGAGGCTCACGCGGGCGCCCGGGGAGGAGGCCGTCACCGTGTGCTCGAACCACGGCATCGCGATGCCGGCCTCGACGGAGACGCGGACCGGGGCGTCGGGGCCGTCGGGCAGGACCTCGGCCCGGTAGGCCTCGTCCTGCTCGGCGAACCACTCGAGGCAGGGGGCGGAGACGACGCGGGTCGGGACGCCGTCGGCCTGCAGCAGCGCGCGGGCCCGCACGGCCACGGAGACCTCGGAGCCGGTCGCGATCAGCAGCGCGCGGGCCGGCGTCGGCGCGCCGTCGGCATCCGTGGCGTCGATGAGGACGTAGGCGCCGCGGGCCACGCCCGAGGCGGGGGCGAAGCCGTCCGTGTCCCGGGGGAGCACGGGCAGGCTCTGCCGGGACAGGACGAGTCCGGCCGGGCGGTCCCGGTGCTCGAGCACCGTCCGCCACGCCCACGCGGTCTCGTTGGCGTCGGCCGGGCGGACGACGTCGAGCCCGGGGATGGCCCGCAGGGCGGCCAGGTGCTCCACCGGCTGGTGCGTGGGGCCGTCCTCGCCGAGGCCGATGGAGTCGTGCGTCCACACGTACGTGCTCGGGGTGCCCATGAGGGCGGCCAGGCGGACGGCGGGGCGCATGTAGTCGGAGAACGTCAGGAACGTGCCCATGTAGGCACGGGTCAGGCCGCCGATCGTGATGCCGTTGACGATCGCCCCGGCCGCGAACTCGCGGACGCCGAAGTGCAGGGTGCGGCCGTACTCGTGGCCCTGCCACGTGGCGGTGGAGCGGCGGGCCGGGATGAAGGAGGGCTCGCCCTTCATGGTGGTGTTGTTCGACCCGGCGAGGTCGGCCGAGCCGCCCCAGAGCTCGGGCATGACCGGCGCGAGGGCCGTGAGCACCTCTCCGGAGGCCGCGCGCGTGGCCAGGCCCTTCTCGTCCGCGTCCCAGGACGGGAACGCGTCCGCGAAGCCAGCGGGCAGCTCTCGTCCGGCCAGTCGGTCGTACAGCCGCGCGTTCTCCGGGTTCGCCTCGCGCCAGGCCTGGAACGCCGCCTCCCAGCCGCGGCGGTACTCTGCCGAGCGCTCGGCGATGGACCGGGCGCGGGCCAGGAGCTCGGGGTCGACGTCGAAGGTCTTGGTCGGGTCCAGCCCGAGGCTCTCCTTGAGGCCGGCGACCTCGTCCGTGCCGAGCTTGGAGCCGTGGATGCCGCCGGTGTTCTGCTTCGTGGGGGAGGGCCAGCCGATCACGGTGCGCAGCTTGATCAGCGAGGGCCGGCCGGTCTCGGCCTTGGCCGCGACGAGGGCGTCGTACAGGGCCTCCACGTCCTCCGTGTACTCGGTCACGGCGTGGCCCTGGGCGCCGTTGGTCCAGTCGACCTCCTGCACGTGCCAGCCGTAGGCCTCGTAGCGGCGGACCACGTCCTCGGTGAACGCGATGTCCGTGTCGTCCTCGATCGAGATGCGGTTCGCGTCGTAGACGACGACCAGGTTCCCGAGCTCCTGGTGCCCGGCCAGCGAGGAGGCCTCGGCGGCGACGCCCTCCTGGATGTCCCCGTCGGAGGCGAGCACGAACACGTGGTGGTCGAACGGGGAGGTGCCGGGGGCGGCGTCGGGGTCCATCAGCCCGCGCACGCGGCGCTGCTCGTACGCGAAGCCGACGCCCATCGCCAGGCCCTGGCCCAGCGGACCCGTGGTCACCTCGACGCCGTGGGTGTGGCCGTACTCCGGGTGGCCCGGGGTCCTGGATCCCTCGGTGCGCAGCCCCTGGATGTCCTCGATCTCGAGCCCGGCGCCCGCGGCGAACAACTGCAGGTACTGGATGAGCGAGGCGTGGCCCGCGGAGAGGATGAAGCGATCCCGGCCCTCCCAGCGGTCGTCCGTGGGGTCCAGGTGCATGACGTTCTGGTACAGCTGCCACGCCACGGGGGCCAGCGAGATCGCGGTGCCGGGGTGGCCGTGCCCGGCCTTCTCCACGGCGTCCGCCGAGAGCGCCTTGAGCGTGTCCACCATCCGGCGGTCCTGCTCCGAGTAGACGAACCCGCGGGCCGGGGCCACCCGGTCCAGGGTCGGGGGGGTGGACGGCTGCGCGGCGTCGGTCACGGGTTCTCTCCTGGCGGATCGGGAGCGTCGGGGTGCGGCCCCGGCCGACGCCGGGGCGTCGCGGCGCGGGGCCGTCGTCCCAGCCTAGCCGCGCGACGGCGGGGCGGGCCCGACCGGGCGCCTCATGACATGCTTCGCCCCCGGGCGAACAGCCGTTGACACGAGTAGACTGGGTCAAGGCCTGACCGCAGGCGGACCGCCCGAGTGGCCGATCCGAACCCCGGGACGGGCACGCCCACCGTCCCCTCACCGTGAGAAGCAGATGTCATCCTCCCTGGAGTCGCCGTCCGCCGCCCGCGTCGCCGCCGCCGAGCCCGGCGTCGTCGACCGGTCCCCGCTGCCCCTGCGCCGCAAGGTCCGGGCGTACGTCGAGCTGACGAAGCCCCGGGTGATCGAGCTGCTGCTGGTGACCACGCTGCCGACCATGATCTTCGCGCAGCGCGGCTTCCCGGACGTGCTCACCATGATCGCCACGCTCGTCGGCGGTGCGCTCGCCGCCGGCGCCTCCGGCACCTTCAACTGCTACATCGACCGCGACATCGACCGGGTCATGAAGCGCACCGAGAACCGGCCGCTCGTCACCGGCGAGGTCACCCCCCGCGAGGCCCTCGTGTTCGCGTGGGTGCAGACGGTCGTGTCCATCCTGATCCTCGGGTTCGGCGCCAACTGGCTGGCGGCCGGCCTGGGCGTGGCCGCCATCTTCTTCTACGTGGTCGTGTACTCGCTCGTGCTCAAGCGCCGCACGGAGCAGAACATCGTGTGGGGCGGCATCGCCGGCTGCTTCCCCGTGCTGATCGGCTGGGCGGCCGTGCGCGAGACCGTCGAGTGGCCGGCCATCGTGCTGTTCCTCGTGGTCTTCCTGTGGACGCCCCCGCACTACTGGCCGCTGTCCATGAAGTACAAGCGCGACTACCAGCAGGCCGACGTGCCGATGCTCGGCGCCATCGCCTCCGCGCGCCACGTCTCCAACCAGGTCGTGCTCTACGCGTGGGCCACCGTGGCGTGCTCCCTCCTGCTCGTGCCGATGGGCTGGGCCGGCATCGTCTACACCGCGGTCGCGCTCGTCGTCGGAGGCTGGTTCATCTGGGAGTCCCACGTGCTGCAGGTGCAGGCCCAGCGCGAGGACTTCGAGGACCGCAAGGCCATGAAGGTCTTCCACCTCTCCATCACCTATCTGACGCTGCTGTTCATCGCCCTGGCCGTGGACCCGTTCGTGGGTGCGCCGCTGATGCACTTCGGCGCCTGACCTCGGGTCCGCCCCGGGCGCTCCCCGGGACGCAGACGACGACGGCCCCGCACCAGCCGGTGCGGGGCCGTTCGCGTGCGCGGGGTGTCAGCCCGCAGCGACGGTGCGCGCGGGCGTGGCGGTCTCGACCGCGGCACCGGGTCCGGCCGTGACGTAGCGGGCGACCTGCCGGTCCCAGGCCTCCGTCGCCGACGCCACGAGCAGTGCCGAGCCGAGCATGTGCAGCAGGACCACACCGATCGGCAGGCCCGTGAAGTGCTGGGTGTAGCCCACGGCGGCCTGGAACACGAGGGCGAGCAGGAGCCGCAGCACGGCGGCGCGCTGCAGGCGGGAGGCGCCGGCCGCGCGGCGCACCGTGAAGAACAGGACCAGGGCGGCCGCCAGGAGCAGGTACACCGGGACCACGTGGGCACGCGTGACCAGCAGCGGGTCGAACTCGTGGCGCGGCGAGCCGGGGTCGCCGGAGTGCGGGCCCGTGCCGGTCACCACGGTGCCCAGGTACACGGCGGCCCACGTCAGCGCGAACGCCGCCCAGGCGGCGGCACGGGACCGGCCGGTGGTGGCGCCGTCCACGAGGGGCACCCCCGCCCGGCCGGCACGGCGCTCGGCGGCGATGCGCACCACGAGCAGGGTCGCCACGGCCACCATGATCGAGGACACGATGAAGTGGCCGGCCACCCACCACGGGTTCAGATTCGTCAGGACCACGACGCCGCCCACGAGGGCCTGCGCGGGAATGCCGGCCAGCAGGCCCACGGAGAGCCAGAAGGGGCTCCGGTGGGTGCCGCGCAGGTTCCACAGGGACAGGAACATGGCGGCGGCGATGACCACCAGGACGAACGTCAGCGTCCGGTTGCCGAATTCGATGTAGCCGTGGATGCCCATCTCCGGGGTGTTGGTGAGGGACTCGGGCGAGCACTTGGGCCACGTGGGGCAGCCCAGGCCGGAGCCGGTGAGGCGCACGGCGCCGCCGGTGACGATGATGCCGATCTCGGACGCCAGTGACGCCACGGCGAGGGCCATGGTGGCCTTCGAGAGGCGCTGCGGCAGACGGGCGGCGAGTCCGGCCGGGGCGGTCCGGGCCGCGGGGGTGGTGGTGGACACGGTGTCCTTCCGATCGTTCGATGCAGGGGGACGGGGAACGGCTCAGGGCCGCCAGCGGAACCAGCGGAGCGCGGCCGCGACGGCCACGGCGCCCCACAGGGTGAGCACGAGCAGGGGGACGGGCGACCAGGCCCCGTCCAGGAGGGCGGCCCGCAGGGCCGTGCCCAGCGCGCCGGAAGGGAGCAGGCCCACGCCGGGGACCCGGGCGGGGAACACCGTGCCGCCGACGGCGCCGAACAGCACCCACAGCAGGTTGGCGACGGCGAGGGTCGCCTCCGGCCGGGCCGTGCCGGCGAGCAGCAGCCCGAGGGCCGTGAAGGCGGCGGCCCCCAGTGCGAGGGCGACCAGGGCCGGCAGGATCCCCTCGGGGTCCGGACGCCACCCGAGCGCCAGGCCGACGCCGCCGATCACGCTCACCTGCACCAGCAGGAGGGCCACCACCGCCAGGGCCTTGCCGGCGACGAGGCCGAGCGTGCCCAGCGGGGTGGTGGCCAGGGCGGCGAGCACGTCGTAGCGACGCTCGAAGCCCGTGGCGATCGCGGTGGCCGTGAACGCGGAGCTGATCACGGCCAAGGCGAGCACGCCGGGCACGGCCACGTCCAGGCCCGATCGGCCCGGGGCGTCGAGCAGGCCGGTGACGTGCACGCCCACGAGCGCGAGCAGGGGCAGCACCACGGTCACGAGCAGCTGCTCGCCGTTGCGCAGCGCGGTGCCGGTCTCGTAGCCGGCCTGACGCAGGACGCGGGCGGCCAGCGGGGCGGCGCCCGCGTGGGCTCCGGTGCCGGCCGGGGCGCGGTGGTCGACGACGGGCGTGCTCATGCGGCGGTCTCCCGGAGGATCTGCTCGAGGCGCAGTCCGGCGCGCTCGAATCGGGTGGGCATCAGGGCGTGCTCCCGCCAGCTCGCCGCGAGGACGGCCAGGTCGTCCGGGCCGCGGACGCCGGCCACGCGCAGGCGGGCGGACTCGCCGAGGCCGGCCGCGCGCAGCGGCGCGGGCAGGGTGTCCGCCCAGGCGCGGACGGCGTCGGGGGAGGCGTCGCCGAAGTCCACGTCGACGACGTCGCCCTCGGCCACGCGCGTGAGCTCGGACAGCGGGCCGGAGCGCACCACGCGGCCGGCGCGCAGGATGGCGACGTCGTCCGCGAGCCGCTCGGCGTCGTCGAGCAGGTGCGTGGTCAGCAGCACGGCGGCGCCGCGGTCGGTCTGTTCCCGCACGACGTCGTGCACGACGGGCCGGGTCTCCGGGTCGAGGCCCGCGGTGGGCTCGTCGAGGAACAGCATGTCCGGCCGGCCGACGAGGGCGGCCGCGAGCGCGACGCGCTGGCGCTGGCCGCCGGAGAGGCGGCGCAGGGGGCGGCCGGCGACCTCGGCGATCAGCAGGCGCTCCAGCAGCGGCTCGACGGGCAGCGGGTCGCGGTACAGGGACGCCACGTGGCCGACGAAGCGGCGGGCGGGGATCGCGGGCGGCAGGCCGCCCTCCTGCCACATCACGCCGATGCGGGCGCGCAGGTCGGCGGAGGCCCGCCACGGGTCTGCGCCGAAGACGCGCACGGTGCCGGCGTCGGGCCGGTCCATGCCGTGGCAGAGGCCGAGGGTGGTGGACTTGCCGGCCCCGTTGGGGCCGAGCAGCACCGTGACGGCGCCGGCACGGGCGGTGAGGTCGACGCCCCGCAGGACGGGGGTGCGGGACCGGCCGCGGCCGAGGCTCCGGTGGACGTCGCTCAGGCGCAGGACGGGCTCGTCGCGCGGCACGGGATCCGGGGTCAGGGGAGGTCGGGGCACTGTGCCAGTCTAGTCCTCGGGCCCTGCGACCCCGGCTCGTGGGGCCGGGGGTGCCCGGGCCTGCGGCGGGTTCCGCCGCGGGCGTCATCAAGCCAGGTGAGCCTCACTTGAACCGTTCCAGATCAATAGGTCATGATGGCGTGGTGTATTCGGATCAGTCTGCGTCGCCCCCCGCTCCGGCCCCGGCCGAGGGCACGCGCGAGCGTGTGCTGCAGCTGGTCCTGACGCGTGGACCCGTGAGCGCGGCCGAGATCGGCCGCGAGCTGGAGCTGACCGCGGCCGCCGTGCGCCGCCATCTGGACGCGCTCGAGGAGGACTCGCTCGTCGAGGTCAAGCGGGTCACCGCGGCCCGCGGCGCGGGACGGCCTTCCCGCCGCTACGTGGTCACCTCGCACGCGCAGGAGCACCTGCCCAAGGACCACCTCGCCGTCGCCCTGGACACCCTGGCCCGCCTCGAGGAGCTCGGCGGGGAGGAGGAGGTGCGCCGCACCGCGCGCCACGCCTTCCGGGAGATCGAGGAGCGCTTCACGGCCGCCGTCGACGGCCGGGAGACCGCGCTGCAGGACCGCACCCGGATCCTCGCGCGGGTCCTCGACGAGGCCGGCTACGCCGGCACGCTGCGCCACTTCGGCGCGGGCCTGGCGCCCACCCTCCGCGCGGACCAGGTCTGCCAGGGGCACTGCCCGTTCCAGGGAATTCCCGCCCGCCATCCGGAGTTCTGTGAAGAGGAGACCGCGCTGTTCGCCCGCCTGCTCGAGGTGGACGTGCGCCGGCTCTCGACCCTCGCCGCCGGCGCCCACGTGTGCACCACACACGTGCCGCTGGGCCGCGACTGAGCCGCGCGGGCCACGCCCCGGCTCCCGCCGACCACCCGACCGACCCCGACCGCAGTGACTAGTGAGAGAGGCTGAGATGACCGACCAGATCGTCCAGCGGGACTCCGCGGAGACCGCCGACCCCGGCGTGATCCAGGAGATCCTCGACAAGAACCCCGAGCTCAACGCCATCGGCGCCTACCAGTACGGCTGGGCCGACTCCGACGCGGCCGGCGAGAAGGCCGTCCGCGGTCTGAACGAGGACGTCGTGCGCGACATCTCCGGCAAGAAGGACGAGCCGGAGTGGATGCGCGACCTGCGCCTCAAGGCCCTCAAGTACTTCGAGCGCAAGCCGATGCCGGCGTGGGGCCCGGACCTGTCCGGCATCGACTTCGACAACATCAAGTACTTCGTGCGCTCCACCGAGGGCCAGGCCAAGACCTGGGAGGACCTGCCCGAGGACATCCGCAACACCTACGAGCGCCTGGGCATCCCCGAGGCCGAGCGCGAGCGTCTCGTGGCCGGCGTCGCCGCCCAGTACGAGTCCGAGGTCGTCTACCACCAGATCCGCGAGGACCTGGAGGAGCAGGGCGTCGTGTTCCTCGACACCGACACCGCGCTCAAGGAGCACCCGGAGATCTTCGAGGAGTACTTCGGCACCGTGATCCCGGTCGGCGACAACAAGTTCGCCTCCCTGAACACGGCCGTGTGGTCCGGCGGCTCCTTCGTGTACGTGCCCAAGGGCGTGCACGTGGAGATCCCGCTGCAGGCCTACTTCCGCATCAACACGGAGAACATGGGCCAGTTCGAGCGGACGCTGATCATCGCGGACGAGGACTCGTACGTGCACTACATCGAGGGCTGCACCGCCCCGATCTACCAGTCCGACTCGCTGCACTCGGCCGTCGTGGAGATCGTGGTGAAGAAGAACGCCCGCGTGCGCTACACCACCATCCAGAACTGGTCCACGAACGTGTACAACCTCGTGACCAAGCGCGCCGTGGTCGAGGCCGGCGGCACCATGGAGTGGATCGACGGCAACATCGGCTCCAAGGTGACCATGAAGTACCCGGCCGTGTACCTGACCGGCGAGCACGCCACCGGCGAGACCCTCTCCGTCGCGTTCGCGGGCAAGGACCAGCACCAGGACACCGGCTCCAAGATGGTGCACATGGCCCCGCACACGAACTCCTCGATCGTGTCCAAGTCCGTGGCCCGCAGCGGCGGCCGCGCCGCCTATCGCGGCCTGGTGCAGATCGCCGAGGGCGCGAACGGCTCCGCGAACTCGGTGGTGTGCGACGCCCTGCTCGTGGACACGGTCTCCCGCTCCGACACGTACCCGTACATCGACATCCGCGAGGACGACGTGACCCTCGGCCACGAGGCGACCGTCTCGAAGGTGTCCGAGGAGCAGCTCTTCTACCTCATGAGCCGCGGCATGTCCGAGGACGAGGCCATGGCCATGATCGTGCGCGGCTTCATCGAGCCGATCGCCCGCGAGCTGCCCATGGAGTACGCGCTCGAGCTCAACAAGCTGATCGAACTGCAGATGGAAGGATCGGTGGGCTGACATGACCGACACCGTGGAGAACACCCAGCGGACCATGATCCCGGGCATGGGCGAGGAGGGCGAGAAGCTCACCGTCGCGCAGAACCCGGCCGCCCGGGCCGGGGGCCGGGAGCGCAACGCCGCGGGCTCGCGCGCCGATCGCCTCAGCTCCTTCGAGCTGTCCGACTTCCCCGTGCTCACGGGGCGCGAGGAGGACTGGCGCTTCACCCCGCTCAAGCGCCTGGGCGGGCTGCACCTGCCCGAGGGCGACGACGCGCGCCTGACCGGTGCCGCGCCCGCCGTGGCCGTGGCCGAGCAGGCCGGCGTCACGGTGGAGACCGTGGCCCGCGACGACGCCCGCGTCGGCTCCGTCCTGACCCCCGACGACCGCGTGTCCGCCGCGGCCTGGAACTCGGTCTCCGAGGCCACCGTCGTCACGATCTCCGGCGAGGTCGCCGAGCCGGTGCGCATCGACGTCGTCGGCTCCTCCGCCGACCCGGCCGCGATGCACCTGACCGTGCTCGTGGAGGAGAACGCGCAGGCCGACGTCGTGATCGCCCACCGCGGCACCGCCGTGCTGGCCCAGAACGTCGAGTTCGACGTGCGCCGCGACGCCCGCCTGAACGTGGTCGCGCTGCAGGCCTGGGAGGGCGATGCCGTGCACGTCTCGGCCCAGCAGGCCTCGGTCGCCACGAACGCGCACTTCAAGCACGTGGCCGTGTCCTACGGCGGCGGCGTGGTGCGGCTGACCCCGACCGCGCGGTTCGCCGCCGAGCGCGGTGAGGCCGAGATGTACGGCCTGTACTTCGCCGACGCCGGGCAGCACCTCGAGAACCGCCTGTTCGTGGACCACAACCAGCCGGACTGCGTCTCGAACGTGCTCTACAAGGGCGCCCTGCAGGGCACGGACGCGCGCACCGTGTGGGTGGGCGACGTGCTGATCCGCAAGGAGGCCGAGGGCACGGACACGTACGAGAAGAACCAGAACCTGCTGCTCTCCGACGGGGCGCGCGCGGACTCGGTGCCGAACCTGGAGATCGAGACCGGCGTGATCGAGGGGGCGGGCCACGCGTCCGCGACCGGCCGCTTCGACGAGACCCAGCTGTTCTACCTGATGGCCCGCGGCATCCCCGAGACCGAGGCCCGCCGCCTGATCGTGCGCGGCTTCCTCAACGAGATCATCCAGAAGATCGGTGTCGGCGACGTCGAGGACGAGCTGACCGCCGTCATGGAGGACGAGCTCCGCATCGCGCAGCTCTGACCGACGCCCCGCAGACCCCACCGCCTTCCACCCGAGGAGAACCACCATGGCAACCCTGCAGATCACCGACCTGCACGTGCAGATCGCGACCGAGAACGGCCCCAAGGAGATCCTGAAGGGCCTCTCCCTGACCATCGAGACGGGCGAGACCCACGCGATCATGGGCCCGAACGGCTCCGGCAAGTCCACCCTGGCCTCGACCATCGCCGGCCACCCGCGCTACGAGGTCACCTCCGGCTCCATCACCCTCGACGGTGAGGACGTCCTGGAGATGGGCGTCGACGAGCGCGCCCAGGCCGGCCTCTTCCTGGCCATGCAGTACCCCGTGGAGATCCCGGGCGTCACCATGACCAACTTCCTGCGCACCGCCAAGACCGCGCTCGACGGCCAGGCCCCCTCGCTGCGCACCTGGACCAAGGACGTCAAGGGCGCCTTCGAGGCCCTGCAGATCGACCCGGCGTTCATGAACCGCAACGTCAACGAGGGCTTCTCCGGCGGCGAGAAGAAGCGCGCCGAGATCCTCCAGCTCGAGCTGTTCAAGCCCAAGTTCGCGATCCTCGACGAGACCGACTCCGGCCTCGACGTCGACGCGCTGCGCATCGTCTCCGAGGGCGTCAACCGCGCCCAGGCGCAGAACGAGATGGGCACCCTGCTGATCACCCACTACACGCGGATCCTCAACTACATCAAGCCGGACCACGTGCACGTGCTGGTGGACGGCCGCGTCGCCGAGTCCGGCGGCCCGGAGCTCGCCGAGCAGCTCGAGGCCGAGGGCTACGCCCGCTTCGAGAAGGCCGCGGCGGGGGCCTGAGATGACGGAGACCACGAACCAGGCGCCCACGGAGGACATCCGTGAGGCCCTCAAGGACGTGATCGACCCGGAGCTGGGCGTCAACGTCGTGGACCTGGGCCTGCTCTACGGGCTGCACTACGCCGACGACGGCGCGCTGCTCGTGGACATGACCCTGACCACCGCGGCCTGCCCGCTCACGGACGAGATCGAGGACCAGGTCTCCCGCGCGATCGGCACCATGGTGGACGAGTGGCGGCTGAACTGGGTCTGGATGCCCCCGTGGGGCCCCGAGCGGATCACCGAGGACGGGCGCGACCAGATGCGCGCCCTTGGCTTCAACATCTAGTCCGGTCCGGACGACGACGGCGGCCCGTCACCTTAGCGCAGAAGGTGACGGGCCGCCGTCGTGGTGGGGGAGTGCGGACGGGCCGGCAGGCGCCCCGGCGCTCCGGGCTCAGATGTCCAGGGAGGAGGCCCGGAACGTGTCGCACTGGCGGATGTCCGGCTCCTGCTGGGAGCTCTGGTAGCCGCGCATGAACCAGGCCATGCGCTGCTCGGAGGTGCCGTGCGTGAACGCCTCGGGGTCCACCCGGCCGGTGTGGGTGGACTGGATGCGGTCATCGCCCACGGCGGAGGCCGCGTCGATGGCCTGGCGCAGCTGGTCCTGCGAGATCGGCTTCAGGAACGGCGCACCGGACTCGGGGTCCACGGTGGAGGCGGCGTGCCCGGCCCACATGCCGGCGAAGCAGTCGGCCTGCAGCTCCGCGCGCACGGCGCCGGAGGTGGGGCCGGTGGTCCCGTCCTTCGAGTGCTGCAGGTAGCCGGTGACCTGCTGGACATGGTGGCCGTACTCGTGCGCCACGATGTACTCCTCCGCCAGCGGTCCGCCCTCGGCGCCGAAATCGGTCTGCAGCGTCTCGAAGAACGCGGTGTCGAAGTACATGGACTCGTCCGCCGGGCAGTAGAACGGGCCCGTGGCCGAGGAGGCGCTGCCGCAGCCGGTGCTCACGCCGCCCTGGAACAGGGTCAGCTGCGGCTGGCGCCACTGGATGTCCGAGAACTGGGCGAGGTACTCGCCCCAGAACTCGTCCGCGGCCTCGGTGGTCGCGACGACGCGGCAGTCCGTGTTCTGGTTGGCGTCCGCACCGCTGGCGCACGCCTCGTCCGAGAGGGGCTGGCTCTGGCCGCCCGAGCCCGTCTGCTGCTGGTACTGACTCTGGCCGACGGACCCGCCGCCCGTGTCGATCCCGAGCTGCTCGGCCAGCCCGGGGGCGAAGATCGCGAGCAGCAACGCGAGCAGGCCGCCGCCACCGCCGATGGCGATGCCCCGGCCCCCCAGCGCCGCGCGGCCGGCGCGGCGCCGCGTCCCGGGCCGCCCGCTCGAGCACGAGCAGCCCGCCCGGGGCGAGCCGCTCGGCCGCCGCCTCCACCACGGCCTCGAGCGGGGGGCCGGCCACCGGGTACGGCCGGCGTCGATCTGCACGTTCTCGTTGAAGCTCATGGGGCCAGAGTGTAGACGGACTAGACTGGCCCGGCACCGCACTGGCCCCCGCCCGTCGAGATCGGCCGGGCCCCGCCGATGCACCCCTGTTCTTCCCTCGACCCCTGGAGTCTGACACCCCCATGCTGACCGTCACCGATGTCGAACTGCGCGTGGGCGCCCGTCTCCTCATGGACGAGGTGAACTTCCGCGTGGACAAGGGGGACAAGGTCGGCCTCGTGGGGCGCAACGGCGCCGGCAAGACGACGCTGACCAAGGTCCTGGCCGGCGGCGGGCAGCCCACGGCGGGCACCGTGACCCGGACCGGGCGCATCGGCTACCTGCCCCAGGACCCCAAGGTCGAGGACATGGACCAGTCCGGCCGCGACCGCATCCTCTCCGCCCGCGACCTGGACCAGACCATCCGCCGCATGCGCGAGGCCGAGGCCGGCATGGCCGCCGTCGACGACGCCGAGCGGGAGCGGGCGATGAACCGCTACTCCCGCCTGGAGGCGGAGTTCGAGGCCCGCGGCGGCTACGCGGCCGAGTCCGAGGCCGCCCGGATCACGTCCAACCTCGGCCTGCCGGACCGCGTCCTGGACCAGCCGCTGCACACCCTCTCCGGCGGCCAGCGCCGCCGCGTGGAGCTCGCCCGCATCCTCTTCTCCGACGCGGACATCCTGCTGCTGGACGAGCCCACCAACCACCTCGACCACGACTCGATCGTGTGGCTGCGCGACTACCTGAAGACCTACTCCGGCGGCCTCCTGATGATCTCGCACGACGTCGAGCTCATGGAGATGACCGTGAACAAGGTCCTCTACCTGGACGCGAACCGGCAGACCATGGACGTCTACAACATGACGTGGAAGAACTACCTCGCCCAGCGCCAGCAGGACGAGGCGCGCCGCCGCCGGGAGTTCGCCAACGCGGAGAAGAAGGCCTCAGCCCTCATGGCCCAGGCCGAGAAGATGCGCGCCAAGGCGACCAAGGCCACCGCCGCGCAGAACATGATCAAGCGCGCCGAGCGGCTCATGCGCGGCGTCGAGGGCGAGCGCGCGGTCGACCGCGTGGCCGCGATCCGCTTCCCCACCCCGCAGGCCTCCGGCAAGACGCCGCTGCGCGCCGAGAACCTCTCCAAGTCCTACGGCTCGCTCGAGATCTTCACGGGAGTGGACCTGGCGATCGACCGCGGCTCGCGCGTGGTGATCCTGGGCTACAACGGCGCCGGCAAGACGACGCTGCTGCGCATGCTCGCCCGGGAGGAGACCCCGGACACCGGCGAGGTCCAGGCGGGCCACGGGCTCAAGCTGGGCTACTTCGCCCAGGAGCACGACACCCTGGACCAGGACGCGTCCGTCCTGGACAACATGCGCCACGCCGCCCCGCAGCTCGGCGACACCCAGGCGCGCACGCTGCTCGGCTCGTTCCTCTTCCAGGGCGACGACGTCGACAAGCCCGCCCGCGTCCTCTCCGGCGGCGAGAAGACCCGCCTGGCGCTGGCCACGCTCGTGGCCTCGAGCGCGAACGTGCTGCTGCTGGACGAGCCCACGAACAACCTCGACCCCGCCAGCCGTGAGGAGATCCTCCACGCACTGCGCCAGTACGAGGGCGCCGTGGTGCTCGTGACCCACGACGAGGGCGCCGTCGAGGCGCTCGACCCCGAGCGCGTGGTGGTGCTGCCGGACGGGGTCGAGGACCTCTGGAACGACGACTACAGGGACCTCATCACCCTCGCCTGAGTCCGCGGGCCGCCGAGGCGGAGGGCCGGCTCAGTCGAAGAGCGCGTCCTCGGCCTCCTCGTCCGTGAGCCGCCCGTCGCGCCGCCGCCGGGCCGGCTTGGCGCGGGGGACCCGGTGCGCGGAGAGCAGCCCGTCGTCCGCGGCGTCGTCGAGGGCGTCGGCCCGGTCGTTGCGCGCGCGCATCCACGCGGAGTACCCCCACACCCCGAAGCCCATGGCCGCGAACAGGTACCACTGGATCGCGTAGGACAGGTGCGGGCCCTCGTCCAGGGTGGGCTCGACGAGCTTCTGCGGCATCGACTCCACCGCCGGGTCCTCCGTGACCATGATCCCGTAGGCCGTCCCGGCCACGGGCCCGCCCACGGTGTCGGCGATCTCGGTGAGGTCGATCGAGGGCACCTGGCCGTCCGGGGCGTCGCGGTCCAGGGCCGGCTCCCCGGGCTTGACCCGCACCACGACCTCGGCGTGGCCGGCGGGCGGGGCCGGCACGGCGTCCGGCTGACCCGGGGTGTTGCCCACCGGGAGCCAGCCGCGGTCCACCACGACGACGGGGCCCTCGTCCGTCCGGAACGGCACGAGCACCTCGTAGCCGGGCTGGCCGGCGCGGGGACGGTTGCGGACGATGAGCGTCTCGTCGACGAGGTACTCGCCGGTCAGTGTCACAGGCGTCCACTCGTCCTCGGTCTGGAACGCGGTGAACAGCCGGGAGGCCTCGGCGAACGGGACCGGGTCGTCGTCGTAGTTCTCCAGGACGCGGTTGACGCGGTGCTGGACCTCCACGCGGCGGTCCCACTGCCACTGGGCGAGCGCGTGGCACAGGAACGCGAAGAGGATGCACACCACGAAGCCGAGGATCCACGGGCCGGTGGCGAGGAAGCCGAAGCGCAGGGGAGGCAGAGTGGGCGGGAGCGCCGCAGGAAGCCGCGGGCGCTCAGGAAGTCGTCCAGGAAGGGCCGATGGTCCGCGCAGGCCAGCCAGGTCTTCACCCGGTCCGGGGCGTGGACGCGCGGGTTGTTCCACTCCAGGGCCCAGGTCGCCTCCGCGGTGCAGCCGCGACGCGAGCAGACCGGCCGCTCGGGCCCGTCCGCGGCGGCGTGCGGGGATCGGGTGGCGGAGGCACCCGCGGCGGGGTCGAGGCGGCCGGCCGCGAGGGCGCCCAGCAGGTCCATGTCCGGCTCGCCCGGGCCCGCCCCGATCACGCGGCGCCCCGTCCGGGCAGGCCGGGACCGCCGGCGGACGAGGACCCTCGGCCCAGCGCCCGGGGCGCACGGTCGCGCGGGTCGTCCACGAGGTCGCCGGTGAGCACGACCGGCTCGGGCGCCGCCGTGTCGTCGGGGCGGGGGGCCAGGGCCGGTCCCTGGGCGGGCACGGCGCGCAGGGTGCCGGCCTGCTGCGGGCCGGTGTTGTTCACGCGCACGACGGCGACGTAGGGCAGCACGACCGCGCCGAGGATGAACCCGAGCTGCCACCAGCCGTGGGTGAAGAGCGCGGCGACGAAGCAGGCGGTGCGGAGCAGCATCTGGACCAGGTAGACCTTCATGCGCGCCTCCCGGTCCGCGCTGCGGCCGGCGGCGGCGGTGGTGACCCCCTGGACCTCCGGTGTCGTCCCGCGCCCGGCGCGGGCGGGACGGCCGGCTCGGGAGCTGGCGGCGGAGCTGGTCATGGCGCATCCTCCTGGCACGTCGCGCCCTGCGGAGGGCCCCCGCGCGGCCGCGGACGTAGAGTGGTGGTTCACATGCCGGCGCGCCCGCCCTCGGCGGCGTCCCGCAGGACGGCGTCGACGGCGCCGCGCCGGTGCTCCAGTCTAGTCCCGTCCCGTCCGGAAGGTGTTCCCATGGCCGATCAGACCACCACGCCCGCAGCGGACGCACAGGCCGCCGGCCGCAGCGTCCTCGTCACGGGGGGCAATCGCGGCATCGGCCTGGCCATCGCCCGGGCGTTCGCCGCGAACGGCGACCGGGTGGCCATCACCTCCCGCTCGGGGGAGGGGCCGGAGGGGGTCCGCGCGGTCCGGGCCGACGTGACGGACGCGGCCTCCGTGGACGCGGCCTTCCGCGAGGTCGAGGAGGCCCACGGCCCGGTCGAGGTGCTCGTGGCCAACGCCGGCATCACCCACGACCAGCTGCTGCTGCGCATGTCCGAGGACGACTTCACCTCGGTGATCGACACGAACCTCACCGGCGCCTTCCGCGTGGTGCAGCGCGCCACCAAGGGCATGATGCGCCTGAAGCGCGGACGCATCGTCCTGGTCTCCTCCGTGGTGGGCCTGCTCGGCTCGCCCGGCCAGGTCAACTACGCCGCCTCCAAGTCCGGCCTCGTCGGGATGGCCCGCTCGATCACGCGCGAGCTCGGCGCGCGCGGCGTGACCGCGAACGTCGTGGCCCCCGGCTACATCGACACCGAGATGACGCAGTCCCTCGACGACGAGCTCAAGGCCCAGTACAAGACGTCCATCCCGGCCGGCCGCTTCGCCGCCCCGGAGGAGGTAGCCGGCGTCGTGCGCTGGCTGGCCTCGGACGAGGCCGCGTACATCTCCGGGGCCGTGATCCCCGTGGACGGCGGCCTGGGCATGGGCCACTGACGACCACCGACCGCTGAGCAGACAGGAAGCACAGAACATGACCGAGCAGGACCTGGCCGGACGCGGCGTCGTCGTCACCGGCTCCTCCCGCGGCATCGGAGCCGCCACCGCCGAGCTGCTGGCCGCCCGCGGCGCGGGCGTCGTGGTGAACTACCGCCAGAAGGCGCCGCGCGCGAACAAGGTGGTGCAGAGGATCGAGGACGCCGGCGGCCGCGCCGTGGCCGTGGGCGGCGACGTGACCGTCGCCGAGGATCGGGCCGCGCTGCTGGACGCCGCCGTGGAGCACTTCGGCTCACTCGACGTGCTCGTGCTCAACGCCTCGGGCGGCATGGAGTCCCAGTTCGGCGAGGACTACGCCCTGAAGCTCAACCGTGACGCCCAGGCCGCGCTGGCCGACGCCGCGCTCGAGCGCATGGGTGCCGGCGGGCAGATCGTGTTCGTGACCTCCCACCAGGCGCATTTCATCGACGAGGTCGCCACGATGGACTCCTACGAGCCCGTGGCCCGCTCCAAGCGCGCCGGCGAGGACGCCCTGCGCGAGCGCATCCCCGCGTTCACCGAGAAGGGCGTGGGCTTCGTGGTGGTCTCCGGCGACATGATCGAGGGCACCATCACCGCCACCCTGCTCGACCGCGCCGAGCCCGGTGCCATCGAGGCCCGCCGCGAGGCCGCCGGCAAGCTCTACACCGTGGAGGAGTTCGCCGCCGAGATCGCCTCCCTCGTGGGCCGCGAGGGCCTCGAGGTCGGCCACACCGAGCTCGTGGGCGGCGCCGAGGACTTCCTCGGGCAGAACTGAACCCCACCACACCCCAGACGACGAGGGCCGGATCCGTGGGATCCGGCCCTCGTGACCTCCGGGAGCGGACGCCTCAGAGACCGAGGAGCCACCGCAGGGGGGTGAAGGAGGGCACGTCGACGACGACGTCCGCGTGCTCCCGGAGGATCGGCTTCGCGCACAGCGCCACGCCGCAGCCGGCCGCCTCGAGCAGATCGATGTCGTTGGCGCCGTCGCCCACGCCGACGGCCTGCTCGGGGGTGAGCCCCGCGTCCTCGGCCCAGGCGCGCAGCATGGCGGCCTTCGCCGCGCGGTCCACGACGTCGCCGAGCACCTTCCCCGTCAGGTGCCCGTCCCGCACCTCGAGCTCGTTGGCGCAGTAGGCGTGCACGCCCCACACCTCGGCCAGCGGGGCGAGCACCTGGGTGAAGCCGCCGGAGACCGCGCACACCCGGCCGCCGGCCGCGGTGATGGCCTCGATCAGCGCGAGGGCTCCGTCGGTGGGCCGGATGGCCCGCACCACGTCCGCCACGACGCCCACGGGCAGCCCCGCGAGCGCCTCGACGCGCGCGTGCAGCGAGGCGGCGAAGTCGAGCTCACCGCGCATCGCCCGCTCCGTCACCTCGGCGACCTCGGCCTCGCGGCCGGCGTGGGCGGCGAGCAGCTCGATGACCTCCTGCCGGATCAGCGTGGAGTCCACGTCCGTCACCACGAGGGGCGCCGGCGCGGCGGCGACCGTCGCCGGCACCGTGAGCACGTCCCACCCGGAGCCCGGCTCCGGGGCCGCCGCCCACTCGTCCGCGGCGAAGCGCCAGCCCAGCAGGCCGTCGTCGGTGAGCCGCTCGGCGTCGTCGGGCACGCCGGCCGGGGGCGCGTCCGTGACGAGGAGGGCGGGGTCGGCGGTGACGACGAGGCGGCGCAGGGTGCTCATGCGCGGCATCCTAGGCGGGGGTGCGGGCGCGGCCGGGCGTGCGTCGCATCGGCGACGCGCCGGCCGGCCGGACTAGGCTGGCCCCCATGACCACCCCCGCGCCTCCCGACGACTGGTTCCTCCCGGATGAGGACGCCGTGCTGCAGATGCGCCGCGTGCGCGTGCGCCGCGGCACCACCGACATCCTCGGCCCCCTGGACTGGACGGTCCGCGCGGGGCAGCGGTGGATCGTGATGGGCCCGAACGGCGCCGGCAAGTCCACGCTGCTCCAGTTGGCCGCGGCCCGCCTGCACCCGACCGCCGGCGACGTCGGCGTGCTGGACGAGGTGCTCGGCGCCGTCGACGTGTTCGAGCTGCGCCCGCGCATCGGCCTGTCCTCCGCCCAGCTCGCCGCCCAGGTGCCCGCGAACGAGACCGTGCAGGACGCCGTCGTCACCGCCTCCTACGGGATCACCGGCACGTGGCGCGAGCGGTACGAGACGGAGGATCGCGCCCGCGCGCTCGGCCTCGTGGCGACCTGGGGGCTCTCCCGCCTCGCGCACCGCGCGTTCGGCACCCTCTCCGACGGTGAGCGCAAGCGCGTGCTCATCGCCCGTGCCCTGATGACCGATCCCGAGCTGCTCCTGCTGGACGAGCCCGCCGCGGGCCTGGACCTCGCCGGGCGGGAGGACCTCGTGCGCCAGCTGACGGCGCTCGCCACGGACGAGGACGCGCCCGCCCTGGTCCTCGTCACGCACCACCTCGAGGAGGTGCCCCCGGGCTTCACGCATGCCCTGCTGCTGCGGGACGGCGGCGTCGTGGCGGCCGGGCCCATCGAGTCGACGCTCACCGAGGAGCACCTCTCCGCGGCGTTCGGCACGGACCTGAAGGTGACCCGCACCGGCGGTCGGTACACCGCCGTGGCCCGGTGACGGGGCTGCTGGCCGCGCAGCTGCTGGGCATGGACCTGTGGCAGGTCCTGCTCGTGCTGCTCGCGGGGTTCTGGGCCGGCACGATCAACTCGGTGATCGGCTCGGGCACGCTCGTCACCTTCCCGACGCTCGTGGCGGTCGGGTTCCCGCCCGTGACGGCCCAGGTCTCCAACGCGATGGGCCTGGTGGCCTCGGGCTTCTCCGGCACGTACGGGTACCGCCGCGAGCTGGCCCAGTCCCGGGCGCTCCTGCCGAAGCTGACCGTCGCGTCCCTGCTCGGCGGGGTCATCGGCGCCGCCCTGCTCACCACGCTGCCCCCGGCCGTGTTCGGCTACGTCGCGCCGGTGCTGCTCGTGGTGGCCCTGACGGTCGTCGTGCTGCAGCCGCGCATCCAGCGGTGGGTCCGGCGTCGGGCGGAGGACCAGGGGCCGACCCCCGGCGCGGACTCTCCCGTGCCGGTGGGCCCCGTGACCCCGACGCTGTGGACGCTCGTGTTCCTGACCGGCATCTACGGCGGCTACTTCGTGGCCGCCCAGGGCGTCATGCTCATGGCGATCTTCGGCGTGCTGCTGGTGGGCGGCACCCTCGTGCACGCCAACGCCGTGAAGACGTGGCTGTCGCTGGTGGTCAACCTCACCGCCGCGGCGTTCTACCTGGTCTTCGCCTTCGACCGCATCGACTGGCGGGCCGTGCTGTTGATCGCGCTCTCCTCGCTCGTGGGCGGGCTCGTAGGCGCGCGGATCGGCCGGCGCATCTCGCCGACGGCGCTGCGCGTCACCATCGTGATCGTGGGCCTGGCCGGGCTGGTGGTCATGGTGATGCGGCAGGTCTCGGGTGGGTGAGGTCGGGACCCGCGAGGTGCGCCTGGAACGGATCGAGGACCTCGCCGACCCCCGCCTGGCCCCCTACACGACCATGACGGACGCGGCCCTGCGCCGTCGCGTCGACGCGGAGCACGGCGTCTTCCTCGCCGAGTCCTCCCAGGTGGTCCGCCGCGCGCTGGACGCCGGGCACACCCCGCGCTCCTTCCTGCTGGGGGACCGCTACCGCGGGTCCTTCGCGGACGTGCTCGCCGCCCATCCTGACGTCCCGGTCTTCACCGGACCCGACGACGTGCTCGAGGCCCTCACCGGCTTCCACCTGCACCGCGGCGCCCTGGCCGCGATGGACCGCCCCGCACCCCGGCCGCTCGCCGACGTCCTCGCGGGCGCGCGGCGCGTGCTCATCGCCGAGGACCTCGTGGACCACACGAACCTGGGCGCCGTGGTGCGCTCCGCCGTCGCCCTCGGCTGGGACGCGCTGCTGCTCACCCCGCAGGCCGCCGACCCGCTGTACCGGCGCGCCATCCGCGTCTCGATGGGCACGGTGTTCCGCCTGCCGTGGGCGCGCCTGCCCGGCCCGGTCGCCGAGTCGCTGCCCGCGCTGCGGGCGGCCGGGTACGCGGTGGCCGCCCTCGAGGTGACGGAGCAGGCCGTGGGCCTGGACTCGCCGGAGATCGAGCCGCTGCGGACCGCCGAGCGCCTGGCCCTCGTCCTCGGCCAGGAGGGGCCGGGGGTCCGCCCCGAGACCCTCGCCCAGACCGACGCCGACGTCGTCATCCCCATGCCCGCCGGCGTCGACTCGCTGAACGTGGCCGCGGCCGCGGCGGTCGCGCTGTGGGAGCTGCGCGCGCGCTGACCGGCCCGGGTGCGGTAGAGTGGGCGGCTGGCCCGCCCTCCGGCGGACCCCCTGACCACACCTCTCGCGCCCCTGGTCCCAATCAGGTGGCTGACACGAAGGATGCACCATGAAGTCTGAGATCCACCCGGATTACCGCTACGTCATCTTCAACGACCTCGCCTCCGGTGAGAAGATCCTCACCCGCACCACCGCGAACTCCGAGAAGACCGCGGAGTGGACCGATGGCAACACCTACCCGGTGATCGACGTCGAGATCTCGGCCGCCTCGCACCCGTTCTACACGGGCAAGCAGCGCATCATGGACACCGCCGGCCGCGTCGAGCGCTTCAACGCCCGCTTCAAGGGCTTCGGCGGCAAGAAGTGACCGCGGCGGCCTGAGCCGCACGCCCACCACGACGACGGGCCCCGCGCCCCCGGAGCGATCCGGGCGGTGCGGGGCCCGTCGCGTCGCCCGTAGGCTGACGGGCATGACGACTCTCCACGGTGAATACAAGGTGATCGGCGGCAAGCTGGTCGCGGCGGACCTGAGCCTCGCGGACGGCCGGATCGCGACCGCGAGCATCAACGGCGACTTCTTCCTCGAGCCGGATGAGGCGCTCGAGGACCTCAACGCGGCGGTGGCCGGGCTGTCCGCGGACGCCGAGCACCGCGTCATCCGGGAGGCCGTCGAGCAGGGCCTGCGACCCGAGGCCGAGCTGTTCGGCGTGGACGCCTTCGCGGTGGCCTCGGCCGTGCGTCGAGCCCTCGGCAAGGCGACCACGTGGGAGGACCACGAGTGGGAGGTCATCGCGCCGGAGCCGATGCCGATCGCGCTCACCGTGGCCCTGGACGAGGTGCTCACCCGGCAGGTGGCCGAGGGACGTCGCAAGCCGACCATGCGCCTGTGGCAGTGGAACGAGCCGGCCGTGGTGATCGGCGCCTTCCAGTCGCTCGCCAACGAGGTGGACCCCGAGGGGGCGCGGCGGCACGGCATCAACGTGGTGCGGCGGATCTCCGGCGGCGGCGCGATGTTCATGGAGGCGGACAACTGCGTCACGTACTCGATGCACGTGCCGTCGTCGCTGGTCGACGGGCTGGAGACGGCGGAGACCTACCCGTTCCTGGACGAGTGGACCATGGACGCGCTCTCCCGACTCGGCGTGCACGCGTTCTACCAGCCGCTCAACGACATCGCCACGGACCAGGGGAAGATCGGCGGCGCCGCGCAGAAGCGGGTGGGCGCGGCCGGGCTGCTGCACCACGTGACGATGAGCTACGACATCGACGCGGACAAGATGCTCGAGGTGCTGCGCATCGGCCGCGAGAAGCTGCGCGGCAAGGGCGTGGCCTCGGCGAAGAAGCGCGTGGACCCGCTCCGCCGCCAGACCGGCGTCTCCCGCGCCGAGATCTGGGAGACCATGATGACCACCTTCGAGGAGCGCTACGGCGCCCGCAGCGTCGAGCTGGACGAGGCCACCCGTGAGGAGGCCGAGCAGCTGGCCCGCACCAAGTTCACGACCCCCGAGTGGACCGCGCGGGTGCCCTGAGCCACCTGACGGCGTCCCGGCACCGTCCGGCACGCTTCCGTCCGGGGGCGGTTTGCGGTGGTATTCGACGTGAGTACCGCCCGAAACCGCCCCCGACGCGTCGAGGTGTGGCGGGGCGGCTCTGTCAGGATCGGACCATGACCCCCGACGACGACGCCCCCGTCCGCCTGATCGCCCGCTCCGACGCCCCGGGGCGCCCACGGTCGACCGTGGACGTCCACTGCGCCCTCGAGCTGGAGCTGGCCTCCGGCCGCCGCGTGCCTCTGCTCACGGACCGCGGCTGGACGAGCCGGGCGGCGGCCGCACGCCTGCCCAGGAGGAGACGCGACACTGGGACGCGCTGGCAGCGGTCGCGGCCGAGGCCGGGGTGCCGGTGGGGGCCGCAACGTTGCGCGAGCTGCCGCTCGTGGGGGAGACCTCGCCCGAGCTGGCCGCCCTCGTGGACCGGGCGCACCGCGAGGCCCGCGCCCTGAACCGGCTGCTCGGCGTCCACCCGCTGGCCCTCGGCACGGTCGCGCCGGCCGACGTGCTGGGCGCCGACGCGACCGCCGCGCTGCGGACCGGGCTGGCCGCGGGACTCGGCGTCGCGCCGACGGCGTGGGAGGACCCGGGCGTCGTGCTCGCGCCCGCCGCGGACGCCGACCCGGAGCTGCTGCACGTGGTCCTGCTGCACACGACCGCGGTGGTCGCCGGGCCACCCGCACTCGTGGCCCGCCTCGCGGACGCCGACGTCTCCGACCTGCTCGACGACGCCTCCCTCGGCGCGCACCTGCGCCGCCCGGTGGAGGACGTGTCGGCGGCCTGGCTCCACGCGGCCGACCGGCAGGCGCTGTCCCTCGACCCGGACGGCGGGGCCGCGCACGTGGCGCGCCACGCCGAACTGACGGCCGTGCTGGAGACGCGGCCCGTCGTCGTCGAGCGGGTGGGGATGCGCGACCGGGACGCCCAGCGCGCCGCCGACGCCGTGGGCCTGCGCCGGGTGGGCCGGGAACGCGTGCTCCGCGTCGCCGCGCCCTGAGCCACCGTGGTCACGACACGCCGTCTGTCCCGCAGGGACGCGGCGTGTCGTGACCACTCCGGGCTGGACCGGGCCGGCGGCTCAGCCCGCCGGCTGCGCCGCCTGCACGCGCAGGGACCGCCGCAGGGCGTCCGTGTGCTCCACGACCAGGCGCCGTAGGGCCCCCGGGGCGTCGGGGTGCTCGTCCAGCCAGCGCTGGGCCGCGGCCAGCGTCGGGTGCGACTCCTGCGCGTCCGCGTCGCCGGCCACCGCGTCCTGGCGGCCCGGGAACAGCCCGCCGATCGCGCGCGAGGCCAGCCCGTTGGATCGTGAGGCCCACACCGAGGTCAGGCGCGGCCAGAAGCCGGACTCGTAGGGGGCGAGGAGCTCGACCTCGCCCGCGGCGAAGCCGGCCGCCGTGGCCGAGAGCAGGTCGTTGGACAGCTCCGTGCCAGTGGCCGTGCGACCGGACATGACCGCCTCCCACGCCGCGGCCTTGACCTCGGCATCGGGGCGGGCGGCCGTGGCGAGGCGATGCCACGTGACCGTCTGGGCGGTGCGGCCGGCCTCGAGCTCCGCGTCCAGGCGGTCCTGGTCGGCCCGGCCGGTCGCGGCGAGGGCCTGGAGCACGAGCCAGCGCAGCTCCGCGTCGATCGCCAGGCCCGGCGCCGACGTCGCCGCGTCCTCGCCGAGCAGGGCGGCCTCGAGGGCCGCGGCCATCCCGACGTCGGCCCGCGCCAGCGTCGCCCACGTGCGGGCCGCGGTGCGCTGGCGGTCGGAGCCGGCCTCGAGCGTCCGGGTCTGTTCGGCCAGCACCTCGCCCACCAGAGCGCGCAGCGCGTCCCGGTCCTCGGCGCGGGCGTACTGGCCCACGGCCGCGGCGGCCTGCGCCAGTACCTGCGCGTGCACGCCCACGGTCGCGATCCGCGCGGACAGCGTCGCCACCGCGTCGAGGAACCGGGCGACCGGCAGCTCGCCGTCGCGGGTCATCGACCACAGGGCGGCCCACACGGTGGCCTCCGCGAGCGGGTCCGCGATGGGGTGGGTCAGGGCCGCGCGCAGCGACCCCGCATCGAGCGCGACGGCGGCGTAGGTGAGGTCCTCGTCGTTGGGCAGCACGAGGCGGACGCCCCCGGGGACCTCGAGGTCCGGCAGGGGCACGGCCGCGCCCTCCGCCCCACCCGGCACATCGGCGGTGACCTGGGCGGTGCGGCGCAGGACGCCGTCCTGCCCGGGCATGAAGACGCCGACCTTCAGCACGTGCGGGCGGAGGATCGGCCCGCCCGTGACCGGGTCCGCGCCCTCCTGGCGCAGCACCGGGGCGTCGCCGTCGACGTCGACCCGCAGCCGGGGCACGCCGGAGGTGTGCAGCCACGCGTCCGCCCACCCGCGCATGTCCCGCCCCGAGGCGGCCTCGAGCGCGGCCATGAAGTCGTCGAGGGAGGCGTTGCCCCACGCGTGGGCGGCGAAGTAGCGGTGTGCGGCGTCGAGGAACGCGTCCCGGCCCACGTAGGCGGCCAGCTGCTTGAGCACGGAGGCGCCCTTGGCGTAGGTGATGCCGTCGAAGTTCTGACGGGCGGCCTCGAGGTCGACGATGTCCGCGACGATGGGGTGTGTCGTCGGCATCTGGTCCTGCACGTACGCCCAGGCCTTGCGGCGGGACGCGAAGGTCACCCATGCGGTCCGGAAGTCGGTGGCCTCGTCCACGCCGAGGGCGCCCATGTAGTCCGCGAACGACTCCTTGAGCCACAGGTCGTCCCACCAGTGCATCGTCACGAGGTCGCCGAACCACATGTGCGCCATCTCGTGCAGGATCACGTTGGCCCGGCCCTCGTACTGGACCGCGGTGGCCCGCGAGGTGAACACGAAGTCCTCGGTGAAGGTCACGAGGCCCGGGTTCTCCATGGCGCCGAGGTTGTACTCGGGCACGAACGCCTGGTCGTACTTGCCCCACGGGTACGCGACGCCGAAGAGGTCGTGGAAGAACGTCAGCCCCCGCTTGGTCACGTCGAACACGGCCTCGGGGTCGAACGCGTCGGCCATCGTGCGCCGGGTGAACAGCCGCAGCGGCACGGCCTGCGCGCCGCTGGCCGGGTGACCGTCCCAGGCGTCCTCCCACTGCGCATAGGGGCCGGCGAGCAGCGTCGTGATGTAGGTGGACTGGGGGAGCGTCGGGGCGAACTCCACCCGGACGACACCGTCCCCGGCCGGCGTCCGGGACACCTCCGGCCGGTTCGAGGCCAGCACCCAGTCCTCGGGTCCGGTGAGGGAGAAGGTGAAGGCGGCCTTGAGGTCCGGCTGCTCGAAGTCCGGGAACACGCGGCGCGCGTCGGCGGGCTCGTACTGGGTGTAGAGGTAGACCTCGCCGTCGGCGGGGTCCGTGAAGCGGTGCAGGCCCTCGCCCGACCGGGAGTACACGGACCGGCCGACCAGCTCCACCACGTTCTGCGCCGCCAGG
Organism: Micrococcus sp. KRD070; assembly: GCF_017168435.1. Taxonomy (NCBI): domain Bacteria; kingdom Bacillati; phylum Actinomycetota; class Actinomycetes; order Micrococcales; family Micrococcaceae; genus Micrococcus; species Micrococcus sp. KRD070. The sequence continues at coordinate 128,834 of NZ_JABFNH010000007.1, forward strand.
TCGGGCAGCAGAACCCGGGCCTGGCCCACGACCTCGGTCAGGTCCAGCGTCGTGCCGTTGAGGGTCACCGACTCCACGCCGCCGTGGATCCAGTCCAGGTGGGTCTGCACGCCCGGCTCAGCGCACGCGAAGCGGATCACGGTGCGGACCGGATAGGTGTCGGCCGCGGCGTCCCGGGCGTCGGAGAGGTCCACGTCCACGACGTAGTCCTGCACCGTGAGCAGGCGGGAGCGGTCCGCGGCCTCCGCGCGGGTGACGTTGGTGGCGTCGAGGTCGGGGGTGGTGTCGGTCAAGGCGAGCCTCCGGTCGGGGATCCAGCGGGGACGGCGACGCGCGGACACACCGCGGCGTGCCCGCGCGTCGGCGGTGGTCCGGGACCGGCGGCCCGGGGCCGCGTCAGTGCGGCGTCGGGACGGGCTGGCCCTTGGAGAGCACCGTCAGGCCGGATTCTGTCACGGTGTAGCCGTTCGCCTCGTCCTCCGCCCGGTCGAAGCCGATGCGCGCGCCCGGGGGCACGACCACGTTCTTGTCCAGGATCGCGTTGCGCACGTGGGCCCCCTCGCCGATCACGACGGAGTCCAGCAGCACCGACTGCTCCACCCACGCCTCGTTGTGCACGCGCACGTCCGTGGAGAGCACGGACTGGGCCACGGTGCCGCCGGAGATGACCACGCCCTGGGAGAGGATCGAGTCGTTCGCCGAGCCGGGGCGGCGGGTGGACGAGCGCACGAGCTTGGCCGGCGGGGAGACGGACTGGCGGGTGTAGAGCGGCCACTCGCGGTTGTAGAGGTTGAACTCCGGCCACGGCTGCACCAGGTCCATGTGCGCGTCGTAGTAGGAGTCCAGGGTGCCGACGTCCCGCCAGTAGTGCTTGCCGGCCGTGCCGCCGGGCACCTCGTTGGCGGTGAAGTCGTACACCCCGGCCTCGCCGCGCTCCACGAACAGCGGGATGATGTCTCCGCCCATGTCGTTGTTCGACTCGGGGTTCTCCTCGTCCTGGTTCAGCGCCGCCACGAGGGCGTCCGTGTCGAACACGTAGTTGCCCATCGAGGCCAGGAACTGCGTGGGGTCGTCCGGCAGGCCGGGGGTCGTCTCCGGCTTCTCCACGAACGCCGCGATCCGCGTCCTGTCCTGCGGGTCCGTCTCGATCACCCCGAACGAGGAGGCCAGCTCGAGCGGCTGGCGCACCGCGGCCACGGTCGCCTTGGCGCCCGAGGCGATGTGCTGGTCCACCATCTGCTGGAAGTCCATGTGGTAGACGTGGTCCGCGCCGATGACGACGACGATGTCCGGCCGTGCGTCGTGGATCAGGTTCATGGACTGGTAGATGGCGTTCGCGCTGCCCGTGAACCAGTCCTTGCCCCGGCGCTGCTGCGCCGGCACGGAGGCAACGTAGTTGTTCAGGAGCGTGGACATCCGCCACGTCTCGGAGATGTGGCGGTCCAGCGAGTGCGACTTGTACTGCGTCAGCACCACGATCTCGCGGTACCGGCTGTTGACCAGGTTGGAGAGCGCGAAGTCGATGAGGCGGTACGTGCCGCCGAACGGGACGGCCGGCTTGGCACGGTCGGCCGTCAGCGGCATCAGGCGCTTGCCCTCACCGCCCGCCAGCACGACCGAGAGGACCTTCTTCTGCACCATCTGTGTCACTCCTCGTGAGCCGGGTCGTCGCGACCCGCACGCGTGCTCGGGGCGTGCGGGGCATCCGTGCCGCCAGACTATCGACCCCCGCCGGGCTGAACTAGGTTGGGGGCGTGCGCATCGACATCGTGAGCAAAGAGTTCCCCCCGTCCATCTACGGCGGTGCCGGCGTCCACGTCGCCGAGCTGACCCGTGTCCTGGCCTCCCGCGCCGACGTCCGCGTGCACGCCTTCGGCGCGCCGCGCGACCCGGACTACCACGGGGCCCGCGTCCTGACGTACCCGAACCCGCCCGGGTTCGACGCCGCCAACGGGGCCGTGCAGACCCTGGCCACCGACCTCACGATCCTCGGCGACCTCGAGGGCGCCGACGTCATCCACTCCCACACCTGGTACGCCAACCTGGCCGGCCACCTCGGCAAGCTCCTGCACCAGACCCCCCACGTCCTCTCCGCGCACTCCCTCGAGCCGCTGCGCCCCTGGAAGGCGGAGCAGCTCGGCGGCGGCTACGCCCTGTCCAGCTGGGCCGAGCGCACGGCGTACCTCGGGGCGGACGCGGTCATCGCGGTCTCGGACGGCATGCGCCGGGACATCCTGGCCTGCTACCCGGACGTGGACCCGGCGAAGGTGCACACGGTCCACAACGGCATCGACACGCAGGTCTGGACCCCGCAGACCGGCACCGCCGCACTGGAGAAGTACGGAATCGACCCGGACAAGCCCTCCGTCGCGTTCGTCGGCCGCATCACGCGCCAGAAGGGCGTGCCCCACCTGCTCCGTGCGGCCCTGCGGCTGCCGGAGGACGTCCAGCTCGTGCTGTGCGTGGGCGCCCCGGACACCGCGGAGCTGGCGCACGAGGTGAACGAGTTGATCTCCGAGCTGCGGCGCACCCGCCAGGGCGTCGTCGTGATCGAGGGGATGATCCCGCGCCACGAGGTGATGGAGATCCTCACGGCCGCCACCGTGTTCGCCTGCCCCTCGGTCTACGAGCCGCTGGGCATCGTCAACCTCGAGGCGATGGCGTGCGGCACCGCCGTCGTCGCCTCCGCCGTGGGCGGCATCCCGGAGGTCGTGCAGGACGGCGAGACCGGCCTGCTCGTCCCCTTCGAGCAGGTCGACGACGGCACGGGGGCGCCCGTGGACGAGGAGAGGTTCGCCGCCGACTTCGCGGCCGCGCTCACCCGCGTCGTGGAGGACCCGGAGCGCGCCCGCGCGATGGGTGAGGCCGGCCGGGCCCGCGCGATCGAGCACTTCTCGTGGGAGACCATCGCGGAGCGCACGATCGAGGTCTACGAGGCCGTGCTGCGCTGAGCCCGCCCGACCACGCACACGGGCCCCCGCCACCGCGAGGTGACGGGGGCCCGTGTGCGTCCGGGGACGGCCACGGTCAGCCGCGGCGACCCCGCGCCGCCTTCTCGCGGGCGCGCACGGCCTTCTCATCCTCCGGCTCCTCGCCGGCGGCCCGGCGGGCCGTGAACCAGGCGTGGGCCTCCTCCTGGCGCTGGGTCTCGGCGTCCGTGGCCACCGCCATGCGCAGGTGCTCGGGCTCGAGGCCGAACGACTCGACGAGCTCGAGGGCGAAGGGGCGCAGCCGCTCGGCCAGCCGGTTGACGTAGCCGCGCAGGGCCCGGGCGCGCTGGCTCGAGACGCGGCCGTGGGCCACGAACCAGCCGAGGTCGTCCTCGATGAGGCGCAGCGCGAACAGGTCGCGCAGCCACGTCAGGACGGTCTTCGTGGTCTCATCCGTGATGCCCTCCAGGGCGCGGGTGAAGGCCTCCCACTGCAGAAGCTCGCCGTGGTTGCGGGCGGCCTCGATGAGCTCGTGCTGGCGCGTGTTGAACGCCTCCGCCTGCGCCGCCTGGCCCTTGCCCCGGGCCCCCGAGAGGGTGCCGGCGATGTCGGCGGTCTTGGCACGGACGCGCTCGGTGAGCAGCTCATGCTGGACGGCGGGGTCCTTGAACCAGTTCGCCGAGCGGCGCTCGGACCCGCCGTCGGCCACGGACTGGACGGCCTTGTGCAGGCCCGCACGGTGGAGGGCGTCCGAGGCCTGATGGACCACGTAGCGGGAGACGGCGCCCACATTGAGACGTCCGAACTCCTTCGAGTAGTCGGTCAGCAGACGCTTGCCCACGAGCTGCAGGAGCACCGTGTTGTCGCCCTCGAACGTGACGTACACGTCCAGGTCGGCGCGCATCTGGGCCACCCGGTTCTCGGCGAGGAACCCGGCGCCGCCGCACGCCTCGCGGGCCTCCTGCAGGGTGTCCAGGGCGTGCCACGTGGTCAGCGGCTTCACGGCCGCGGCGAGCGTCTCGAGCTCCTGCCGGTCCACGTCCGTGTCGGAGCGGCCGGAGAAGACGTCGTCGAACTTCTCGACGAGCTCGTTGGAGGCGAAGGCGTCCGCGTAGGCGCGGGCCAGGCGGTCGATGAGGCGGCGCTGGTGGTTCTGGTAGTCCAGCAGCACCTCCTCCCGCTGCGGGTCGGAGGCCTTGAACTGGCGGCGCTGCTCCGCGTAGGCCAGCGCACCGTGCAGGCCGAGGAAGGAGGCCGTGGTGGCGGCGAGGGACAGGGAGACGCGGCCCTGGACGAGCGTGCCGAGCATCGTGAAGAAGCGACGCCCGGGGGAGGCGATGGGCGAGGAGTAGGTGCCGTCCTCGGCCACGTCGCCGTAGCGGTTGAGGAGGTTGGTGCGCGGGATGCGGACCTGAGTGAAGTGCAGACGGCCGTTGTCGATGCCGTTCAGTCCGCCCTTGAGGCCGTCGTCCTCGCCGCCCACGCCGGGCAGGAAGGCGCCCTCCTCGTCCCGGATGGGGACGTAGAAGCAGTGCACGCCGTGGTTGACGCCCCGGGTGATCAGCTGCGCGAAGACCGTGGCCGCCCTGCCGTGCAGCGCGGCGTTGCCGAGGTAGTCCTTCCAGGCGCCCTTGAACGGGGTGTGGATGACGAACTCCTGGGTCGCCTCGTCGTACGTGGCGGTCGTCGCGATCGAGGCGACGTCCGAGCCGTGCCCGATCTCGGTCATGGCGAAGGCGCCCGGGACGCTCAGGTCCATCGCGCCCGGCAGCCACCGGCGGTGGTGCTCCGCGGTGCCCAGGTGCAGGATCGCCGAGCTGAACAGGCCCCACTGCACACCGGCCTTGATCTGCAGGGAGGGGTCGGCGAGCACGAGGTCACCGAAGGCGGCGAGGTTGCCGCCGTGGTTGTCCTCGCCGCCGAACTCGCGCGGGAAGGCGCGGTGGACCGCGTTGCGCTCCACGAGGACGCCCAGCTGCCGCAGGACGCGGGCGCGGTGCTCGTCCATGCCGAGCAGCGGGTCGCGCCACAGGGCGGGATCCTTGACCAGTTCGCGGGATTCGCGGCGCTCCGCGGCCCAGCGGCCGAGGAGGGCCTCCTCGAGGGCCGCGGCGTCGAGGGAGCCGGGCGTCGGCCGCTCGGGCGCGATCTCGGCGACGTCGGAGGGAACCTCGGTGCTGGGCGTCGAGGACTGGGGGGCGAGCTTCTCGTGGACGGTCATGACGATGCTCCTGTTCGTGAGTGGGGGCGGGCGCGGTCGGCGTCCGCCGCCGCGGGTTCGAGGGCGGCGCCGGGCGCGGCGCCGATGAGGCCGGTGAGCAGCCAGTCGGCGATGGCGCGGGCCATCGCCTCGACCGGGATGCGACCGGCGGCCGGGGTCCGCAGCCAGGTCTCGGCGGCGGCCCGGACGAGGCCGACGGCGGCGCGCGGCCACAGGGCGAGCGGGTCCGCCGGCGCCGGGGCGTGGCCCCGCGCGGCCATCCCGCGCGCCAGGCCCGACTCGAGCATGGCGTAGACGCGCTCGAGGAACGGGCCCAGCACAGGGGCCTCGGCCGCGGCGGGGGACGGGGCGACGGCGAACGCGTACACCTCGGGCGACGTCGCCGCGACCGTGAGATACACCTCGACCATGCGACGCAGCGCCTCGGGTTCGGAGACCGGTTCGTCCGCGACCTCGAGCAGGCGGCGCTCCATGTGTGCGGTGACCCGCTCGGACACCGCCAGGCGCAGGCCCTCGCGGTCGCCGAAATAGCGGTAGTAGACGGTCTTGGAGGTGCCCGCGTGGGACGCGATCTCCTCCATCGAGGCGTGTGCGCCCAGGGCGTGCACGGCCGACCGGGCGGCCCGGACCAGTTCCAGACGGCGCTCGGCGCGGTGCCGGTCCCAGCGGACGCTGCGACCGTCCCGGGCGGTGGACGTGACGGGATTCACGAAACCGAGCGTATCAGGTACCGTGGATCACAGTCACCCACCCCGCCGACGTCCGTATCGTCCGTATCGTCCGGGGTGACAACGCCCCCGCCGCGTCGGCGGTGGGCCCGCCGTCGAGAGGACCGTCATGACCCACCACGAGACCCCCGCGTCCGAGACCGCCTCCCGCCCCGCCGTCGCCGGCGGAGCGCTGCGCCCCGCCGTCATCCTGGGCGGCAACCGCATCCCGTTCGCCCGTGCCAACACCGCCTACGCCGAGGTCGGGAACCAGGAGATGCTCACGGCCACGCTCGACGGCCTCATCGCGCGGTTCGGGCTCCAGGGCGAGCGCCTCGGTCAGGTCACCGCCGGCGCCGTCCTCAAGCACCCGCGCAACTTCAACCTCACCCGCGAGGCCGTCCTGGGCTCCGCGCTCTCCGCCGCGACCCCGGCCGCCGACGTCCAGGTGGCCTGCGCCACCGGCATGGAGGCCCTGGGCACCCTGGCCAACAAGATCCGGCTCGGCCAGCTCGACTCCGCCATCGGCGGCGGCGTGGACTCGATCTCGGACGCCCCCGTCTCGCTCTCCGACGGTGCGCGCCGCGTGCTGCTGCAGCTCAACACCGCCAAGACCACGAAGGACCGCCTGCGCGCCCTCGCCCAGCTGCGCCCCGGGCAGCTCGTGCCCGAGCCGGCCGGCGCGGGCGAGCCGCGCACCGGCATGTCCATGGGCGAGCACCAGGCCCTGACCACCCACAAGTGGGGCATCACCCGTCAGGCCCAGGACGAGCTCGCCGCGGCCTCCCACCGGAACCTCGGCGCCGCGTACGCCGCCGGGTACATGGACGATCTGGTGACCCCGTTCCACGGCCTGGCCCGCGACAACAACCTCCGCCCCGACTCCACGCCGGAGAAGCTGGCCGGCCTGAAGCCCGCGTTCGGTCGCCAGCTGGGGGACGAGGCGACCATGACGGCGGCCAACTCCACCCCGCTCACCGACGGCGCCTCCGCGGTGCTGCTCTCCTCCGAGGAGTGGGCCGCCGAGCGCGGGCTTCCCGTGCTCGCCGAGTTCGTGGACATGGAGAACGCCGCCGTGGACTTCGTCGACGGGCACGAGGGCCTGCTCATGGCCCCCGCCTACGCCGTCCCGCGCCTGCTGGCCCGGCACGGGCTCACCCTCGACGACCTCGACTTCGTGGAGATCCACGAGGCGTTCGCCGGCACCGTCCTGTCCACGCTCGCCGCCTGGGAGGACGAGGAGTACTGCCGCGAGCGCCTCGGGCTGCCGGGTGCGCTGGGCTCGGTGGACCGCGCCCGGCTCAACGTGCACGGCTCCTCGTTGGCGGCCGGTCACCCCTTCGCCGCGACCGGCGGCCGCATCGTCGCCCTGCTGGCCAAGATGCTGCATGAGAAGGGGGAGGGCTCTCTCGGCCTCATCTCCGTCTGTGCCGCCGGCGGCCAGGGCATCGTCGCCCTGCTGCGCGGCCGCTGAGCCCCGACCGACCCGATCCGAGAGGACCGACCATGACCGACCGTTACGGCACCTTCGTCGCCTCGCCCCTGGGCCGCCGCCTCACCGGCGCCCTGGGCCTGCCTCAGCCCGTCGAGCTGCGCCGGCACACCCCCGGCGACCCCGTGCTGCCCGGCTCCGTGCTCGTCCTGGGCGCGACCCCCGCAGCCGCGGACGCCCGCACCCTCTTGGCCTCGTGGGGCCTCGAGGTTGCCGACGCCCCCCGGGAGGGCGCCCGCCACGCGGCGATCGTCGCGTGCTTCGACGGGGTCGCCACGCCCGCGGACCTCGGCGCGGTGGCGCTGGAGATCGGCGGCGCGCTGCGCTCGCTGGGCTCCTCCTCGCGCGTGGTGACGGTGTTCGAGGACCCCGAGTCCGCCACGGACCCGACCCTGCGCGCCGCCCGCCAGGGCGTGACGGGCCTGACCCGCTCCATCGCGCACGAGATGCGCCGCGGCGGCACGGCCAACGGCCTGGTCCTGGGCGAGGGCGTTCCGCTCACCGCCCCCGGTGCGGCCGGCGCGCTGGCGTTCCTGCTCTCCGGCCGCGCGGCGTACGTCTCCGGCCAGTTCGTGCCCGTCGCCACCGCCGACGGCGCTGTCCCCGCCGACGCGGCGCGCCCGCTGGCCGGCAAGGTCGCCGTGGTCACGGGCGCCGCCCGCGGCATCGGCGCCGCCATCGTGCGGACGCTCGCCCGCGACGGGGCCGTCGTCGTCGGCGTGGACGTCCCGGCGGCGGGTGAGGCGCTGGCCGAGGTCGTGAACGAGGTGGGCGGCACCGCGCTCGCGCTGGACATCACGGCGCCGGACGCCGGCGCGCGCATCCTCGAGCACTGCCGCACCCGGCACGGCCGGATGGACGTGGTGGTGCACAACGCCGGGATCACCCGGGACCGGATGCTGGCCAACATGGACGCCGCACGCTGGGACTCCGTCCTTGCCGTGAACACCACGGCCCAGCTGGCCATGAACGAGGCCTTCCTCGCCGAGGACGCCCGGGACGTGGCGGGTCAGGGGCTGCGCATCGTGGGCCTCGCCTCCATCTCCGGCATCGCGGGCAACCGCGGCCAGACGAACTACGCGGCCTCGAAGGCCGGGGTCATCGGCCTGACTGCGGCGTCCGCCCCGGTCCTCGCGGCCCGCGGGGGCACGATCAACGCGGTGGCCCCGGGCTTCATCGAGACCGAGATGACCGCGAAGATCCCGCTCGCCACGCGCGAGGTGGGCCGGCGGCTCAACGCGCTGCAGCAGGGCGGCCTGCCGCAGGACGTGGCCGAGACGGTGGCCTGGCTCGCCTCGGACGCCGCCGGCGGCACCAACGGGGCCACACTGCGGGTCTGCGGCCAGTCGAAGCTGGGGGCGTGAGGATGCAGACCACGCAGCTGTCCGCCCCGCCCTCCCTCGGCCGGCTCTACGTCCGGGCCGCCGGGCGGGCCGCCACGGACGCCGTCGTCCGTCGGCGCCGTCCCCGCGAGCTCCCGGACCGTCAGGTGGTCGTGACCGGCCACCGCATCCCGGCCGAGGCCGTGACCGCGTGGCGCGGGGCCGTCGGGTCCGCGGATCCGGCGGACCTGCCCTCGGTCCTGGTGCACACCCAGGTGTTCGGCGCGGCCATGGAGCTGATGGCCGACCCCGAGTTCCCGCTGCCCCTGCCCGGGCTGGTGCACCTGAGCAACACGGTCCTGCACCACCGGCCCGTCCCGGCTGAGACCGCCCTGCGCGTCACCGCGCGTGCGGTGGGTCTCGTCCCGCACCACGCGGGCACGGCCGTGGACGTCGTCGTGACCGTCGAGGGGCCCGGCGACGACGGCGGGGAGGCACTGCTGTGGGAGGGCGTCTCCCGGTACCTCGCCAAGGGCGTCCACCTCTCCGGCCTGCGTCCCGAGCGGCTGTCTCTTATAAACATCTCCGAGCCCACGAGACGAGTAGTAATCTCGTACCGCCCGCCGTGCCGAGCCGCCCCGACCGGCTGCGGCTGCACGACACCGCCACGGGACGGACTCGGCATCCGGGCAACGACGCGCAGCGCGCCTCGCTGTACGTCTGCGGGATCACCCCGTACGACGCGACGCATCTCGGCCACGCGAGCACCTATGTGGCCTTCGACCTGCTGCACCGCTACTGGCGCGCGGCCGGTCTCGAGGTCGCCTACGTCCAGAACGTGACCGACGTGGACGACCCCCTGCTCGAGCGGGCCGAGGCGACCGGCGTCGACTGGCGCGCGCTCGCCGAGGAGCAGACCGACCTGTTCCGTGCGGACATGGCCGCCCTCGAGGTGCTCGCCCCGGACCACTACGTCGGCGCGACCGAGGCGGTGGGCCTGGTGGTGGACGCCGTCGAGACGATGCTGGCGGCGGGCCGGGCCTACCGCGTGCCGGGCGGCGACGGCGAGCCCGACGGGGACGTCTACTTCGACGTCCGCGCGGCCCAGTCCGCGACCGACTGGCGCCTCGGACAGGTCTCCGCGATGGGCCTGGACGAGATGGCCGCGGTGTTCCCGGAGCGGGGAGGCGATCCCGACCGCCCCGGCAAGCGCGACCCGCTGGACCCGCTGCTGTGGCGCGTGCACCGCGAGGGCGAGCCTGCCTGGGACGGTCGGTCGCTCGGCTCCGGCCGGCCCGGCTGGCACATCGAGTGCTCCGTGATCTCCCGGGCCCACCTGCCGGCGCCGTTCACGGTGCAGGGCGGCGGCTCCGACCTGCGGTTCCCGCACCACGAGTTCTCCGCCGCGCACGCCACCGCCGTCGACGGCCTGCCGCTCGCGCACACCTACGCGCACACCGGCATGGTGGCCCTGGACGGCGAGAAGATGTCCAAGTCCCTCGGCAACCTCGAACTCGTCTCCCGCCTGCGGGCGCGGGGCGTCGAGCCGGTGGCCGTCCGCGCGGCGATCCTCGCGCACCACTACCGGTCGGACTGGGAGTGGTCCGAGCAGGTGCTGGCCGACGCCCAGGCGCGGGTGGCCCGTTGGCGCGCCGCCCTGGACGGACCGCATGCCGCCGCCGGCGTCGCCGTGCTGGACGCGGTGCACGCGGCGCTCTCGGACGACCTCGACGCCCCCCGCGCGCTGGAGGCCCTCGACGCATGGGCGGCCGGCACCCTGCCGGGCCTGGCCGAGGCCGCCGCCGACCCGCTGCCGGTGGTCGACGTCGTGGCGGCGCTGCTGGGTCTGCGCCTGCGCTGACCCCGCCGGGCGCGGCCGGGCGTCAGCGTCCGCCGCGCCCGCGCAGATAGCGCTCGAACTCCCGCGCGATCGACTCGCCCGAGGCCTCCGGCAGCTGCTGGGTGTCCTGGGCCTCCTCGAGCTGCCGGACGTAGGCGGCGACGTCGGGGTCCTCGGCGGCCAGCTCGTCCACGCCGCGCTGCCAGGCCCTCGCGTCGTCCTCGAGCCCGCGCGTGGACACGCTCACGTGCAGCAGGTCCTCGACCGCCTCGACCAGCCCGAGCAGCGTCTTGGGGGAGGGCGCCTGGGCCACGTAGTGGGGCACCGTCCCCCACAGCGAGAGGCTCGGCAGGCCGCGGCGCGCGGCCTCGTCCGCGATGACGCCGATGATCCCGGTGGGCCCCTCGTAGACCGGACGGTCCGCGCCGACGGCCACCCGCACGTCCACGAGCGGCGAGGTCGGGCGGGCGCGCAGGGGCCGGGTGTGGGGCACGTCCGCCAGCAGCGCGCCCAGCGTCACGACGGCGTCCACGTCACGCGCGTCGGCCGCCGTGAACAGCTCCTCGAGGAACGCGCGCCACCGCACGTTCGGCTCCACGCCGACGGCGAGGAGCACACGCACCCCGTCCGGCGGGGCAGCCTCGCCCGCGACGGGCCGACCCTCACGGTCCAGGAGCGCCTCGTGCAGGGTGACCGCCGGCCAGTCCAGCGTCCCCAGCCCGTCGGCGTCGCGCCGGACCAGGGGTCGAGTGACCTGGTAGTCGTAGAACTCGCCGTCGCACACCCGTCCCGCGTCCGCCGCGTCCCACTGCTCGCGCAGCGCGCCCAGGGCCCCGGTCGCGGCCTCCCCGGCGTCGTTCCACCCCTCGAAGGCCAGCAGCAGGACCGTGGGGGCCCGCCGCCCGGCCTCGAGCGCGTCCACGGTCGCCGTCAGGTGGGTCCGCAGCGGGCCCAGGACGTCGTCCGGCTGGTCCTCGGAGGTAGCGTCGGTCATGGCGGCCAGCCTAGACACGGCCCGACGACGGGGTCACGGCCCGCGACCCGCCCGGCACACCCCGGCGGCGGCGCTCGATAGGATGCACTCCATGCCCCGCCACCCCGCGCCCGCCCCGGACGACCGTGCCCGCCGCCTGCCGCGCGCCGTCCTGTGGGACATGGACGGCACCCTCGTGGACACCGAGCCCCTGTGGAACGCCGTCCAGCGCCGGCTGGTGGTCGAGCACGGCGGCACCTGGTCGGAGGACCTGGCCGCCTCCCTCGTGGGACACCCTCTGGACGAGGGAGCGCGCCGCCTGCAGGAGGCCGGTCTGGACCTGCCCGTGCAGCGGATCATCGACCTGACGATGGACGAGGTCGTCCAGGGGGTCGTCGGCGGGGTGCCGTGGCGGCCGGGCGCCCGGGAGCTGCTCGTCGCGCTCGCCGAGGCCGGCGTGCCGGGCGCCCTCGTGACGATGTCCCATGCCCCACTGGCCCGCGCACTGGCCGAGCGGGCGCCGGCGGGCACGCTGGACGTCGTCGTCTCGGGGGACATGGTCTCCCGGGGCAAGCCCGACCCGGAGGCGTACCAGCTGGGCCTGCAGCTGCTGGCCGAGCGGACACCGGGGCTGACGGCCGCCGACTGTGTGGCGGTCGAGGACTCCCCGGTGGGCGTCGGCGCGGCCGTGGCCGCGGGCCTGCCGACGGTCGGCGTGCCCAGCGTGCTGCCGCTGCCGGCGGGGCTCGCGACCGTCGAGTGGACGACGCTCGCCGGCCGCACGCCGGCCGACCTCGCCGCGGTCCGTCGGATCGCCGCCGCGCGCAGGCCCGGGGCGGACGAGCCCGGATGAGCGGGCCCGCCTCCGTCCGGCTGGGCACGATCGCCGGCGCGCCGGTGCGCCTGTCCTGGTCCTGGCTCCTGATCGCCGCGGTCATCACCCTCGCGTTCGGCCCGCAGATCCAGCGCGCGCTGCCCTCGCTCGACGGCGGCGCCTACGGGGTCGCCCTGGGGTACGCCGTGCTCCTGGCCCTCTCCGTCCTGGTCCACGAGGCCGCCCACGCCCTCACCGGCCGCGCCTTCGGCCAGCGCACCGAGGAGATCGCGCTCACCCTGTGGGGCGGGCACACCCAGTTCCGCAGCCCGTCCGCCCGACCGCTGGACACGGTCCTCACCGCGATGGCCGGCCCCGCCGCGAACCTCGTGCTCGCGGGCCTCGCCCATCTGGCGGCCCGCGCCGTGCCCGGCCCGTCCGTCCCCGCCCTGCTGCTCGAGGTCACGGTGTGGGCCAACCTCCTCCTGGCCGCGTTCAACGCGCTGCCGGGCACCCCGCTCGACGGCGGCCGCATGGTCGAGTCCGCCGTCTGGGCCGCCACCGGCTCCCGGGCCCGTGGCGTCGAGGCGGCCGGCTGGGCCGGGCGCGTCGTCGCGGTGGGCGTCCTCGCGGCGGTGTTCGGCCCCCCGACCCTCGCGGGCCGCGCGCCGGACCTGTTCGTCGTCGTCCTGGCGGCCTGGGTCGCCCTCACGCTGTGGCGGGGCGCGGACGACGCCGTGCGCCACGGGCGCTGGAGCCGCCGGCTGGAGACCCTGCGGCTCGAGCAGGTCGAGGCGCCCGCCATCGCCCTGCCCGAGCACCTCTGCGTCGCCGAGGCCCTGGCCCAGGCGGACGGCGGCCGCCGCGCCGTCGTGGCCGTGGACGGGGCCGGTCGGCCCCGCGGCGTGCTGGACCACACGGCCGCGGCGGGCCTGACCCCGGCGCGCCGCACGACCACCGCCCTGGCCGCGGTCGCCGTCGCCCTGGCTCCGGAGGCCGTCCTCGTCCGCGACGACGTCCCCGCCGCCGGTCCCGACCTGGCCTCCCGCCTGGCCGACCCCCAGACCCCCGTGTGGGTGCTGACCGACGCGCACGGCCTCGTGCGCTCCGTGGTGCCCCGCGAGACGATCCTCGCCGCCGTCGACGCGACGCGGCGTCCCTGAACCGAAGGAGCCCCCCATGACCGAACCCACCGGCGTGAGCGCGCGCCGCGGCCCCCTGCGGGCCGGCCAGCGCGTGCAGATCAAGGACGCGAAGGGCCGCCTCAACACGATCACCCTGCTGCCCGGCGGGGAGTTCCACAGCTACCAGGGCGTGCTGCGGCACGACGACCTGATCGGCGGCTTCGAGGGCGTCGTGGTCGAGAACTCGGCCGGCCAGCCGTACCAGGTGCTGCGCCCCCTGCTGAACGACTTCGTCCTGTCCATGCCCCGCGGCGCCACGGTGGTCTACCCGAAGGACGCGGCGCAGATCGTGCAGCAGGCGGACATCTTCCCGGGCGCCGTCGTGGTCGAGGCCGGCGTGGGCTCCGGCGCCCTGTCCATGTCCCTGCTGCGCGCCGTGGGCGACCACGGTCGCCTGCACTCCTACGAGCGCCGCCCGGAGTTCGCGGACGTCGCCCGGGCCAATGTGGAGGCCTTCTTCGGCGCCGAGCACCCCGCCTGGTCGGTGCACCTCGGCGACGCGCAGGAGGAGATGCCCAAGGTCCACGAGCCGGGCTCCGTGGACCGGGTGGTCCTGGACATGCTGGCCCCCTGGGAATGCCTCGACGCCGTCGCCGAGGTCCTGGCCCCCGGCGGTGTGTGGCTGAACTACGTGGCCACCGCCACCCAGCTCTCCCGCGTGGCCGAGGCCATCCGGGACTCGGGCCGCTTCACGCAGGTCGAGGCCAACGAGACCCTCGTGCGCGGCTGGCACCTGGACGGGCTCGCCGTGCGCCCCGACCACCGCATGGTCGCGCACACCGGCTTCCTCCTCACGGCCCGCCGCCTGGCCTCGGGCGAGGAGGCGCTGCGCCTGAAGAAGCGCTCCAAGGTCTCCGAGTTCAAGGCCGAGGACGTCGAGGCCTGGCAGCCGGCCGACGAGGCCCGGTGGACGCCCGAGGCCCTCGGCGAACGGCCGGTCACGGACAAGAAGGCGCGCAAGGCGGCGAAGGAGGCCCGCCTCATGGCCGCGCGGTCACGCGCCGCCGAGCAGGGCGTGGACGCGTACGGTGGGAGGACCCCGACCGGGGAGCAGGACTGAGTGGACGGAGCACCGGTGGACCACCACGCGCAATCAGGCACGGAGCACGCCGAGCAGCGCCTCGCCGAGGCGCGGGAGCTGCTGCGGCAGTCCCAGGCCGAGGCCGAACGGCTGCGGCACCAGCTGCAGTCCGCCCAGCGGCACGCCGCCGGCCTGAGCGAACGCCGTCGGGCCGCCGAGGCCCAGACGCAGACGGCCGCCCGCAACAACCGGCGCATGGTCGAGCTGCTCGAGGCCACGCGCGCCGAGATCGCCACGCTCAAGGAGAACCTGGACGCCGTCACGCATCCGCCGTTCACCTTCGCCACCCTCGAGGCCGTCCACGCCCCGCGCGAGCCCGAGGAGGGCGTGGAGACCGGCGCCGTGGTGCGCGGGGGAGCGGACGTCGTGCAGAACGGCCGGCGGCTGCGCGTGACGGTCTCCCCGCTGCTCGACGCCGCCCGCCTCACCCCCGGCGCCCAGGTGCTGCTGGACGAGTCCAGCTCGATCGTCGGCGTCGCCCCGGGCACGGGGTCGGGTCAGCTGCTGCGCGTCAAGGAGGCGCTGCCCGACGGCGGCCTCGTCCTGGCCGGCACGGCGGACGAGGAGCGCGTGGTGCGGCGCGCGCCCGCGCTGGAGGGCGTCGACCTGCGCCACGGGGACGCCGTCACCGTGGACGCCCGCGTCGAATGGGCGCTGCGGCGGGTCGAGCTGTCCGAGGTGGACGAGGTGCTGCTGGAAGAGGTCCCGGACGTCACGTTCGAGGACATCGGCGGCCTCGGCCCGCAGATCGACCGGATCCGCGAGGCCGTCGAGATCCCGTTCCTGCACCCCGAGGTCTACCGCGAGCACGGCCTGCGCGCCCCCAAGGGGATCATGCTGTACGGCCCGCCCGGCACCGGCAAGACCATGCTCGCCAAGGCCGTGGCCAACGCCCTCTCGGTTCGCAGCGCGGACGGCGAGCGCTCGTTCTTCCTCAACGTCAAGGGGCCCGAGCTGCTGAACAAGTACGTGGGCGAGACCGAGCGGCAGATCCGCGTCATCTTCGACCGGGCCCGCGAGAAGGCCGACGCCGGCTTCCCCGTGGTCATCTTCTTCGACGAGATGGAGTCGCTGTTCCGCACGCGCGGCTCCGGCGTCTCCTCGGACGTGGAGACCACGATCGTCCCGCAGCTGCTCACCGAGATCGACGGCGTCGAGGCCCTCGAGAACGTGATCGTCATCGGCGCCTCCAACCGCGAGGACATGATCGACCCGGCCGTGCTCCGCCCCGGCCGACTGGACGTGAAGATCCGCGTGGACCGTCCCGACGCCGCCGGCGCCGCGGAGATCATGGCCAAACACCTCACCGCGGACGTGCCCCTGCACGCCGACGACGTCGTCGCGGCCGGCTCCGCGGACGCGGCCCGCGCGACGCTCATCGCCCGGACGGTCGCCGCCCTCTACGACCGCGGCGCGGACACCGCGCTGGCGGAGCTGACGGACGTGTCCGGCACGACCCACGCCCTGCACCTGGCCGACCTCGTCTCGGGCGCCGTGGTGGCCGACGTCGTGGACCGCGCCAAGCGGCACGCGGTGCGCGACTACCTGGCCGCCGGCCAGGCCCCGGCCGCGCTCGGCGTCCGCGAGGGCCACCTGCGCGAGGCCGTGGCCGCGGTGCTGGAGGACCAGACGGACCTCCTGGCCACGGTCGCGCCCGCCGAGTGGGCGCGCACCTCCGGCTGGCGCGGTCCTCGGCTGCGCTCGCTGCGCATGGTCCGGGGGGTCGAGGCATGAGCGCGTTCGGCCGCGGGGCCGCGGACGGCTTCGCCCGGGCCGTCGACGTCGGCCCGACCCCCGCCTTCGAGGGCCAGCGCCGGCTTTTCCACGGCGCGGCCGTTCCCCCGAACGGGCGGGACGCCGCCGGCTGGGGCGTGCACCGGGTGATGGGCACGGAGACCGAGTTCGGCATCCACGCGCCGGCCAACCCGGGGGCGCACCACAGCGTGCTCTCGGTCGAGCTCGTGAACGCGTACGCGGACCTGGCGACCCGGTCCGGCTCGGCGGTGGCCGGCACGGAGTGGGACTACACGGGGGAGTCGCCGCTCGTGGACGCCCGCGGCTGGCGGCTGCCGCGTTCGGCGGCGCACCCCTCGCAGCTGACCGACGAGGCGCTCGTGGGCCCGGACGGGGAGCCCGTGCACCTGCTGCTGTCCACCGTGCTGGCCAACGGCGCGCGCTGGTACGTGGACCACGCCCACCCGGAGTACTCGTCGCCGGAGACGACCACCCCGCGGGACGCCATGGTGTGGGACGCCGCCGGGGACCTGGTCGCCCAGGCGGCGGCCGAGCACATCGGCCAGGCCGAGGGCGCCCCGGAGGTGCTGGTCTACAAGAACAACGTGGACGGCAAGGGCCAGTCCTACGGCGCGCACGAGAACTACCTCGTGGCCCGGTCCCTCGACTTCGAGGAGCTCACCGCCGTCCTGCTGCCGTTCTTCGCGGCGCGGCAGGTGCTCGTGGGCGCGGGCCGCGTGGGACTCGGCCCGGCGGGGGAGCGGCCGGGCTTCCAGCTGTCCCAGCGGGCCGACTACTTCGAGGAGCCCGTGGGCCTGGAGACCACGATCCACCGGCCGATCGTCAACACGCGGGACGAGCCGCACGCCCGCCCCGAGGCCTACCGCCGGCTCCACGTGATCATCGGCGACGCGACGCTGAGCCAGCACGCCACGTGGCTGCGGATGGGCATGACCGCGCTCGTCCTCGCGATGGCCGAGGCCGGGACGGCGCCCCGGCTCACCCTGGACGACCCGGTGGCCGCGTTGCAGACGATCAGCCACGACCCGGGCCTGCGGGCCACGGTGCCCCTGCTCGAACGCACCGCGGACGGCCCCGTGCGCCGGCACTGGACCGGGCTGCAGATCCTGCGGTCCTACCTGGACGCGGCCCGCGCCCACTGCGCCGCCTTCGGGGCGGCGGATCCGCAGACGCGCGAAGTGCTGGACGCCTGGGCCGTCGACCTCGACGACGCCACCGCGGATCCGCTGTCCCTGAGCGACCGCGCCGACTGGGCGGCCAAGCTGCGCGTCCTCGAGGGCCTGCGGGCCCGCACGGGCGCGGACTGGACCGACCCCCGCCTCGCGATGGTGGACCTGCAGTACGCCGACCTCCGCCCGGCCCGCTCCCTGCACCGCCGCCTCGTGGCCGCCGGCGCCCTCCGGACGCTCGCCGATGAGGCGGAGATCCGTGCCGCCGTCGCCACGCCGCCGCGGGCCACCCGCGCGTGGACCCGCGGCAACCTCGTGGGCCGCCACGGTGACCGCGTGGCCGGCGCCGCGTGGGAGACGCTGCTGCTGCGCGGGGCGGGGGAGCGGGTGCACCGGCTGCACCTGGCCGAGCCGCTGGTCGGCGCCGCCGTGGACCTGCCCGGCTGGTGGGAGGACGCCGCCGCGCCCCGGCCCGACGACGAGGCGCTCGTGGCCACGCTGGCGCCGCTGTTCGGCGCACGGGCCTGAGGCGGGGGCGGGCGCTCAGCCCGTGACGGCCGCGCGCACGCGGCCCAGCAGGGCGTCCGCCCGCGCGACGAGACGGTCCGCCCGGTCGACGTCGGTGCGCAGGACGCCCTCCAGGCCCTCGTCGCGGAGGGGGCCCAGGTTGGTCTCGAGGGTCACCGCGGCGGCGGTGAGGCCGCCCCGGACGCAGCCGAGCGCCGCACCGACGTCGGAGAGCACGTTCGGGTTCGCCGCGTCCAGCACACGCTCGGCCAGGTCCAGTGCACGCGCGGCGGCATCGACGATCCCGCGGGGTGGCCGGACGGCCTCGGCCAGGGCGGCCTGGATCGCGGCCGAGCGCCGGGCCCGGTCCTCCGGGGTGTCGCGGGGCAGCCCGAACGCCTCGGCCACGGCGCCGAAGCCCCGCTCGTCGCCGTCGGCGAGGCCGAGGCACGCCGCGATCAGGCCCTCCGATGCCCGGGCGTCCTCCTCGGCTGCGCTGAACCGGGCCGCCATGGCCAGCAGTCCGGCGCCCTCGGCGACCGCCAGCGCGCCCGTCGCGCCGCCACCGGGGGTGGGCTCGCCGGAGGCGAGGCGGCCCAGATAGCTCTCGATGCTCTCGTCGCGGATCATGCCCCCACGGTGCCAGACCGGGCCCGACCGCGGCCCGCCCTCAGGCGCGCTCCCAGGACGCGACCGGCCCCGGGACGATCGTGAACAGCGGGTGCACGTCGGGGACGGGCGTGTCCGACCACTGTTCGAGCCAGGCGGGGCTGCGCGCGGCCAGCTTGGCGCACAGGTGACGCCACTCCAGGTCGCGCTGGCCCGTGGTGGCCGGGATCGGTGCGAGACCGGCGGGCGGGATGCGCACGGCGCCGTCGGGGGCGGGGCACGGCCGGTCGATCCGGGAGTGATCGAAGCGATAGCCGCGCGCCGTGGCCTCGGCCTCGAGGCCGGAGAGGAACGCACCGACGGCGCCGGACGGGTCCGGGTGCTCCCGGAACCTCAGCAGCTGCGGGTGGTCCCGATATCCGCGCGTGCGGCCGGCCAGGACGGCCTGCGCGAGCAGGGCCTCGCGCCAGGCGCCCGTCAGGCCCTGGCGGTCGAGGTGGCGGGGATGAAGGGTCCACAGGCGCATGCCCCCATCCTGCCAGCGTGGGGCAACCCGGGGACGTGGGGCTGAAACGTGGCCCGCGCGTGGGGCAGGATGGGTGGACGCGGACGGAGCACACCGACCCGCGTCGACGCACGAGGAGGCCACCATGTCCCAGGAGCAGATCCGCCCACGCCCGTCCGGCGGCGACGACGAGACCGGCGCCGCGGCGGGCCAGGCGCACGTGAAGCCCGCGGCCCAGGACCAGGGCCTGGACAGCCTGCTGGACGAGATCGACTCGGTGCTGGTGTCCAACGCCGAGGAGTTCGTCAAGGGCTTCGTCCAGAAGGGCGGCCAGTGACCGACGCGGACCGCGCCCGCCGGATCCTCGGGCTGGAGACGGAGTACGGCGTCCAGCATTGGAACCCGCAGGGGCGCCCGCTCAGTCCCGAAGAGGTCGTCCGCTACCTCTTCCGGCCCGTCGTCGAGTGGGGGAGGTCCTCGAACGTGTTCGTGGCCAACGGCTCCCGGCTCTATCTCGACGTCGGCTCCCACCCCGAGTACGCGACCGCCGAGTGCTCGACGCTCGACGAGCTCATCGCCTCGGACGGGGCGGGGGACCTGCTGCTGCACGACCTCGTGGTCCAGGCCGAGGAGCGCATGGCCGCGGACGGGGTCGGCGGCCGGATCCACCTCTACCGCAACAACGCCGACTCCTCGGGCAGCTCCTACGGCTCCCACGAGAACTACCTGCTGCGCCGGCGCACCGAGTACCGGCGGCTCACCGAGGCGCTCGTCCCGTTCCTCGTCTCCCGGCAGATCCTCGTGGGCGCGGGCCGCGTCGTGCCCGCCGGCACGTGGCCCGAGGGCGAGGGCCCGGCCCACTTCGCGTTCTCCCAGCGCGCCGACTTCGTGCAGGACGGCGTGTCCTCCTCCACCACGCGGTCCCGGCCGATCATCAACACGCGGGACGAGCCGCACGCGGACGCCTCCGAGTACCGGCGCCTCCACGTGATCGTGGGGGACACGAACCTCTCCGAGCACACCCACCTGCTGCGCTTCGGCGCCACCGACCTGCTGCTGCGGATGATCGAGGCGGGCTTCCCGCTCGGGGACCGCGTCGTCGCCCACCCCACCCGCGCGGTGCGGCAGATCTCCCACGACCTCACCGGCACGGCCCGCATCGCGCTCCGGGAGGGGGAGGCCTCCGCCCTCGAGCTGCAGGAGCACTACCTCGAGCGGGCCCGCGCCTTCGTCGCCGCGGAGGGTGCCCACCACGACCGGGTGGGGGAGGTCCTCACCCTGTGGGGCGAGGTGCTCGACGCCGTCCGCACCGGTGACCGGTCCCGCATCGAGGACCGCATCGACTGGGCGATCAAGCTGCGCCTGCTGGAGGACTACCGGGCCCGCCACGACCTGGGTTGGGACGCGCCCCGCCTCGCCCAGCTGGACCTGGCCTTCCACGACATCGACCCCGACCGGGGGCTGTTCCGCCTGCTGCTGCGGCGCGGCGCCGTCGCGCGCCTGCTGCCCGAGGACGCCGCCCGGTCCGCCGTGGAGACCGCCCCGCCCACCACCCGGGCCCGCGTGCGCGCGGACTTCGTGGCCCGCGCCCGGGAGCGCGGCCTGGACTACGCCGTCGACTGGACGACCCTGAAGCTCACCGACCATCCGCTGCACGCGATCGTGACGAAGGACCCGTTCGACACGTCGTCGGCCGCCGTCGACCGGCTGTTCGAGCGGATCGCCTGACAGCGCGCGTCCAGGACGCGCCGTTAGGGTGACCCGCATGAGTTCGTTCGAGACCCCCCAGCCCCCGACGGCCCGCCGCCGTCGCCGCCTGCTGCCGCTGCTGTCCCTCGGCGCCGCAGGCCTGATGCTGGCCACCGCCTGCGCCACCGGCGACGACGGCGCGGACCAGCCCCACAGTGACACCGCGTCGGCCTCCACGTCGGCCGCCCCCGAGCGGGCGGCCGTCGGCGAGGGCCAGGGGGAGCCGGACGCCCTGACGGGTGTCACCTTCACGGAGGGCGACGGCGGGGCGCCGACGGTCGAGATCGACGGGGAGATCGACACCGACCAGCCCACCACGCGCGTGCTGACCGCCGGCGAGGGGGAGCAGGTGCAGGAGGGCGACGTCCTGAAGATGTCGATCGCCGTCGTCGATCCGGCCAGCGGCGAGGTGGTCGCCGAGAACTTCAGCGGCGAACCGGAAGCCGTGCCCGTGGACGACCAGCTCAAGTCCATGAACCCGGAGATCCACGAGATGCTGGTGGGCAACGGCGCCGGCACGATCGTCGCCGCGTACAGCCCCGAGTACGACGTCTCCGTCCCGCAGACCGAGAGCGCGTCGCCGAGCGCCTCCCCCTCCACCCAGACGCAGCCCGCCCAGCTGTTCGTCTACAAGATCGACGCCATCCTGCCGAAGCAGGCCGAGGGCGAAGAGGTGACCGAGCGGGACGAGCGCCTGCCCGACGTCACCGTGGACGAGGAGAGCGGCCGGCCGAGCATCGCGAAGCCCGACGGCGAGGCGCCCCAGGAGCTGGTGGTCCAGCCCCTGATCGAGGGCGAGGGCCGCGAGGTCGGCGCGGACGACACCGTGACCGTGCAGTATGAGGGCGTGACGTGGTCCGACGGTGAGGTCTTCGACTCGTCCTGGGAGACGGGTCAGGCCATCACGTTCTCCCTCAACCAGGTCATCGAGGGCTGGAAGGAGGGTCTGGCCGGCCAGAAGGTGGGCTCGCGCGTCCTCCTGTCGATCCCGGCCGAGAAGGCCTACGGTGAGCAGGGCAGCCCGCCGGACATCGGCGAGAACGAGCCCCTGCTGTTCGTGGTGGACATCCTGGACGCCCAGGCGTCCGCCACCCCGTCGGCGAACTGACCCCGTCCACGAGAACCCAAGAGGAGAGCACCGTGTCCTTCGGACAGCGCGACTACGACCGCACCAAGCCCGAGATCGACTTCCCGGGCGAGACCCCGCCCACCGAGCTCGTGGTGGAGGACCTGATCGAGGGCTCCGGCCCGGCCGTCGAGGCCGGCTCCCGCGTGCAGGTCCACTACGTGGGCGTGGCCTGGTCCACCGGCGAGGAGTTCGACGCCTCGTGGAACCGCGGCACCCCGCTGCCCCTGACCGTCGGCGTCGGCCAGGTCATCGCCGGCTGGGACCAGGGCCTGCTCGGCATGAAGGTCGGCGGCCGCCGCCGCCTCGAGATCCCGCCGCACCTGGGCTACGGCGCCCGCGGCGCCGGCTCCGCGATCGGGCCGAACGAGACGCTCATCTTCGTCTGCGACCTCGTCTCGGTCGACTGACCCCGGGCCCCGTGACCC
>NZ_JABFNH010000008.1:0-38998 GCF_017168435.1 Micrococcus sp. KRD070
GCTGGGGCGGCCCGGATGAGGAGCCGCCCGCCTGGGACGACGCTCCCCCGCCCGAGGAGGACCCGTGGGATTCGCTGCCCGCGTTCGACCCGGACGCGGAGCAGGACGACTCGGACGGCCCCGAGGGCTGGACCCCGCCGGCCCGCGACGCCGAGGAGCGGCCCGTCGGCGCCGCCGGCTGGGACGGCCCCGTGCCGTCGGTCGAGGACTGGGGGGCGCCGCCGCAGGCCGCACCGGCCCCCGGCGGCGCCGCGCCGGACGCCGGCCAGGACCCCCCGGTCCGGCCCGACGCCCCGACCCCCGGCGAGAGCGAGCCGAGCGCCGAGGAGGTCCGTCGGGCCTACGACCCGGGGCCGCTGGTCCGCGAGGAGGAGCACTCGATCCCCGTGTTCGCCCGTCCGGAGGCGGAGCTGCGCGCCGAGTTCGCGAAGCGCTTCGGCGCGACCCGTCCCGCCGGCTTCGACGACGGCGCGGGCGCGGCCGCGGACGGTGACTCCGCCCGGCCTGCCACGCCGTCGCCCGCCCCGGACGACGACGCAGCGGCCACGGAGCGACGCGATCTCCACCCGGCCGCCTCGGGCGCCGGCCCGTCCTCGGACGAGGAGCGGCGCCCCACGGGCTCGCCCACGGCCGACGCGACCCCTGACCCGGGCGTGCCCGCCGACGACGCAGACGCCGCGCCGCGCGCGGCTGCCGGCCCGACCGGTTCGGACTTCCCGGGTTCGGGCCATCCGGCGAGCATGTACCCGCGGCTCATGGAGCGGCTGCGGGCCGGTGGGCCCCTCGAGCCTCCGGTGAACGCGGGCTCGAGCGGCGGCGGGACGGGCGGCGGCCCCGGCGCTCCCGGTGGCCCCGACCCGGACGCCTCGCCGGGCTCCCCCGCCGGGGGCCGGCCGAGCGCGGCCTCGCTCGGGGCGCGCCCCGCCGACGTCGAGCCCGCCGGGGGAGCCTCGGCGCCGCCGTCGTTGGACGCGCGGGCCGCGGCCATCCACGCCGCCCGCGAGGCCGCCCAGGGCCGCGGCCCGACCCGGCCCGCCGACACCGGCCCCGCCGCCCCGGCGACGTCCGGTGTGGGGTGGGAGGACGAGGTCGCCAGCGACGACGACGTCCCGCTCGAGGACTCGGGCCTCGTGGGCCGGGCCGTCGTCGAACGGGTGCTCGGCGGCCGTCTGCTCGAGGAACGCCCCAACGACGCCTGAGGCGAACGCGCCCGTACGCCGTCCGGGGCCGCGGGCATGATGGACGCGGCGCCGGACCACGGCGCCGCGTCGGGGCGCACGCCCCACGAGACGCACCATCGGACGAGGGAGACGGATGTACCAGGGCGCGGTGCAGGACCTGATCGACGAGCTCGGCCGCCTGCCGGGCATCGGGCCGAAGTCCGCCCAGCGCATCGCCTTCCACATGCTGGAGGCGGACCGGGAGGACATGCTGCGGCTCGCGGACGCCATCCGCACGGTCAAGGACAGGGTGCGGCTGTGCTCGGTCTGCTTCAACGTCTCCGAGGACGAGGTGTGCTCGCTCTGCCGGGATGAACGCCGGGACGGCTCCCAGATCTGCGTGGTCGAGGAGTCGCAGGACGTCATGGCCATGGAGCGCACCCGCGCCTTCCAGGGCCGGTACCACGTGCTCGGCGGGGCCATCAATCCGATCGCCGGCATCGGCCCCGAGCAGCTGCACGTCCGCGAGCTGCTCACCCGGCTGCAGGACGAGGCCGTGCAGGAGGTCATCCTCGCCACGGATCCCAACCTCGAGGGCGAGGCCACGGCCACCTACCTCGGCCGCCTCCTCGGCGCCACGGGCATCCGCGTCACGCGCCTGGCCTCCGGTCTGCCCGTCGGCGGGGACCTCGAGTACGCGGACGAGGTCACCCTCGGCCGTGCCTTCGAGGGACGTCGCCTGATCAGCGGCTGACACGGGCCGGCGTCGAGCGGGTCCTGCCCGACGCCGGCCCGGCTCAGGCCACGCGCGTGCCGGCGGGCAGCCGCCCGGCCGGGGTGTCCAGGCGACGGTGGCCCCACCAGACCAGCCCGGCCACCAGCACACCCTGCATCGCCAGGCCGAGCGGCCACACCGGCCAGGTGCCCTGCCGGTCCGGCACACCGCTCTGGTCGAGACCGCGCAGCTCGCCGTCGAGGCACTCGACGTCCCGGACGGGGTCACGCTGGGTCCAGCGCAGCCCCACGGACAGCAGGTTGAGCGGCCCGGGATCCACCCGGGTACCGTCCGCGAGGAGCCCGCCCTCCCAGGGGGAGGCATCCGCGAGCACGGCGTACGGGTTCGCCGCGAGCAGCCATCCGCTGCGCCGCGGGTCGGGGATCGTCCGAGCGGTCACCGGGCCGACGCACCGGTCGGCGATCCCGTCGAACAGCTCCGGGTGCGCCGCCTCCCACTCGGCCCAGGCCTGCTCCGCCTCCTCCGGGGTCATCTTCTCGAGCTCCGCCTCGGTGAACGGCTCCGCCGTCATGGAGCCGTACTCGGCGTCGTTGGCCCGCACCTCGGTCTGCAGGAACTGCAGAGACAGCCCGAAGGCCACCAGGGTGCCGATCGTCAGCGCCGCCACGATCAGGTACGTCACCACGACGGCGAACAGCGTGCGCCCGGCGATCGCCGAGACGGCCACGCCGATCCCCGCGATCATGCCGAACTCCACGAGGATCATCACGAGCCCCACCAGCACGGCCCACGGGGACACGCGCCCCACCACGGCCGCGACCGCCAGCCACGGCAGCGCGGCCGCGAGGAACGCGGCGGAGGCGATCCACGCGGCCAGCCACTTGCCCGCCATCAGGTGCCCGGTCCGCAGCAGGGTGACCTGGGTGATGGCCAGGGTGCCGCCGGCACGGTCGCCCGAGATCGCGTTGGCCGCCAGGGCGGGCGAGACCAGCAGCGAGAGGGTGAGGACGAAGAGCAGGACGCCGTCGAAGAGCGTCCGCCCCAGGGCGCGCATCTGCTGCTCCGCCAGCTCCGGCTCCAGGCCGGACGCCTCCATCTCCGCCACGCCCAGGCCGCGCAGCCCGAGGGCGCCGAGGGTCACCGCCCCCACCACCACGAAGAAGACGCCCAACAGCACGTACCAGCCACGCGAGCGCAGCCGCTGACGCAGTTCCATGCCCACCACGGTGGCCACGGCCTGGGCCGCGCCGAGGCGTCCCCCCGGCTGCGGCTGCGGCGGGCGGCGGTCGTGGATCGAGGTCGCGACGGCGGTGCTCACGGTCGGTCTCCTTCGGTGCGGGGGCCCTCCAGATGGAGGCCCAGGTAGGCGTTCTCGAGGCGGGAGCCCTCCGGGGCGAAGTGGCTGACGAGCACACCCTCGCGCACGAGGTCCGCGAGCAGCGCGGCCGCGGCGGCCTCCCCCCGCAGCTGCACCACGACCCCGTCCCGGCGCTGGCCCGCGCCGGCGCCGGTGGCCACGGTGACGGTCAGGCCGCGGGCCTCGAGGGCGCGGACGAGGGTGTCCCGGGCCGTCGGGTCGGGCCCGGCGATCCGGTAGGGGCGGGCGAGGTCGTCGGCGGCGCGGAACTCCTGGGTGGCCACCGTGGCGCCCTCACGGAGGAACACGGCGCGGTCGGACATCTCCTCGAGCTCGGCGAGCACGTGGGAGGAGACGAGCACGGCGGTGCCGGCTGCCGCCATGGCGCGCAGGTCGTCCCGCAGCCGGATGCGGGCGGCCGGGTCGAGGCCGTTGGCGGGTTCGTCCAGGAGCAGGACGGAGGGCCGGTGCACGGTGGCCCGAGCCAGGGACAGGCGCTGCTGCTGGCCGCGGGAGAGCACGCGGGCGGGCCGGTGGGCGAACTCCGTGAGCTCGACCCACTCGAGCTGCTCGTCCGCGCGCGCGGACGCCTCCGCCTTCCCCATGCCGTAGAGCCGTCCCAGGCTGGCGAGGATGTCGTGACAGGTCAGCTCCTCCCACACGCCCAGGGTGTCGGGCATCCAGCCGAGCCGCCGCCGGGCCTCGACGGGCTCGCGCACCGCGTCCACCCCGGCCATGGACACGGCGCCGGCGTCCGGGCGCAGCAGGGTGGCCAGGATCAGCAGAAGCGTGGTCTTGCCCGAGCCGTTCGGGCCGACGAGGGCCGTCACGGAGCCGGCGGGCACGGTGAGGGAGACGTCCCGCACCGCATGGACGGCGCCGAACGAGCGGGCGAGGCCGTGAGCCACGATCCCGTCGTGGGCGGCCACCCCCAGGACGGGTGAGGCGGGCAGGGGTGCTGGAGCGGTCATGGCCCCATCCTTGCCGCGCAGTGCACGGACGCGGATCCACCCGGGGGATGATCCCGGCGCCGATCCCCGCTCGCCCGGGGTCGCAGGCGGGGCCGCGGGCGCCGTCGTCCTGCCCGGCCACGGGCGCCGGGTCCAGCATCCGGAACAGGGGTTCACCTGGCGGACCCGCGCGAGAGTGCGCCCCTAGACTTGGCCCGAACCGACCCTCGACCCCGTCCGGAGCGACCCATGAGTCTCATCGTCCAGAAGTTCGGCGGCTCCTCCGTGGCCGACGCCGCCGGCATCGAGCGCGTGGCCCGCCGCGTCGCGGACACGGTCCGGGCCGGGAACCGCGTGTGCGTCGTGGTCTCGGCCATGGGCGACACCACGGACGAGCTGCTCGACCTCGCCGCCGAGCTCACGCAGGACGCGCCCGCGCGCGAGATGGACATCCTGCTCTCGGCCGGCGAGCGCATCTCCATGTCCCTGCTGGCGATGGCCATCCACGCCGAGGGCGTCGAGGCCCGCTCCTACACCGGCTCCCAGGCCGGCATGCTGACGGACACCTCGTACGGCCGGGCCCGGATCGTCAAGGTCAACCCCCACCGCGTGCAGGAGGCCCTCGACGCCGGCCGCGTGGCCATCGTGGCCGGGTTCCAGGGCATGAGCCCCGAGTCCAAGGACATCACCACCATGGGCCGCGGCGGCTCGGACACCACGGCCGTCGCCCTCGCCGCCGCGCTCGGCGCGGACGTGTGCGAGATCTACACGGACGTGGACGGCGTCTACTCTGCCGACCCGCGCGTCGTGCCGACCGCCCGCAAGCTCACCGAGCTCTCCTCCGAGGAGACCCTCGAGATGGCGGCCTCCGGATCCAAGGTGCTGCACCTGCGCTCCGTGGAGTACGCGCGCCGCTTCGGCGTGCCGCTGCACGTGCGCTCCTCCTTCTCCGACCATGAGGGCACCTGGATCATGCCCGACCCGAACGACACCATCACCCTTCAGGAAGGCGCTCCCATGGAACAGCCCATCGTCTCCGGCGTCGCCCACGACCGCTCCGAGGGCAAGGTCACGATCGTCGGCGTCCCCGACGTGCCCGGCAAGGCCGCCGAGATCTTCCGCGTGATCGCCGTGTCCAACGTGAACATCGACATGATCGTGCAGAACATCTCCCGCGAGGGCTCGGGCCGCACGGACATCTCCTTCACCCTGCCGATCGTGGAGGGCAAGGACGCCATGGCCGCCCTGCGCGCCGCCCAGGACCGGATCGGCTTCCAGGACATCGTCTCGGACCCGGAGATCGGCAAGCTCTCGCTGATCGGCGCGGGCATGCGCTCCAACCCGGGCGTCTCCGCCACCTTCTTCAAGGCGCTCGCCGACGCCGGCGTGAACGTGGACCTCATCTCCACCTCGGAGATCCGCATCTCCGTGGTCACCGCCGAGGACAAGCTCGACGACGCCGTCCGCGCCGTGCACGCCGCCTTCGGCCTCGACGCCGAGGAGGAGGCCACGGTCTACGGCGGCACCGGCCGCTGACGCCGCATCCGCCCCTCCCCCACCGCCCGGGCGACTTTCGAACGTGAAATGGGGCGAATGGACGCTTTCGAACGTGAGATAGGGCCTATCCCACGTTCGAAAGCGAGGGGGCCGGCGTCGTGCGGGGTCCCTCCCGTTCCGTCAGCGAGGACGGAGGGGGTCGGCGGTCACGGGACCTGGACGGTCACGTCGGTCGTGATGCCCGCGTCCCAGGTGACGAGGCCCTTCCAGGTGCCCGAGGTCAGGCCGGACCAGGAGAGGGTCGCCTCGGTGGCCTTGCCCGAGGTCACGGGGACCGGGTTCGGGGAGACGGTCAGGTTGCCCGCGTCCTCGCGCAGCTTGAGCGTCTCGAGGGTGCCGGTGTCCTTGCCGCCGTTGGCCGCGTACAGGTGGCCGACCACGGTGTAGGCGCCCGGGGTGGGGTTCGCGATCGTCAGCGTCTCGGACTCGTCCGCGGTCGCCCGGGACAGCTGCTTGCCCTCGGGGGTGATCACGTACAGGTCCCAGTCGGCGCCGGCGGCGCCCGCGTTGATCGAGGCCACCAGGGACTTGGTGCCCTCCTCCACGGTCACCGTGGACACGGCCAGTGCGCTGGACTCGAGCGCGTTGCTCGCGGTGGCGGCGGCCACGGTGGAGTCCACCTTGCCCAGGCCCAGGACCTGCGGGGTCAGCTCACCGGTCACGCCGGGGGTGATCTCCACGTCGGCGGAGCCGGTGGCGCCGGAGCCCTCGACGGCGGAGGTGACGGTCGCGGACTTCGCCTTCACGGTGACCGGGGAGGTCACCTCCGGGACGGCCTTGCCCTTGGCGGTGGTCCAGGACATGGAGCCGTGGGTCCAGGTGTTCACCGCGGCGTCGGTGCGGGTGACGGTCAGCTCGACGTCGGCGGACTGGCCGGCCTTCAGGTCCAGCACGGCCGGGGAGGCGGTCACCTCGAAGCCGGGCACGTTCGCGGAGAACTGCCAGCGGCCGTTCTCCCGGGCGGTCACGGTGCGGGTCACGGTGGCCGAGCCGACGACGTCGGGGATCGCCAGGGACGGGACGTTCACGTCACGGCCGGCGATGTCGCCGCGCAGCAGCGCGTCCCACTGCTCCTTGCCGGACTCGTAGACCAGGCCCGGGCGGGCGGCGGCGGCCGGATCGGCGGAGCCGGCGCCCGTGGCGAAGTTGTCCGTGTTCACGGTGCCGTCGGCGTTGTACACGTCGCCGGCGGTGGTCATGAGGGCGGACTTCACGGCCATCGGGGACCAGGCCGGGTACTTGCCGATCAGCAGCGTGGCCATGCCGGCCAGGTTCGGCGAGGCCATGGACGTGCCGGACATCAGGCCGAACGTGTTGCCGTGGTAGTCGGGGTCCAGCGGGGAGACGCCGGCGATCACGTTCACACCGGGGGCGGCGAGGTCGGGCTTCAGGAGCTCCTGGTTCACGGCGTTGGCCGGGCCGCGGGAGGAGAAGCCGGCGATCTGGGGCAGCGGGTCCTCCGGCAGGCCGGTGGTGTCGCCCGGGACGATCGTGGCGGTGAGGTCGGAGGACTTCACCTTCTCGATCACGCCGTTGTCGTTCATGTGCACGGTCGGCACCGCGTGGATGTCCGCGTCCAGCGAGCCGGACGGGGTGTTCACGAGGATCATGCCGACGCCGCCGGCCTCCTCCACCACCTGCGACTTCTCGGTGCGGGCGTTCCCGCCGCGCTCGCAGAGCACGATCTTGCCGGCGGCCTCCTCGGTGAGCCCGCCGGGCAGGCAGAGACGCGCGGCCTCGGCGTCGCCGGCGGCGACCTCGGACGCGTGGATGACCTCGGCCGGGCCCACGCCGGTGCGGGCCGAGGAGGCGCCCCGGAGCTGCGTGCCGTCGGAGAACTGCACGGTGGCGGTGAGCTCGTTGGAGAACGTCTCCGCGGCCACGGTGGTCAGCCACGGGGAGCCGTGGTTCACGGTGTTCGGGCCGGGGCCGGAGTTGCCGCCGGAGGCGGCCACGAAGATGCCGGCCTCGGCGGCGGACTTGAAGGCCATGGCCACCGGGTCCACGATCGAGGTGTTGGAGCCGGAGATCGAGTAGTTCAGCACGTCCACGTTGTTCTCGATGGCCTGCTCGATGGCGGCCACGGAGGCGGAGGTGTAGCAGCCGCCGGTGTTCGGGTCGGTGTCCTCCCAGCAGATCTTGTAGGAGATCAGGTGGGCGGCCGGGGCCACGCCCGCGCCCTCGCCGAAGGAGTCGTCGTCGATGGTCTGCTCCACCCCGGTGTTGCCGAGGATGGTGGTGGCCACGTGGGTGCCGTGGGAGAACACGCCCAGCGGGGAGATGCGCTCCTCCGGGGCCCGCTCGTCCACCGGGACGAAGCGCTCGAAGTCGTCGGAGAAGGCGTAGGCGCCGATCAGCTTGGAGTCGCACGACGACGCCGGGAAGTCCGGGCCGGTCTCGCACTCGGCCGTGGCGGTGGTGCCGTCCGCCTTGAGCACGGCGATCTGGCCGTCCGCGGTGCGGTACGGCACGCCGACCTTGGCCTTGCCCTTGAGCGGCTGGACGGGCTGACCGTCGATGAACGGGTTGTCCGGGTGGATGCCGGAGTCGATAACGCCGACCACCACGCCCTTGCCCGCGTTCTCGGCCTTGCCGTACACGGACTTCCAGGTGCCCTTCTTGCCGGGCAGGCCGAGGAATTCGGTGGAGCTGTAGTCCGGGGCCACCTGCTCGTCCGGCGCGACGCCGAGCACGGCCGGGTCCTTCGCGATCGACTGGGCCTCCTCGGCGGTCAGCTCGGCGACGAACGCGTTCACGGCGCGCTGGAAGGAGATCTCGGCCTTGGCGCCGTGGGCCTTCGCGACCTTCTCCTGCTGGCGCTGGAGCTTGGCCTCGTAGTTCTTCACGCGCGGGTGCGAGGGGTCGAACTTCGCCTTCGGAGCGGCGCCCGGAACGGCGCCGGCCTCGGGGGCGGTCACCGACGGCTGGTCCTTCAGGACCACGAAGTAGCGGCCGTCCTCGAACTGCTGCTGGACCTGCACCTCGCCCTGCGGGCTGGAGACGGTGCTGCCGTCGGGCAGTTCGACGGCGGTGGCCGACACCGCGAGCGCGGGAGCGGCCACGAGGCTCGCGCCGGCGACGGCCGCGGCCAGGGCCCGACGGCGCCGGGCAGGGGTGGGGTTCTGAGGCATTGCCTCCGCCTTTCTCATCAAGGTCCGCCCAGCTCTCACCCGTGGCACGCCGGCGGGGATGACGCCGGGGGACGGGGAGATCGGCGCCCATGTGATGGGCACCACAGCGAGACATGTGCAATCTACCGTCCGGTAGGGCGTTTGACCAGATCTTTGCCAGGCAACGTCCAGGACCGTCGAATTGGGGCCGCCGGAGTGCGCTCCCCGCGTCGGCATCACGTGGGCCCGCTCGCTCATGAGGGGCGCCACGGGGGAGGATGGTGGGGCCATGCCCGAGCCACGCACCGACCCCGCGCCCCCGCCTACCGCCGTCGTCACCCTGCCCGCCGACGTGTGGCGGGCCCACGCGCGGGCACACCGCGAGCGCATCGCCCGACGCACGGACCCGCTGGTGGCCCTGCGGATGCGCGGCCAGAAGCACCCGGTGCAGGACTTCCTCTTCGGCTACTACACGCACTCCCCCGCCGCACTGCAGCGCTGGCACCCCGGGCCGGGGGTCCTCCTCGCGGACGACGACGGCGCCGCGGCCCGCGCCGAGGCGGCCGAGCTGGGCACGACCCCCCGGGGCGAGTGGAAGCACTACCGGCGCGTCGAGGCCGGCGAGGTAGCAGGCGCCGTCGTCGACGGCCGCCCGGTGGGCGGCTGGCTGGTGGACGCGGCGGCGGTGCTGGCCGACCGCGCGTCGGGGGTGGCGTTCACGCGGGACCTGCTCGCGCGCACGGCGGAGCGGGCGCCACGCCTGGGCTGCTTCGGGCTGCACGAGTGGGCGATGGCGTACCGCTCGGACGTGCACGGGGTGCGGCACTCCCAGCTGCCGCTGCGGCTCGGGGCCGGGGGGACGGACGCGGTGGTGGAGGGCTCGCGGATCCGGTGCACGCACTTCGACGCGTTCCGGTTCTTCGCACCCGAGGCGCGCGACCGCAACGAGGGCGACGACGGCGTCCTGCCCACGCGCGCCGGGATGCGGGAGATGGAGCAGCCCGGCTGCCTGCACGCGGGGATGGACCTGTACAAGTGGGCGTACAAGCTGGTGCCGGTGGTCGACTCGGACCTGCTCGCGGACTGCTTCGACCTCGCGTGGGACATCCGCCGGCTGGACATGGAGGCCTCGCCGTACGACCTGACCGGAGTGGACGACCTCGCCGACGGGCGCGGCGGCTACGCGGCCGTGCGGATCGAAGAGCCGGCCGGGCGTGCCGAGTACGCGCGGCGACAGCGCGAGTTCGCCGCGCGGGGCCAGTCGCTGCGGGTGCGGCTGCTGGCGGTGCTGGACGCAGCCGCGGGGGCGGCCCCCGGGACCGGGCCGGACGCCGAGTGGACTTCCAGCGCACGTCCATGATTAGGATGGCCGCTCTACAGGCTGTGAGGCGCATCACTCGCGTCATCCGGTGACCGCCCCGGCCCTCTCCGCACCGAACGACTCGAGGACCTGACGTGACCAGAACCGTTCCAGCTCGCCGCCGCACCACGCTCGCCGCCGCCGTCGCGGCCGTCTCGCTCGCCGTCGCGGCCGCCGCCCCCGCGCTCTCCGCGCCCGGCAACGGCAACGGCAACGGGTCCGCATCGCAGGGTCAGGCCCGCTCCAACGACCTCTCCGCCACGCGGGGCAACAAGGTCAACGACGCCGCCGCGCTCGCGCCGCACCTCGTGGGCCAGACGCTGGACTGGGATGCCTGCGACTTCGGCAGCGAGCGCCTCAACGCCCGGTTCAACGCGATCCCCGGCACCGCGTGCGCCGACGTCACGGTGCCGCGGGACTGGAAGAACCCCGAGGACGGCCACACCATCACCCTGCGCGTGGCCAAGACCGAGACCTCGAAGGGCAACCCGGAGCGCCAGGGCATCGCACTGGTGAACCCCGGCGGCCCGGGCGGCTCCGGCCTGCCCTGGGGCCCCGCCATGGCCGAGCGCGCCCCGGAGCTCGCCGAGCAGTACGACTTCATCGGCTTCGACCCCCGCGGCGTGGGCCAGTCCACCGCCCTGGAGTGCACCTACACGCCGAACCCCGAGCACGACGTGTGGCAGGACACGAAGGCCCAGGTCGACGCGTGCCTCGAGAACGAGCTCACCCCCTACATCACCACCGAGCAGACCGTGTACGACATGGACTTCATCCGCGCCGTCCTGGGCGAGGAGAAGACCTCCTACATCGGCTACTCGTACGGCACCTGGCTGGGCAGCTGGTACCAGCGCGTCTTCCCCCAGCACGCGCACCGGTTCCTGCTGGACTCCGCCGTCGACATCTCCCGCGACGGGCTCCAGACCACCTGGGACCTGCAGCCGCGCTCCCGCGACCGCCAGTTCCAGGACGCGATGCTCCCCTACGTGGCCCGGCACGACGAGATCTTCGGCCTCGGGGACGACCCGATGCAGATCCGGCAGCGCTGGGAGGACGTGGGCGGCACCCGCACCCAGCTCGGCATGATCGTCGCCGGCTCGTTCCTGTTGCCTGCCATGTACGACACGTCCCAGTACCTCGACGCCGGGTCCGTCATCGCCGCCTACATCCGCATCATGGAGTCCGAGGCCGCGGCCACGGACCCCGCGGGGCAGCGCACCCAGATCGAGCGCATCCTGGCCGAGGCCCGTGCGTCGCTGCCGGCCGAGGAGCGCGACTCCTTCGACCGCTTCGCCGCCCGCGGCCTGGAGACCGTGGGCGAGCGCGAGCAGCTCGTCGCCGCCACCCAGGCCGGTGACGCCGTCACCTTCGAGGGCGCGTTCTCGGCGATCCGCTGCCAGGACGGCCAGTGGAACACCTCGCAGGGATACTGGACCTCGTGGGTGGACGACCTCGGCCGCAAGGCCCCGTGGATCGGTGTGCTGATGGGCCCGTCAGAGTGCATGTACTGGCCCGCCCAGACCTCCATGCCCGCCCAGCCCGGCGGCAAGGGCGCCCCGAACACCGTGATCGTGCAGTCCGAGCTGGACGCGGCGACCCCGTACGAGGGCGGCCACCGCGCCGCCGGCGTGCTGCGCAACACGTCCCTCATCTCCGTGGACAACGAGGGCACCCACGGCCTGTTCCCGTACGGCACCGAGTGCGTGGACACGCCCATCCGTGACTACTTCCTGACCGGCGCCCAGCCGGCCGAGAAGTCGCTGTGCGACGCCGTCCCGCTCCCGCTCGAGACCCAGCCGGTCCAGGTGGCCGGGACCCCGACGCACAAGGGCGACATCAAGATCTCGATGCGCACCGACGCCGTGCGCGAGGCCAACCGGATCACCCACGACGCGATCGAGCGTCAGCTGATCGACTCCCGCGCGGTGACCCCGGACGTCGAGGCCTTCCTGGAGGACTGACGGCCCGGGCACCCGGTACCCGGTCCGCCCCGACGGCCCAGCGACTCCCCCGCGGAGACGCCGGGCCGTCGTCATGCCCGGGGAGGCCCTGCACCGCGGGTTGGGTTATCGCGGGTGCCGCCGCCAAACACCCCCGACAACTCGACCCGCGATGGGCAGCCGGAGGGGTGGCGTCGACGCCGAGGCCGATAGCCTCGCGCCATGATCCTGCACATCACCCTCCCGGAGGACTGGGCCGCCGCGCGTCGCACCGGCCGCTACACGGCATCGACGCGCGGCGCCTCGATCGACGACGTCGGCTTCCTCCACGCCTCCGACGACGCCGCCCAGGTAGGAGTCGTCGGCGCGGCGATCTACCCGGACCGGCCGGACGCGTTCGTCTGCGGCCTGGACGAGGACGAACTGGCGGGGGCCGGCCTGCGGGTGCGGCGCGAGCCGGGAGACCCCTCCGATCCCCACTCGGCCGAGTTCCCGCACGTCTATCCGGACGAGGCCGTCTCCGGGCACATCCCGTGCTCGATGCTCACCCCCGTGACCGACCCACGGGCGGACGCCCGCGTGCACCGCGAAGACTCGGCCGAGGCCGCCGCGCTGCTCGACGCCGGGTGGAGCGTGCGCTCCCGCTCCTGGGGCGCGCGCCTCCACCTCGACGACGACGCCGACCTGGCGCCCTACCGTGGCCACGTCGCGGCGGCCGAAGCGCGGGGAATCGAGGTGCGGAGACTGACCGCCGTCGACCTGCCTGCCCTGCGCGCCCTCGACGAGGAAGCGGCTCCCCGGTTCCCACACACCGACGGCTCCCGTCACGAGCCGCTGCCGGACGACCTTGAGGCTCGACTGTCCACCCCAGCGGGGCTTGCCGTGGGGGCCTTCGAGGGAGGAGTGCTCATCGGATTCACCCTGACGTTCCGCTCCCCTGACCGGTGGGAGGTCGACCGCACCGCGGTCGCGTCCAAGCACGAGAACCGTGGCGTGGCGAAGGCCGTCAAGGCGGCGACCCTCCTGGCGACCCATGCCCGCGGTGGGCGCCAGTGGGGCACCGGCGGCGCCGAGGCCAACGCGGCGTCCCTGCGGATGAACACGGCCCTCGGGTTCCGTCTCGAACCGGCCTGGCTCGGGCTGACCCCGCCCATGACGTGGGAGGGGTTCGTGCAGGCCCCGGAGTCAAGCTCCCTTAACGACAAGGACACTTGACTGTCAAGCTTGCTTCACAACGTCCGGTCGGACGCCCCCCAGGGCCTCCGAGGCGGGCCGGGCCACCGGCCCAGGGCATCGACCACAGGAGGGCCCCATGACCGCGAACCACTCCCGCCACACCGCCGCCGCAGCGGACAGGCAGGGCGCCGCGGCGGAGCACGCCGGCACCGCCACCACCGACCCGCGCCGGGACACCCGCTCCCGCTGGGGCCGCTCCTCCCGTCTGGGCGGCGGATCCGGGCGACTGATCGTCGTCAGCCTCGTGGCCGGCGTCGTCGTCGCCCTGCTGATCGGGACTGTGGCCTTCGCTCTGGCCTCGAGCCAGGGCGACGCCGATCCCCGCTTCCCGGCGGTCATGGGGACGGTCATGGCGGCGTCGGCGCTCCCGGTCGGCATCACCCTCGCCTGGCTGTTCCTCGTGGACCGCACCACCGTCCGCGGGGCCATCCGAGACACCGAGGAGACCATCGAGGGCCGGTGGCTCGAGAAGGCGCAGTCCGCCGCGTTCGGCGACCTGCTCGTGGTGCTGGGCCTGGGCACGTTCGTCATTGCCATGACCGGATGGCAGGCCGACCTGCCGCTCGTGGGCGCCGGGCTGCTCCTCTTCGCGGGCGCCTCGGTGGCCGTCCGCTACGCGCTCCAGAAGCGCCGGGGCTGAGCCGTGGAGAACACCATCCCCGACGAGCGTGCCCGCCTCGGCTGGTCGCAGCAGCGGCTCGCCGACGAGCTCGGCGTCTCCCGGCAGACCGTCATCTCCCTCGAGAAGGGCCGCTACGACCCCTCGCTCCCCCTCGCCTTCCGCCTCGCGGCCGTGTTCGGGCGGCGGATCGAGGACCTGTTCACCCCGGACGGCAACGCGGGTTGAGTTGTCGCGGGTCCGGGCGCCCAGCACCCGTGACAAGTCAACCCGCGTTGAGCCCGGGGCGGCGTGGGGCGTGAGAGGCTGGGGCCATGGATCGAGAGCTGCGCACCCCTCCGGAGCTGGAGGGCGTGGACTGGCACGACGACGCCCCGCGTCGCCCCCGCCCGATCGTCACCCTGGTGGCGTGGATCGCCATCCTGGGCCTGGTCCTCAGCGTGGGCGCCGGGATCTTCTCCGCCTTCTGACGCGTCACCGCCGGCCGACGCGCCGCCCCGGCCTCAGCGCACGTCGCCGTTAACGTAGCGCCAGATCCCGTCCTCACGGCGGAACCGGCTGACCTCATGGAGTCGGAACCGCCCCTCGGCCCCCGTGCCGACGGCCACGAACTCCACGGTCCCGGCGTCCTGGAACGGCCCGCCGTCCCGCACGTCCAGCACCGCCAGGCGGGTGAACCGCGGCGCCTGTTCCCCCTCGGTCGGCAGCAGCTCGGCCGCGGGGGGCCGGTGCTCGGGAACCCAGGTCGCGGCGAGATAGTCGGCCATCGCCCGCGCCTCTGCCGTCCCGGCCTCGCCCAGCCGCGCGAACGCCGTGTACCGGGAGCGCATGAGCGCCTCGGCGGTGGGCGCGGTCAGGGCGCCGTCCCGGGCAAAACGCGCGTGCAGGCGACCGCAGCACGCCGCGAGCCCGGCTCCGGACCCGCAGGGGCAGGGCTC
Organism: Micrococcus sp. KRD070; assembly: GCF_017168435.1. Taxonomy (NCBI): domain Bacteria; kingdom Bacillati; phylum Actinomycetota; class Actinomycetes; order Micrococcales; family Micrococcaceae; genus Micrococcus; species Micrococcus sp. KRD070. The sequence goes on from NZ_JABFNH010000008.1 coordinate 14,964, forward strand.
GGGGCGGGTCACCGGCGCGGGCGTCCGGTCGCGCGACGCCGGGCGGACCGGGCCGTGATGCGGCGCACTCCCGTCAGCACGACGCCGGCCGCCGCGGCGAGCAGCGCGGGGCCGAGCGGGCTGATCGGCCGACGTCGGCCGAGCGGGGACACACGGGTCTGCTGAGGTCTCATGCCGCCAGGCTACGCCGGGCCGGCTGCCGCGTGCCGCCCCCCGTCACACCCCCGATTCCGCGTCCGGGCGGCCGAGTAGACTGGATGGGCAAGCACGCGGAGCGCCCCGGGGTCGGGCGTGAGACGGCACCCCACCGTCGCGCTCCGCGGCATCGTCCCGCACCCAGGAGCGTGTTCATGCCCATCATCGTCGTCGACGTCATGCCCAAGCCCGAGATCCTCGATCCGCAGGGCAAGGCGATCAACGGGGCCCTGCCCCGCCTCGGCTTCACCGAGTTCAGCCAGGTCCGCCAGGGCAAGCGCTTCGAGCTCACCGTGGAGGGCGAGGTCACCGACGAGATCCTCGCCCAGGCCCGCACGGCCGCCGAGGAGATGCTGTCCAACCCCGTCATCGAGGACGTCGTGAACGTGGCCGTCCTGGACGAGGCCGAGGGCGCCCGATGACCGAGCTCCCCCTCATCGGCGACTACTCGACGCCGACGACGCCGCTCAGCGGCGCGCGCATCGGCGTGATCACCTTCCCCGGCACCCTGGACGACGTGGACGCGCTGCGCGCCGTCCGCCTCGCCGGCGCCGAGCCCGTCTCCCTGTGGCACGCCGACGCGGACCCGCAGCGGACGCTCGCCGGCGTGGACGCCGTCGTGATCCCGGGCGGCTTCTCCTACGGCGACTACCTGCGCGCCGGCGCGATCGCGCGCTTCGCCCCCATGATGGACGCGGTGGCGACGGCGGCCGGCGGCCCCGAGGGCGACGCGGACGGCCTGCCGGTGCTCGGCATCTGCAACGGCTTCCAGATCCTCACGGAGTCGCACCTGCTGCCGGGCTCGATGGTCAAGAACGACCACCTGCACTTCATCTGCCGCGACCAGGAGCTGGTCGTGGAGAGCACGGACACTGTGTGGACCCGCGACTTCGAGGAGGGCCAGACCATCACCGTGCCCCTGAAGAACCAGGACGGCCAGTACGTGGCGGACGAGAAGACCCTCGACGCCCTCGAGGCCGAGGGCCGCGTGGTGTTCCGCTACCAGGGCTGGAACCCGAACGGCTCGCGCCGGGACATCGCGGGCATCGCGAACCCGGCCGGCAACGTCGTCGGCCTGATGCCGCACCCGGAGCACGCCGTGGAGCCGGGCTTCGGCCCGGACACCGCCGCCGGCCCCCGCTCCGGCGTGGACGGCCTCGGCTTCTTCACCTCCGTCCTGACCACCCTCGCCAGCCGTGGAGGCCATGCATGAGCCAGCAGTTCAACATCGAGACGGTCGCGGACGCGCAGGCGACGCCGGACGTCGAGCAGCCCTGGGCCGAGCTGGGCCTGAAGGAGAACGAGTACGCCGAGATCAAGAAGATCCTCGGCCGCCGCCCCACCGCGGCCGAGCTGGCCATGTACTCAGTCATGTGGTCCGAGCACTGCTCGTACAAGTCCTCGAAGGTGCACCTGCGCCAGTTCGGCGAGAAGCTCACCGACGAGATGAAGCAGCACATGATGGTGGGCATCGGCGAGAACGCCGGCGTGACCGACCTCGGTGACGGCTGGGCCGTGACGTTCAAGGTCGAGTCCCACAACTCGCCCTCCTACGTGGAGCCCTACCAGGGCGCGGCCACGGGCATCGGCGGCATCGTGCGCGACATCATCTCCATGGGCGCCCGCCCGGTGGCCGTGATGGACCCGCTGCGCTTCGGCGCGATCGACCACCCGGACACCGCCCGCGTGTTCCACGGCGTGGTGGCCGGCATCGGCGGCTACGGCAACTCCCTGGGCCTGCCGAACATCGGCGGCGAGACCCGCTTCGACCCGATCTACCAGGGCAACCCGCTCGTCAACGCCCTCGCCGTGGGCGTGCTCAAGCACGAGGACCTGCGTCTGGCCAACGCCTCCGGTGTGGGCAACAAGGTGGTCCTGTTCGGCGCCCGCACCGGCGGTGACGGCATCGGCGGCGCCTCCGTGCTGGCCTCCGAGTCCTTCGACGGCGACGGCAAGCCCGCCAAGCGCCCCTCGGTGCAGGTCGGCGACCCCTTCTCCGAGAAGGTGCTCATCGAGTGCTGCCTCGAGCTGTTCCGCGACTCCCTCGTCGAGGGCATCCAGGACCTCGGCGCCGCCGGCATCTCCTGCGCCACCTCCGAGCTCGCCTCCAACGGCGAGGGCGGCATGCGCGTGGAGCTGACGGACGTGCTGCTGCGCGACTCCACGCTGACCCCGGGCGAGATCCTCATGTCCGAGTCGCAGGAGCGCATGATGGCCGTGGTGACGCCGGAGAACGTCGCCGCGTTCGAGGCCGTCATGGCCACGTGGGACGTCGAGTACTCGTGGCTGGGCGAGGTCACCGGTGACGGCCGCCTGATCATCACCTGGGACGGCGAGGTCATCGTCGACGTGGACCCGCGCACCGTGGCCCACGACGGCCCGGTCTACGAGCGCCCGTACGCGCGTCCGGCCTGGCAGGACGAGCTCCAGGCGGACACGTTCCGCTCCTCCGAGGCCGGTCAGCACCTGCCCGCCACGGGCGAGGAGCTGCGCGCCGCCGTCGTGGAGCTGATGAGCTCCCCGAACCTGGCGGACACCTCCTGGATCACCCGCCAGTACGACCGCTACGTCCGCGGCAACACCGCCCTGGCGGCCCCGGACGACGCGGGCGTGGTGCGCGTGGACGAGGAGACCGGCATGGGCGTGGCCCTGGCCACGGACTGCAACGACCGGTTCACCTACCTGGACCCGTACACGGGCGCGCAGGCCTCCCTGGCCGAGGCGTACCGCAACGTCACCACCGCCGGGGCCGTGCCCCTGGCCGTCTCCGACTGCCTGAACTTCGGCTCCCCCGAGGACCCGGACGTGATGTGGCAGTTCGCGGAGGCCGTGCGCGGCCTGGCGGACGGCTGCCAGACCCTCGGCATCCCGGTGACCGGCGGCAACGTGTCCCTGTACAACCAGACGGGCAGCACCCCGATCCACCCCACCCCCACGGTGGCGGTGCTCGGCCAGCTCGACGACGTCCTGCGCCGCACCCCGTCCGGCTTCGCCCCGGACGCGGACGGTCAGGCGATCTACCTGCTGGGCGAGACCGCGGACGAGCTGGACGGCTCCGAGTTCGCGCGCCTGCGCGGCCACCTCGGCGGCCTGCCCCCGAAGGTCGACCTGAAGAAGGAGCGCCTGCTCGGCGAGCTGCTGGTCAACATGTCCCGGGACGGCATGATCGACGCCGCCCACGACGTCTCCGGCGGCGGCCTCGCGGCCACCCTGTCCGAGATGGTGCTGCGCTTCGGCGTGGGCGCCCGCGTGGTGCTGGACGAGGTGCTGCGCCGCGACGGCGTGGACCTGTTCACCGCGCTGTTCTCGGAGACGCAGGCGCGCGCCGTCGTGGCCGTGCCCCGCACCGAGGAGGTCCGGTTCACGGACATGACCACGGCCCGCGGCTACGCGGCCGTGCGCATCGGCGTGGTGGACGCCGACTCCGCGGCCCTCGAGGTCCAGGACGCCTTCACCCTGCCGATCGCGGAGCTGCGCGAGGCCTGGGAGGCCACCCTGCCGAAGCACTTCGGCTGAGCCTGGGACAGAAGCGACGAGCCCTGCGCAGTGGTGCCTATCCAGTACCGATAGGCCCCACTGCGCAGGGCTCGTCGTATCTCAGGGCTCGTCAGGTGGTCCGGTGCATCTCACCGACCCACAGGGAGAGCGTCGAGTGGGACGGGTCGCCGTCGAAGTGCTCATGCGAGACGTCCAGCACGGGGTAGGACGCCAGGTCGACGCCCTCCGGGACGGTCAGTGTCGTGTCCTGGCGGGTCACCGTGCCCAGCGAGATCATGCGGCTGGCGGCCTCGTCGCGGATCCAGACCTCCAGGTAGCCGTCCTCGGGGGCGGGCACCTGGGGCACATGCACGGCCAGGTGCATCTCCCCGTCGGCGGCACGCGTCATCTCCGCGCGGGCCGGCGATCCGTCGGTGGTCACGGACGCCATGACGGCGGTGCCGATGAGGTCGTCGCCGCCGCCCAGGGCGGCACCCACGGCCCCGCCGCCGATGACGAGCCCGGCGGCCGCCGCCGCGGCGACCGGCCACCAGCGGCCGCGGGCAGCGGACGGACCCGAGCCGATCGGACGGACGGGCGCGACGCCGTCGGGCGCGACATCCTCGCCCGTGGCCTCCCCCTGCAGTGGCCCGTCGTGAGCCACGGCCTCCGTCTCGGGTCCCAGCTCAGCGGCGATCCGCCCCCACAGGTGCGGCGGCGGGTCGGCCAGGTCCGGGGCGGGGCCGTCGAGGGCGGCCAGCACACGCAGGATGGCCTCCAGCTCGGCCGCGTCCTCCGGATGGAGCGACGCCGCGACGTCGGCGGGCGCGGCGAGCGGGCCGCCGTCGCCGCGCACGCGCTCGTGCAGCCGGACGGCGAGGTCGGAGATCTCCTCCGCGGGCTGTCGGCCGCGGGGATGCTCACGCTCGGGCATCGGCGGCCTCCAGACGGCTTCTCAGTGCGGCCAGGCCGCGGTGGATGTGGGAACGGACAGTGCCGAGCGGCATGTCGAGGCGCTCGGCGATCTGCTGGTGCGCCAGGTCCTCCAGGAAGGCGAGGCGCAGCACCTCGTCCTGGGGCGGACCCAACAGAGCGAGGGCGTCATGCACGACGACGGCGGCCACCACGGTGTCGCTGACCGCGTCCTCCGCGCCCTCGGCGCGGGGGAGGTGGACGACCTCCGCCTCCATCTTCCGCGCCTCACGAGCACGGCCGGCGAACATGTCGGCGATGACGCGACGGGTGATGCCCGTCAGCCACCCGCCGAGCGGCCGGGCGGGATCGTAGGTGTCCCGCGAGCGCCACGCCCGCGTGAACACCTGCTGGGCGGCGTCCTCGGCGTCCTACCGGCTGCGCAGCGCGGCGAGACACAGGGAGAAGACCAGGCGACCGTGGCGCTCGTACGCCTCGCGCACGGCGACGGCCTCCCCCGCGGCGAAGCGGCGGTCGAGCCCGTCGTCCTCAAACATGGGACTCCTCTCCCGCGGTGTGCTGCGTCGGCGCGGCGCGGCCCGATTCAGGCCAGACCTTCCGACAGGCTACCGGTCAGCCCTCGACGGGAGTGGCGATGGTCACGATGTTCTCCGTGTAGTCCCGCTCGTCCGGCAGCCATTCGCCGCCGCAGGTGATGAGGACGAGCTCGGCGGCGCCGTCCCGGCGGAAGTACGGGGACAGGTCCAGCTCGCCCTTCCCCAGACTCTGGGTGGAGGCCACCCGATAGCGCCGGGCGGTCCCCGCCGCATCCGTGACGGTGACCTCGTCGCCGACCGCGGCCTGCCGCAGCCCGTAGAGGGCCCCCACGGGATTGCGCGGTGAACCCGAATGGGAGGCGATCACCGCCGTCCCCTCAGGATCCCCGGGGGCCGAGCCGTGGCGGTACCAGCCGCCGACGGAGCTGTCGTCGGGCAGCTCCATCGCCCCGTCCTCCGTGACCCCGACCGAGACCACGCTCAGCGTGGCCCCGATGGCCGGATAGTCCACGCGCACGGGGATCCTGGCGTCGTCCGATGGGCTCTGGGTGGCGCGCCGGACGACGATCCCCGACGACGGCGTCCGCCCGGGGACGACCGGAGCCGCGGAGGGGGTTGCGGCCGGTGGAGTTCCCGTTCCCTCCGCGGGACCCGGCGTCATCGCGACGACGGAGCCTCGCCCCTGCTCGGACGGGAGGGAGGAGACCGCCGCCGACGGCGCGCAGCCGGTGAGGACGACGGCGGCGAGGGCGAGGACCACCGGCACACGGCCGGCGGTCCTCATCTCCGGGCGGGAGGGACCCCGCCCGCAGGACTCATCACGCACGGGCCGCCCGGCGGCGGGCCATGAGGACGGCGCCGGCGACCAGGGCGGCCGCACCGGCGCCGACGGCGGCCAGCATCCCGGTGGAGTCCTGGGCGGGGGCGACGTCGATGCCCGCGGGGACGGAGCCCGGCGCGCTGTGGTCGACGGCGACCTCCTGGGTGGCCAGCGCGAGGGTGCCGTCGGCGGCGGAGCCCCAGGCGTAGGCGATCGTGGTGACGCCGTCCTTGACCTCGACGTCGGCGGGGCCGATCACGGGGTCGGTGGTGCCGGCCACGGACACGGCGGCGGAGACGGTGCCGGCGGGCACCTCGAGGGAGGCCTCGTCCGGGTTCTCCAGGCCGGGCACGACGACGTCCTCGCCGGCCCAGACGTCCACGGCCGGGGCGGCGGCGATGTGACGCACGGTGAGGCGGCCCTCGCCGGCGGCGACGGCGCTCGTGTCGTTCTCGAACGCGGTCACCGTGGGCGTGCCGGCGGCGTCGAGGTGGGCGGCGGCGGTGTAGTCGCCGCCGTCGGCGAGGGTGAGGGTGACGGGACCGAGGATCGGGGCGGAGTCATCCATGGCGTCCGCGGCGGTGATGGCGACCTCGTAGTCGCCGGCGGCGAGCTCCAGGGGACCGGCGAGGTCGCCGGGCTCGAAGTCGTCCAGGGTGAGGGCACCGTTGACGTAGACGTCCACGGGGGTCGCGGGCACGGCGTGCAGCACGGAGAGCTCGGCGCCGGACGGGGCGTCCATGGCGGCGGCGGACAGGGGGGCGAGGACGGCGATGCCGAGGGCGGTGGTGACGGCGGCCGGGAGGGACTTGCGCATGGTGTCGTTCCTGTTCGTCGAGGGTCCTGCGGGGCGAGGCGCCGAATGCGCTCACACCAGGACTACCGACGCCGCGACCGATCCGTTGCAGAGGATTTTCCTCCCCCTCCGATCACGCGCCCTGCGCAGTGGGGCCCGTCGTGTTTCGGGGGCTCGTCGGAATTGAAGAAGGTCCGCCCCGTGGATTCATCGTGTACACACCCCTCCCGCGAGCCTCCCCGCCCCGCGGCCTGGGCGCCGTCGAGGGGCTCGACCGGGAAGAGGCCCTCCTCACCGGCGAGAACGACCCCGTCCCGACGCACGCGGGAGACGCCGTGCTCTCGGGCTCGGCCGTCGTCGCGGGCACGGGAGTGGTGCTCGCCATCGTCGTGGCCGTGCGCCTCAACCGTTGACGCGGCGGGCTCCGATGACCAGAGTGATCCCAGGACAGCGCGCCAGCGCGCCGCCCGGCCCGTCCAAGAGGGTCGGCGCGGTCCCGACACATGAAGGAGACCACCCATGCGCCTCATCACCCTGGGCCTCGGCGCCGCACTCGGCTACCTGCTCGGCTCCGCCGAGGGCCGCAAGAACCTCGAGAAGATGACCCAGAACGCCCAGAAGCTCTGGAACGACCCCAAGACCCAGGAGAAGGTCGGCCAGGTCCAGGAGACCGCCCAGCAGAAGTTCGCTGAGGTGAAGAAGTCCGATCCGGTGCAGAAGGCCACGACGAAGGTGGAGGATGCCATGCAGGGCAACGACAAGAAGAACGACGTCCGCGAAGATCGCGTGACCGAGTCCAACAACGACAACATCACCTCGGCGGCCCGCCACGGTGCCGAGCCGGACACCGTCTCGGACCCGTCCACCCCGCTGGGTGACGAGGGTCCGCTGACGCGCTGACCCGCGCAGACACGGCGGCCCGCCTCCCCTCGGGGAGGCGGGCCGCCGTCGTCGTGGGCCGGGTCAGCCGTCCTGCTTCAGAACCTCGTCGGCCGGCGGGGCCTGCACCGGATCCACCTCGCCCATCTCGGAGAGGGTCACCACGGCCTTCGTGCCGGCGGACTCGGTCTCCACGGTGAGCAGGCGGCCGTCCTCCTTGGACACCGTGAACGCGGTCAGCGCCACGCCCTCCTGCGGGCCCGAGACGGGTTCGTCCAGCACGTAGCGGATCGCGTCCTGACCGCTGCGGCGAATGCCGTCCGCGTCCACCTCGACGTCGTCCAGGCCGCCCGACTCCGGCAGGGAGCCCAGGAGCGAGCTCACCATCGCGCCCATGCCGGTGGCGCGGGGATCGCCCTCGTACGGGGTGGCGGTCCAGCGCTCCACATAGGCGGGGCGGTCCTCGCCGCTCGCGCCGGCGCGCTCCACCGTGAACCGGGAGTACGCGGTGCCGTCCACGATCCGGGACTCGTCCCGGGTGATCAGACCGTCGTCCTGGTACACGGACACGTACCGCATGGACGAGCCGTCCACGGGACCGGAGATGTCCACCGAGTCCGGGACCGCGCGGCCGTTGCTCGGGGCCTCGGACCGCAGCTCGGTGACCATGCGGACGGAGTCGGCCTCCTCGAGCTGGGTGCGGGCGCGGTCCCAGGCGCCGGGGGCGTCGTCGCCCGAGGCGCAGCCGGTCAGCAGCAGGGCGGCCGCCCCGACGGCGGCGAGGGACAGGCCGCGGCGGGTGCGGCGGGTCTGGGTCTGGCGCTGCCTCACTCGGCCACCTCCTCCGGCGCCTCGGCCGGCTCGATCTGGTTCCAGTCGCTCAGGGCGTACTGCTGGGTGGCCCGGCCGTCGTCGACGGTGAGCGCGACCAGCTCGCCGTCGTCGTCCACCGTGAAGGAGTGCACCCGGGTGGCGTCGCCCTCGGCCATCGCCGCGTCGGCGACCTCCTCGGGCACGGCATAGCGGTAGGCCGTGCCGCCGTCCCAGTCGACCTCCTCGGCGCGCACCTCGGCGCCGTCGAGGGCGTCCGCCGCGGGGAGGCCCACCTGGTCGAGGAGGGACTTCAGGGGCGGCTCCTGCCCCTCACCGGCCGAGGCCCGGCGCCACTGCGGGTCGGAGTACATCATCTGGACGTCGTCCGGGACGTCGGACCCGTCCACCTCGACCCGCACGAAGACGTCCTCGCCGACCTGACGCGACTCCATGGTGATGTGCGAGTCCCGGCCGACCTGCATGACGCCCTTCGACTCGGCGTCGCCGCCGTCGAGCCGGCCGGCGATGTCCCAGCGGACCGACTGCGGGCCCTGACGGCCGGTGGTGTAGGCGGTCTCGAGGCGGACGGTCTCGGCCTCGTCCAACTGGGTGCGGGCCTGGTGCCAGGCCTCCCCCGCCGACTGCGGCTCGGATGCGCACCCGGCCAAGGCCAGGGCGCCCACCACGCCGAGCCCGGCCGCGCGGACGGCACGTCTGCGCTGCATGTTCTCCTCCTGGGGCTGCTGCCGGCCGAGGCAGGGCGCCGCGGCCACTGGCGTCACCCTACCGGCGGCGCAGGGCGAAGGATGCGCCGTGGTGGTTCTGTGGCAGGTGGTCGCCGCGGCCGAAGAGCTTGTGGCGCAGCGTGCCGTCCGTGTACGCGGTCTTGTAGCGGCCGAGCTTCTGCAGCTCCGGCACCACGAACTCCACGACGTCCTCGAAGGTGCCCGGGGTGATGTGGTAGGCGAGGTTGAAGCCGTCCACGTCGGTCTCGTCGGCCCACTCGACGAGCTGGCGGGCCGCGGACTCGCCGCCGCCCACGATCACGGGGCCGAAGCCGCCGATGCCCACCCACTCGGCGAGCTTGCGCACGGTCCACTCCTCGTCCGTGCCGGAGGCCTTCTGGAAGGTCTCCACGGCGGACTGGATGGCGTTCGACTTCACGTCCCCGATCGGCTCGTCCAGGTCGTACTGGGACAGGTCGATGCCCATCCAGCCGGACATGAGCACGAGGCCGCCCAGCGGGTCCACGTACTGCGCCAGGTCGTCGTACGTGGCCCGCGCGTCCTCGTCGGTGGCCCCGGTGACGATCGTCTGCATCGCGAAGATCTTCACGTCGTACGGGTCCCGGCCGGCGTCCACCAGGGCCTGGCGGATCTTCTTCACGGTGGCGGCCGCCAGCTCCTTCGTGGGGGAGTTGATGAACACGGCCTCGGCGTGCTTGCCGGCGAAGGCGCGGCCGCGCGTCGAGGCGCCGGCCTGGTAGATCACGGGGGTGCGCTGCACGGACGGCTCGGTGACGGCGTGGCCGGGCACGGTGAAGTACCGGCCCTCGTGGGCGATGTCGTGGACCTTGGCCGGGTCCGTGAACACGCCGGACTCCTTGTCGTAGACGACGGCGTCGTCCTCCCACGAGCCCTCGAGGAGCTTGTAGACGACATCGAGGTACTCGTCGGCGTGCTCGTAGCGCTCGTCGTGCTCCATCTGGTCGTCCTGGCCCATGTTCTGGGCGGCGGAGGGCAGGTAGCCGGTGACCACGTTCCAGCCCACGCGGCCGCCCGTGAGGTGGTCGAGCGTGGCGAGGCGGCGGGCGAACGGGTAGGGGTGCTCGTAGGCGGTGCCGGCGGTGACGCCGAAGCCGAGGTGCTCGGTGACCGCGGCCATCGCGGAGACCAGCAGGAACGGGTCGTTCACGGGGGTCTGCGCGCCGGTCCTGATGGCGGCCTCGGAGGTGCCGCCGTACACGGAGTACGGGCCGAGGACGTCGGCGATGAACAGGCCGTCGAACAGGCCCTTCTCCAGCGTCTGCGCCAGGTGCGTCCAGTAGCCCAGGGTGTTGTAGTCCCGGGCGTGGTCGTCGGGGTGACGCCAGAGACCCGGGGACTGGTGGGCGACGCAGTTCATGTCGAATGCGTTGAAGAGGATCTCGCGGTGCTCGTCCGGGCGGGTGGGTGCTCCGGCCCCGGCGTTCTCGGCGGTGCTCATGGGTCTCCTTTCCAGGGCCGCCCGGTCGCAGGGGCGCGGCCGGGCGGGCGACGGTTCCGCACCATGCAACGCTGACGCGGCCGGCGGTGGAAGCCGGTCCGGCCCAGGGGTTCATGACGGCCCCGCCGGGCCCGGCCACGCGTCCGGCGCCCGGTTCGTGACATGCCCTGACCGTGACGGAGGACACGTCCGCGGGTGGCGTCCCTGCGGCGACTCAGCGGCACCCCAGCGCTGAGCCAGAGAAATCTGCTGCCTCCACCCTGCGGAGACGACCGAAACGTCTGGCTCGGCGCTGGGCTCGGGCCGTGACCGCCGGCCGGCCCGGGCCCGGCGGCGCCCCCGGTGTGACGCCCGTGTGACCCCCCCCCCGGCGCCGGCGGCGGGGCAGACTCGCAGCCGACCGGGCCCGCGGTGGTCTACTGGCATCCGTATCCGTCCGGCGCCGACACCGACGACGAAGCGACGATGGGAGCCCTCCATGAGCGTGCACGCGCCTTCCCGTGCCACCGCCTCCACCCCGGTCCGGGACGAGGACCGTCACAGCCTCGACGTCGTCTTCCGCGGCGTCGGGCGCACGTTCCCCACCGCGGACGGACCACGCGTCGTCCTGCGCGACGTGGACCTGACCGTGGCGCCCGGCGAGGTGCTCGCCGTGATCGGCGCCTCCGGCTGCGGCAAGTCCACGCTGCTGCGCGCCGTGGCCGGCCTGGACCCGGACTTCGACGGAGAGCTGCTGATCGACGGCTCGCCCGTGCGACCCTACGACGAGCGCACCGCCGTCGGCTTCCAGGAGCCGCGCCTGCTGCCCTGGCGCACCCTGCGCCGCAACGTGGAACTCGGCCTGCCCCGGGGGCTGGACCGCGCCGCGGGCCGGTCCCGCGTGCAGGAGCTGCTCGAGCTCGTGGGCCTCGCGCCCTTCGCGGAGCACCGCCCCCGGGAGGTCTCCGGCGGCATGGCCCAGCGGGCCTCGCTCGCCCGCGCCCTGGCGCGCCGCCCCGGCGTGCTGCTTCTCGACGAGCCCTTCGGCGCCCTCGACGCCCTGACCCGCCTGAAGATGCAAGACCTGCTGCTGGACGTGCACGCCGCCACCGGCACCACCGTCCTGCTCATCACCCATGACGTGGAGGAGGCCCTGCAGCTCGCCGACCGCGTGCTGCTGCTCGCCCGTGACGTCCCCGCGCCCGACGGCGCGGCCCGCCCCGGAGCGACCGTGGGGCGGATCGTGGACGTGCCGGGGGCCCGTCCCCGCGACCGCGCGGACGTCCGCCTGGCCCGGCTGCGCGCCGAGCTCCTCGAGGGCCTCGGCGTCGAGAGCCACGCCCGATGAGCGTCGCCGGCTCCGCACGCCTGACCCGTCGCACGGCGCTCGGCCTGCTGGCCGCGTCCCTGCCCCTGGGCCTGAGCGGATGCGTCCTGCAGGGTGAGGCGACGGCCGGGCCGGTGAACGGTCCGGACACGCTGAGCATCGACTACGCCACCTACAACCCGCTCTCCCTCGTGATCCGCCACCAGGGATGGCTGGAGGAGACGCTCGCGCCCCACGGCGTCCGGGTGAACTGGGTGTTCTCCGCCGGTTCCAACAAGGCCAACGAACTCCTGCGCTCGAACTCCGTGGACATCGGGTCGACGGCCGGCTCCGCCGCGCTGCTGAACCGGGCCAACGGAGCGCCCACGCGCATCGTGGGCATCGCCTCGCGACCGGAGTGGTCCGCGCTCATGGTCCCGCCCGGCTCGGACATCACGGACGTCGCCCAGCTCGCGGGCCGCACGGTGGCCGCCACGCGCGGGACGGACCCGTACTTCTTCGCCGTGCAGGCGCTCGAGGCCGCCGGGGTGGACCCGGCCGACGTCGAGATCCAGAACCTGCAGCACGCCGACGGCCGCGCCGCCCTCGCCGGCGGATCGGTGGCCGCGTGGTCCGGGCTCGACCCGATCATGGCCAAGGCCGAGGCCGAGGGCGCCCGCTTCCTGTACCGGGACCTCGCCCTGAACACGTTCTCCGTCCTCAACGCCACGGAGTCCTTCCTCGAGGAGGACCCGGAGACGGCCCAGACCGTCCTGGACACGTACGAACGCGCCCGCGCCTGGGCGCTCGAGCACCCGGACGAGACCGTCGGGATCCTGGCCGAGGCCGCGAAGATCTCTCCCGACGTCGCCCGCACCGTGATCCTCGAACGCACCAATGCGGACGTCAGCCTCGTGCCGGGCCAGGAGCTGCTCGACGCCCTGACGGGGGTCGGACGGATCCTGGTCGACACCGGGTCCGTCGACTACCAGCACCAGGTGGACGCCGCGCTGGCGAGCATCCTGGACACCCGTTTCGCCGAGGAGGCCATCCGATGAGCACCGCCCTGACCACCCCCGCCGCGACGACGGGCCCCGAGGCGCGCGAGCGGTCGGGTCACGACGACGGCGACACAGGGGCGCGCCGACGGCAGCGGCCCCGGGTGCTGGACCGGCCCGGCGCCCGGGCGGTGGTGGGGCTGGCCGCGCCCGCTGTCCTCCTGGTGCTGTGGTGGGCGGTGACGGCCGCCGGGCTGCTCTCCGCGGTGCAGCTGCCCTCCCCCGGCGCGGTGCTGAGCGCCGGCGTCAACCTGCTGGAGCGGGGCGACCTGTGGCTGCACGTGGGGATCTCCACCCAGCGCGTGCTGCTGGGCTTCCTGCTCGGCGCCGCACTCGGGCTGGCCGTGGGGTCCGCGCTCGGGCTGTCCCGGTGGGCGGACGCGCTGTTCGCCCCGCTGATCGGGGCGCTGCGCGCGGTGCCCTCGCTGGCCTGGGTGCCGCTGCTGATCCTGTGGATGCAGATCGGCGAGGAGTCCAAGGTCACCCTCATCGCGATCGGCGCGTTCTTCCCGGTGTTCACCACCGTCTACGCCGCCCTGCGCCATGTGGACCCGCACCTGGTGGAGGCCGGTCGGGCCTTCGGCTACCACGGGCTGTCCCTGCTGCGGACGGTGCAGCTGCCCGCCGTGGTGCCGGCCGTGTTCTCCGGCCTGCGGCTGGCCCTGGCCCAGGCCTGGCTGTTCCTGGTGGCCGCGGAGCTGATCGCCTCCTCGATGGGCCTGGGCTTCCTGCTCACCGACTCGCAGAACAACGGACGCACGGACCGCCTGATCCTGGCGATCATCCTGCTCGCCGTGCTCGGCAAGCTCACCGACTGGCTGCTCGGCCTGCTGGAGCGCCGGGCCCTGCGCCGCTGGGCCTGAGCCCGGCACGTCCGGCCGCCCGGTCGTCGGGTCAGTCCCCCTCGGGGACCTCGCCGGCCGACGTGTAGGCGGTCGGCGGGGTGCCGTTCACGAGCCAGTCGCCGGCCATGCGCACCTTGAACGCCGCCGGGTCGTGGGTGGCGAGGGTGCGGGCGTTGCGCCAGTGCCGGTCGAGCCGCAGCGTGGCCGACGTCGCCGACGCGCCGAGCGTGTCGAAGATGCGGGTGCACACCTCGAGGACGGCCTCCGGCACCACGGCCTGGGCCCGGTACGCGGCCGCCATCGCCTCGGCGGACGCCGCCACGACGTCGGCCTCCGCCGGGCCGGCCCCGTCGGCGCCGTCCTGCCCCTCGTCGAGCAGCCGCCCGATCTCGCGCACCATCAGCTCGGCCGCGGCCTGCCGCCCGGCCAGCTGCCCCATGATCTCGAGGAGCTGGGGGTCGTCCTTGGGCAGCGCGGCCGTGCCGGTGTTGAAGGTGCGGCGCCGCTGCCGCAGCAGCTGCGTGCCCTCCGTGAGCGCCGCCCGGCCGATCCCGGCCTGCAGCGCCAGCAGGGTCGCCTCCATGAGCACGGGCACGGGCCCGTCCTGCCGCGGCACCTCGAGCAGCTCCTCGGCCGCGGCGTCGTCGAGCACCACGGACCCGGTGGCGGTCAGGCGCTGGCCGAAGCCGTCCCAGTCGTCCTTGATGCCCACGCGCGGCTGACGCACGCGCACGACGGCGACGGCCCGGTCCGGCTCGCGGACCGCGCCCCCGGCCCGCTTGGAGTTCCGGCGGGAGACGAGGTCCGCCCCCTCGATGCCCACGGTCGCGGCGGTCCACGTGGCGAAGGCCGAGCCGGTCGCGTAGTACTTCTGCCCCCGCACGACCCAGGTGCCGCCCTCGTCCCGGCTGGCCAGGGTGGCGGCACGGCCCGGCGCGGCCCCGCCGGCGCGTTCGGCCAGGGCGGAGCCGGCCCAGTCCCCGTCGACGATGTGCCGCAGCCACCGCTCCCGACGGGCGGGCGCCTGGTCCATGGCCGTGGCGATGAACACGAGGTGGGAGCGCCAGACGTGCGCGGTGTTCACGTCCCGGGCGGCCAGGTCCATGAGCAGGCGCAGCACGGTCTCGCTGCCGCCGCCCTCGCCGCCCGCGTCCTCGGGGACACCGACCTTGCCGAACCCGGCGGCCTGCAGCTCCCCGAGGGCGGCGAACGGCAGGTGCCGGCCCGCCTCGCGGGCCCGCTCGCCGTGGGCGACGGAGTCGAAGGCGTCGGCGTACCGGGCGGCGAGGGTGGCGTAGGTGGTCATGGCCCTACTCTGACACGCGCGGGCGGGCCGGCGGCCGGGGCGACCCGGCCGTGGGACGGGATCCACACCGGCCGCCGTCGCCCTGGCCCGCGCCGGGCGCCCGCGGGGGTCCGGCGGGCCGAGCATGACCGCCGGTGACGACGGCGGGCGGGGCGCCGTCGTCGTCGTCCCTAGCCTGGTCGGACCCGCCGACCAGGAGGACCGCCGCCCATGACGCCCACCGAGGACCCCGCCCGCCCCGACCCGGCCGAGGAGCGGGAAACGGCGCGTCCGGGCGCCCCCGCCCCCGGACGCGCCGTTTCCCGAACGAAAACGCGAGGTGGGGCGTAGCCTGGCCGCCATGACCACCGTGTTCTACGACGACCAGGGCCGCCCCGAGCCGCCCTTCGCCGCGGGCGAGGCCGCCACCCTGCTGGGCTTCCTCGACTTCCTGCGCGCCACGATCGAGTGGAAGACGGCGGACCTGGACACGGCCGCGCTGCACCGTCGGCTGCCGGGGCACCCGTCCGCGATGACGCTCGGCGGCCTGCTCAAGCACCTCGCGTTCGTCGAGTTCTGGTGGTTCGAGGCCGTCGCCCTCGGCGAGCCCACCTCGGCGCCCTGGGTGGGCGCGGACTTCGACGCCGACCCCGACTGGGACTGGCACAGCGCGGCGCAGGACTCCGCGGCGGACCTGCGCGCCCTCTGGCAGGGCCAGGTGGAGCGGTCCCGGCAGATCGTGGTGGACCTGCTCGCGGCGGACGGCGACGACGGCGCCGCGGCCCTGGCCCGCGCCCACCGGATCCGGGAGGGGCGGGACCCGGTCTCGCTGCGGTGGATCCTCACCCACATGATCGAGGAGTACGGCCGCCACGCCGGCCACGCCGACCTGCTGCGCGAGGGGATCGACGGCCAGACCGGCGAGTGAGCCCGCCCCACCCGCAGTCCCTCCTGCGGTCGCACCCGGGTTCATCCCCTCGTCGGATGCCCGGCCCCGCACCGGCTGGGTAGATTCTGTGCCATGGCCTCCCCCTCCCCTGCGTCCGCGCACCCGTCCGCCCCCGAGAGCGGGACGGGCCTGGGGTTCACCGGGGTGGAGGGGATCACCGGGCTCACCGCCGCCGAGGTCGCCGAGCGGGAGGGCGCGGGCCTGGTCAACGTCCAGTCGCGGGACACCTCCCGCTCGCTGGGGCAGATCCTGCGCGTGCACGTGTTCACGCTGTTCAACCTGGCGATCGCGCTGTGCGCCGTCGTCGTGATCCTGATGGGCCGCTGGCTGGACCTGCTGTTCTCGCTGGCGGCCGTGGCCAACGTGGTGATCGGCGTGGTCCAGGAGTACTCGGCCAAGCGGAAGCTGGACCGGATCGCGCTGCTGCACCAGGACGACGTCGTCGTCATCCGGGACGGGGCGCGCGTGCCCCTGCCGATGGCGCAGATCGTGCGGGACGACGTCGTGGTGCTGCGCCGCGGCGACCAGGTGCCCGTGGACGGCGAGGTCCTCGTCTCGGACGGCCTGGACATGGACGAGGCGCTGCTCACCGGCGAGAACGACCCCGTGCCCAAGACCCCCGGGGACGCCGTGCTCTCGGGCTCGGCCGTCGTGGCCGGCGCGGGCCTGGTGCGCGCGACGGCGGTGGGCTCGGCCTCGCACGCGGCCCGGCTGAGCGCCGAGGCCCGCCGCTACTCCGCCATCCACTCGGAGCTGCGCGGCGCCCTGGAGAAGGTGGCCCGCTGGCTGACGATCGCCCTGGTGCCGATCATCGCGGTCATCGTGCACGGCCAGATGACGGCGGTCGGCGGCTGGTCCCTCGCCCTCTCCCAGCCGCGCGAGGCGGCCCTGGAGCCCGCGTTGATCGCGTCCGTGGCGGCGGTGACCAGCATGATCCCGCAGGGCCTGGCGCTCATGACGACCATCGCGTTCGCCGTGGCCGCGCTCAAGCTGGCCCAGCAGGAGGTCCTCATCCAGGAGCAGCCCGCCGTGGAGGTCCTGGCCCGCGTGGACACCGTCTGCCTGGACAAGACCGGCACCCTCACCGAGGGCGGCGTCCGGTTCGACCGGCTCGCCGCGCCCGCCTCGGCGGACGCGTCCCCGGACGCCCACGACGACGGCGCCCCGGCCGAGGTCGGCGACGGGGCTCGGGCCGTGCTCGCCTGGTTCGGCGCGGACCCGGACGTGAACCCCACCGCGGCGGCCCTGCGCGAGCCCTTCACGGCCGTCCCGGCGGTGGACCCCGCGGCCCAGGTGGCGTTCTCCTCCGCGCGCCGGTGGTCGGCGGTCGCGTTCGGCCCGGAGGCCGGGGCCGCGGCCGGCACGTGGCTGCTCGGTGCGCCCGAGGCCCTCGTGGACGAGCGGCTCCTGGGCCCCGACGCCGCCGAGGCCGTCCGCGCCCAGGTCCACGCCGACGCGGACGCCGGCCGCCGCGTGCTGCTGCTGGCCCGCACGGACGAGCCCCTGATCGGGGATGCGTTGCCCGCCGGAGGCGTCCCGGTCGCCGTCGTGACGTTCCGCGAGAACGTGCGCCCGGACGCCGCCGAGACCCTCGACTACTTCCACGCGCAGGGCGTGCGGACCGTGGTGATCTCCGGGGACAGCCCGCGCACCGTGGCCGCCGTGGCGCGCGAGGTGGGTCTCGAGGTGGCGGGCCAGGCCTACGACGGGCGCACCCTGCCGGAGGACCCCGGCGCGCTCGCCGACGTGATGGCCGAGCACGACGTGTTCGGCCGCGTCAGCCCGGACCAGAAGAAGGCGATGGTGCAGGCGCTGCAGTCGCGCGGGCACGTGGTGGCCATGACCGGCGACGGCGTGAACGACGCCCTGGCCCTGAAGACCGCGGACCTGGGCATCGCCATGGGCAACGCGGCCCCGGCCACCAAGGCGGTGTCCCGGATGGTGCTCCTGGACGGGCGCTTCGACCGCCTGCCACGCGTGCTCGGCGAGGGCCGCCAGGTGATCGCCAACATGGAGCGGCTCGCCCACATCTACCTGACGAAGACGACGTACGCGCTGCTGTTCGGCGTGGTGTTCTCCCTGTTCGCGTGGCAGTTCCCGCTGCTGCCACGGCAGGCCTCCACCGTGGACTTCATCATGATCGGCGCACCCACGTTCTTCCTCGCCCTGCTGCCGAACCCGCGCCGCTACGTGCCCGGCTTCCTGGGGCGGGCGCTGCGGTTCGCGATCCCCTCCGGCGCGGTGATCCTGCTGTCCATGGTGACGTTGCAGACGTACGTGCGCCTCACCGCCGGCGACGTCGACCTGCCCCGCCAGCAGGCCGCCTTCATGATCACCCTGACCCTGCTGGGCCTGTGGGTGCTCAGCGTGATGTCCCGGCCGCTGAGCGCGCGCGTGGTGGTCCTCATCCTGGCGATGTACGCGGTGCTGGCCGCCGTCGTGCTGGTGCCGGCCTCCCGCTGGTACCACCGGATGGAGGTCCCGCCCACGGACGTGCTCGTGGCCGCGCTGGTGGTCGCCGCGCTCGGGTGCGGACTGATCGAGGTCATCCACCAGGTGCACCGCCGCCACGTGGCGAGGGTGCTGGCCGCCGCGGGGGCCTGAGACCCCTCAGCGGCGGGCGCGACGCACGGCGGCCCGGTAGTCGAGCCACGTCCACACCAGCACGACGACGGCGACCAGCAGGTACGCGACGTCCCACGCGCTGAGCCGCTCCCCGGCCACCACGCCCGGGAGACGGGTGGCCAGGATGAGCAGCACGAGCGCGGTGACCGCCCAGGCCCGCTGGCGAGGCGGCGGGCCCAGGCGTCGTCGTCGAGGGCGGCGGGGGGCTCTTCCACGGGACGGCGGGCCGCCGGGAGCAGCCGGTGTGCGAGCCAGGCGAGGCCCGCGCAGACCGGGGCGACGGCGAGCAGCCAGAACGTGCTCCCGGTGAACAGGTGCGTCGGCGCGTTCACCTCCACGAGCCACCAGGCGAGCGCCAGCACGAAGGCCAGGAGGGCGCCGCCGGCCACCAGCGTGGCGGCCAACCGCGGGACGCGGGCGAGGCGCCGCTCCCAGAGGACCATCACCGCCACCCCGGCCACACCCATGAGCACCGGGGCCAGCAGGAGCCCCCACGTGTAGTCGGTGGTGAGCCCGTCCCGGCGCAGCCAGACCAGGCAGAACAGGACGGCGATGCCGGCGGCGACCGTGAAGCCGACCACCGGCACATCGCGCCAGGTGGCGTCGGGTGCGGCGGGGTCGGGGTGGGGGCGGATGGTCATCGGTCGGGTCCCTCCTGTGTGCTCCGTTGTGAATCCCTTCCGGCGACCCTACGGCCTGCTCGAGCATGTCTCCGCATCGGGCGCCCTCCCTCGTGCCGGCGTCGGCGTCGCTCTACCGTGGGGCCATGGACTCCACGCTCTTCACCCGTTCGGCCGACCGCGCCGCCCACGACGACGTCAACTTCCGCACCCGCAAGTGGGTCAAGCCGGAGGACCTCAACGCGAACAACACCCTCTTCGGCGGCTCGCTGCTGCGCTGGGTCGACGAGGAGGCGGCCATCTACGCGACCCTGCAGCTGGGCAACCCGCGGTGCGTGACGAAGCTGATCTCGGAGATCAACTTCCTGGCCTCGGCGAAGCAGGGCGACATGATCGAGATGGGCCTGCGCGCCACCGAGTTCGGGCGCACGTCCCTGACCATGCGGGCGAAGGTGCGGAACATCGTGACCGGCGAGATGATCCTGACCATCGACAAGATCGTGTTCGTGTCCCTGGGCGAGGACGGCAAGCCCGTGCCCCACGGCTTCACCGAGATCACCTACGACCGCGACCGTCTGCCCCTGGACAACCCCCTCTGAGCCGGCCCGCCGCCCCACGCGGTCCGGGGGCGGGCGGCTCTAGTCGATGCCGCGGGCGGCCAGGGCGTCCCCGACGTCGTCCGCGTGCTTGAAGCTGAGCACCAGCAGCGGCAGCGCCCAGGCCCACGGCGCCATCCGCACCCCGCGGGCGGCCTGCGCATGCCGGATCTGCTCGGCCAGGGCGCGCAGGTGCCCGATCGAGGAGAGCACCAGGCCCATCGCCAGGCCCACGCGGTCGGCGCGGAACCCCGCCCGCGCCAGGCGCGGCCCCGCCCACGGGATCCGCTCGACCGGCCGCAGCACCGCCTCGGCCACCCCGGTCATGTCCGCGATCCGGGTGGTGCGCGTCAACACCTGCGCGGTGAGCACGAGCCCGAGCACGCGCGCCACCATGAGTCCGGCGGCGAACGCGTCGGTGAAGATCCACTGCGCCGCGAACAGGACCACGTAGAACAGCCACAGAGCGCGCAGGTCGGAGGCGATCATCGCCGCCCCGCGCCGCAGCCCGAAGCCCACGAGATACGCGGTTACGGCGCCCACGACGGCGGCGCCCGCGGTCCACAGGGACAGTGGCAGCAGGGTCAGGGCCAACACCCACACCGCGAACAGGCCCGTCTTGAGGCCGGCGCGGGCGTGGTGCAGGGGCGAGTCGCCGTGGATGTACAGGGAGAGCATCAGCGCAGCTCCGCCGCCACGGCGTGATCCAGGAAGTGCTCGTACGCCTCGACCACGTCCTCGGCCGGGCCGGTCCGCTCCACACGGCCGCCGTGGACCCACACGGCCTCGTCGCATGCACGGGCCAGCTCGAGGTCGTGGGTCACCAGCAGCAGCTGGAACCCGTCCGGGGCGGAGGGGTCGGCGGCCAGCAGCCGGTCGGCCACGATCCGCCGGTGCCGGCCGTCCAGCAGGGAGGTCGGCTCGTCGGCGATCACCAGGGACGGCCCGGTGGTCATCACCGAGCACATCGCCAGCCGCTGCGCCTGCCCCGAAGACAGGGACAGGCACGCCCGGTCCGCGAGCGCGGTGAGCCGGTGCTCCTGGAGCGCCGCGGCCACGCGCGCGGCGACGTCGTCCTTGGTCAGGCGGCGGCCGGCGTCGTCCCGGAGCGACTTCACGGTCAGCTCCACGTCCTCCCGGACGGTGGGCATGACCATCTGCGCGGCCGGGTTCGCGAACACGAAGCCGACGGTGCGGCGCAGCGCCTTCACGTCCCGGACGGCGTCCACCCCGTGCACGGTCACCTCCCCGGCGACGACGTCGGCCAGCCCGGCGATCGCGCGGGCCAGCGTGGACTTGCCGGAGCCGTTCTCCCCGATCACCGCCACACGCGGGGCGGTGAGGGTGAGGTCCACGCCGTCGAGGAGCACGACGACGCCCTCGGGGCCATCGGCCTCGACGCGGACGCCCGTGAGGGTGACGGAACGGTCCGGGCTCATCGGAAGGCGCGGGGGTAGGCCTTCCACAGGCCGACGACGAGGATGACGGACACGACGAGCTTGAGCAGGTCACCGGGCACGAACGGGGCCATGGAGAGGACGGCGGCGCCGAACTCCATCCCGGCGATCCCGACGAAGCCGAGCACGCCGAAGAAGTAGACCATCACGACGCCACCGATCAGCCCGGCGACGGCCGCCCCGAGCGCGACCCGTCCGGCGCCGAGGCCGGGCCGGGCCCGGGAGGTGAGGGCCCAGAAGATCAGGCCGACGATCAGCGCGGACGGGATCCAGCCGAGGATGAAGCCGGCCGTCGGGCCGGCGAACACGCCCAGGCCGCCGCGGCCGCCGCTGAGCAGCGGCAGGCCGAGCGCCACGAGGCCGGCGAACAGCGCCATCGAGGCGGCCCCGCGCCACGGGCCGAGGATCACACCGGCCAGGATCACGGCGATGTTCTGCAGCACGATCGGGGCGGGCACACCGGCGACGGCGATCGGCGGCACCAGACCGAGGACGGCCATCAACGCGGTCATGACGGCGATGCGCGCGAGGCTGCCGCCGGCGGAACCGCGACGGGGGCGGCCGGCGTCGGTGGGGCGGTCCGCCGTCGTGGTGGCCGCGGGGCGGACGTGGCCGTCGTGGGACGAGGGCACGGAAGTGCTCATGGAGGGACTCCTGGTGCGGAAGCGAGTGCGAGGGGGCGCTCAGCCGAGGCGCGGGGCGCATGGCGAGTGCCCGACGAGTTGAACAGTGTTCAGGAGTCTACTGCAGGGGCGGAGGTGTGGGCGGCCGGGGTGCGTTCCCGGGGCGACACCGAGGCAGCGGTTGTCGAGATGCAACGAAGATTTCAGAAACGCGCGAATTTGATTCATACGCCGGTCAGGCCCTGAAGGGTTGACATCGGCTCCTCCTGCCCCTCGCCTGACCAGCGCACGGGATCACGGGCGCTACGCTCGATCCATGTGTCGAGATGCAGCGAAGATTTCACAAACGCGCAAGTATGTTTCATACGACCACGAGTCACTTAGGTCTTGACCTTTGAACATCGATCGACTAAGGGTCATAGGGGACTGGTGCACGTGTAGGTGACAGCCGTCTTCACGCCGCGTCTGCGGGCGTGTGGTCCATGATCAACTCGTACTCGACCGGCGTCAATCGGCCCAGGCGCACCTGCCGGCGGCGGCGGTGGTAGGTCCGCTCGATCCAGGTGATGATCCCGGCCCGCAGCTCGTCCCGGGTGTCCCAGTCGCGTCGGTCCAGCACGTTCTTCTGCAGCAACGCGAAGAAGGACTCCATAGCCGCGTTGTCCCCGGCAGCACCGACCTGACCCATGGACCCGATCAGCCCGTGGGTGGTGAGGGCGTCCTGGAATAGGGCCGAGCGGAACTGCGAGCCGCGGTCCGAGTGCACGATGCACCCGGCCACCGCATCGGTGCCGCCGCGGCGTGCCACGGCCTGCTCGAGGGCGTTCACGGCCAACGAGGCCTGCATACGCCCGGCCATGGAGTACCCCACGATCCTGCCGGCGTAGAGATCCTTGATCGCGCAGAGGTAGAGCTTGCCCTCACTGGTGGGGTGCTCGGTGATGTCGGTCAGCCACAGCCGGTTCGGAGCTTCGGCAGAGAAGTCCCGGCGGACGTGGTCGTCGTGCACGGGTGGGCCTGGGCGGGTCCCGTACTTGCCACGCTTGGCCCCGAACCCGCAGTGCCACCCGTTCTGGCGGCAGAGCCGCCAGGCAGTACGGGCGGCCATTCGCTCCCCGGCCGCCTCGGCCTCGTCCCGCAGCAGCCGGTACCCGAACTCCGGATCGTTCAGGTGAGCGGCGTGCAGGGCGTTGGCCCGGTAGGCCTGCTCCACCTCAGAAACGGCGACGGGCTGGTCCCGCCAGCGGTAGTAGGGCTGGCGGGCGAGCTTGAGGACCCGCAAGGACACCGCGACCGGGATCTGGTCGGCGGCGAGCTCGGACACGAGCGGGTACATCATTTTTTCGGCAGGTTCGCCTGGGAGAGGTAGGCCGCGGCGCGGCGTAGGACTTCGTTCTCCTGCTCGAGGAGCCGGATCCTGCGGCGGGCTGCGCGGAGTTCTTCGGCCTCGGCCTTGGTGGTGCCTGGGATGTTGCCTGCTTCGATATCGGCCTGGCGAATCCAGTTCGTCAGGCAGGACTCGAAGATGCCGAAGTCCTTCGCGATGTCTTTCAGATGGGTGCCGGGCTCACGGTTCTGCGCGACCCGGACGACATCATCGCGGAACTCTTTGGGGTAGGGGGCGGGCATGGTGCACATCCTTCCCTTTGGTGTGGGAACACCACAGATCGTATGTCACCTGTACGTGCGTCAGTCCCTCCCTCGGCCGTCGGCCTGTGCACGATCGGCCCCTTGACCACAGGGGTCAGGAGCACCGGGGTCGGGACGCGGATATGGTCTGTCGTTCCCAGGGCCGGGGCTTCTGCTCCATCGCCGACCGGCGTCGAGGCGTGCCACCCACCTGTCGCACCGCCCCACCCCGCCAAGATCACCGTGTGGTCTCGTACGGCGCCGGCAGGTTGACTCCCTAGGTGTTGTGGGTCATGAGGTTCTTGCCACGAGGCGCCGGCTGAGATGAGACGAGTGGGCCTCTCCCGCAGGATGGAAGTTCCTCAACAACCCACCTGCCAGAAGAGACCCACTCATGACTCACGCTAAC
>NZ_JABFNH010000008.1:39098-57297 GCF_017168435.1 Micrococcus sp. KRD070
AGACAGCTCGGCGTGAGGCGCTGGCCGTGTGGGTGAACCACTACAACTACCATCGGCCTCATACCTCCTGCGGGGACGCCCCTCCGGCCTCGTTGGCCCCGGCCCGAGTCAACAACGTCATGCCCTCCTACACCTAGGGGGGACCGACTGCAGCGGGCCGCGGAGGGGAGTCCTAGTAGTGGTTATCGCGCGACGTCGACGGTGCCCCGGTCGGGCACCGTGGCGGTCAGGAGGACCGCGGCCAGCGCCCCGCCGACAATGAAGATGTCCGCGATGTTGCCGATGAACCAGTTCCCGTAGGCGAGGAAGTCCACCACGTGGCCTTGCCCGAATGACGGTGGGCGCAGGAGCCGGTCACCCAGGTGGGAAGTCACCGCGCCGCCGAGACACCCGATCACGATCGCCCAGGACACGGTACGGACCCGGAGGGTGAACCAGATCGCCGCGGCGACCGCCACCGCCGAGATGATGGTGAAGATCCAGGTCGAGTTGGCCCCGAACGAGAAGGCCGCCCCGGGGTTGTAGGCCAGCTGGAGCCCGAGCAGCTCACCCAGGAGCGGGACTCGCTCGCCCGTGGACAGGCTGTTCTCCGCCCACCACTTGGTCACCTGGTCCAGGACCACTACGCCGGCCCCGATCGCAATGGTCAAGAGCACCAGGGGGTACCTGCGCCGGTGGTTCATTCGTGTCCTTTCGCGATGCGCCCGTTTCCCGGCGCCTCAGTGGATCTGCTGACCCCGGCGCGACCTGTGAAATCGCTGGCAGGTACCGGATGGACCGGACAGGTCGGGTCTCACCGGGCCTGGGCGTCTCTGTCCCGCAGGCACGGTAGGAGCTCATCCCGTGGTGGCGGGTTGGGCTTGCCGGTCGGTGAGGGGTTCCAGGGCGGTGCGTCGGGTGGTGGCGGCGCGCAGGCCGTTGCCGATGACGATGACCTCGGCGACCTCGTGGACCAGGACCACGGCGGCCAGGCCGAGGACGCCGGTGATGGCCAGCGGCAGCAGCACGGCGATGATCAGCAGCGAGAGAATGATGTTCTGATTGATGATGGCCCGGCCGCGGCGGGCGTGGGCCAGAGCTTGGGGGATCAGGCGCAGGTCGTGGCCGGTGAAGGCGACATCGGCGGATTCGATGGCTGCGTCCGAGCCGGTGGCGCCCATGGCGATGCCGACCTCGGCGGCGGCCAGGGCGGGAGAGTCGTTGATGCCGTCACCGATCATCGCGGTGGGCCGGGTGCCGGTCAACTGGTGGACGGCGGTGGCCTTGTCCTCGGGGCGCAACTCGGCGCGCACGTCGTCGATGCCGGCCTGGTCGGCGATCGCCCGGGCGGTGCGGGCGTTGTCCCCGGTGAGCATGGTCAGGTCGATGCCCTGGCCGGTCAGGGTGGTCACGACGGTGGGGACCTCAGGGCGCAGTTCGTCACGGACCCCGATGGCCCCGGCGACCGCCCCGTCGCGGTGGATGATGACCACGGTCATGCCCTGGTCCTCCAGCCCCTGGACCTGGGCCGCCAGGGGGCCGGGGGCCAGCCAGCGGGGGCTGCCGACGGTGACGGTAGCCCCGTCCAGGCGGCCGGTGATCCCGTGCCCGGCGGTCTCGGTGACGCCCTCGGCCGCGGGCGTGTCCGGGGTGGCGGCGGTGATGGCCGCGGCCAACGGGTGGGTGCTGTGCTGTTCCAGTGCCGCGGCCCAGCCCAGCACTTGGTCCTCGGTGATGCCGGGGGCGGCGAGCACGGCGGTGACGGTGGGCTGGTTGCGGGTCAGGGTCCCGGTCTTGTCCACCGCCAGGTGGCGGATCCCGCCGAGGCGCTCGAAGGCGGCCCCGGATTTGATGACCACCCCGAACCGGCTGGCCGCGCCGATCGCCGAGACCACGGTGACCGGCACCGCGATGGCCAGCGCGCAGGGCGAGGCGGCCACCAACACCACCAGGGCGCGGGTGATCCACAGTTCCGGGTCCCCGAGCAGGGACCCGAGGGCCGCGACGAGCACGGCCAGGATGAGCACCCCGGGCACCAGGGGCTTCGCGATCCGGTCGGCCAGCCGGGCCCGGTCCCCCTTCTCGGCCTGGGCCTGTTCGACCAGGTGCACGATGGTGGTCAGGGAGTTGTCGGTGCCGGCGGCGGTGGCGTCAATCTCCAGGGCCCCGGCGGTATTGATCGACCCGGCCGAGACGGTGTCTCCCGGGCCGACCTCGACCGGGATGGACTCGCCGGTGATCGCCGAGGTGTCCAGGGAACTGCGCCCGGTACGCACGATCCCGTCGGTGGCGACCCGTTCCCCGGGCCGGACCACGAGCACCTGCCCGGGTCGCAGGTCCTTGGCCTCGACCTCCACCGTGGCCCCGCCGGCCCGGATGGTCGCGGTCTCGGGCACCAGTTTCAGCAGGGCGCGCAGGCCCGCCCGGGCCCGGTCCATGGCCTTGTCTTCCAGGGCCTCGGCGATGGAGTACAGGAACGCCAGGGCGGCGGCCTCCTCGATGTAGCCCAGGATCACCGCGCCGATGGCGCTGATCGTC
Organism: Micrococcus sp. KRD070; assembly: GCF_017168435.1. Classification (NCBI taxonomy): domain Bacteria; kingdom Bacillati; phylum Actinomycetota; class Actinomycetes; order Micrococcales; family Micrococcaceae; genus Micrococcus; species Micrococcus sp. KRD070. The sequence continues at coordinate 41,616 of NZ_JABFNH010000008.1, forward strand.
ATCAGCAGTCCGATCCCGAGCCGGCCCCGGGTGAACAATCCGCGCAGCGCCCCGGGCACGAAGGTCCAGGCGCCCAGCACCAGCCCGACCCAGAACACCACCGTGGCCACGAGACCGGCCCCGGACCATTCCAGGACCAGCCCGGTGAGGAACGCCAGCCCGGAGAGCGCCGGGAGCAGGATGGCTGCATCGCGCCACCACGGCCGGTGCTCCTCGTGCTCCTCGGGTGCACCGGGAGTGGGGGTCGGGGCCTCGCAGCCGCAGGCGGCGCTCACGAGGCCACCTCCGCCGTGTCGCAGCACCCGGGTACCGGGCAGCCCGGGTCCAGGCAGGGCGCGGAGGCATCCACCGCGAGGGTCACCTCGAGCAGACTGCTCAGCGCCCGGGCCAGGTGCGCATCGACGATCGCGTACCGGGTGCGGCGGCCCTGGTGCTCGACGGCCACGATCCCGCAGTCCCGCAGGCAGGCCAGGTGGTTCGACACGTTCGACCGGCTCAGCCCCAGGGCCTGGGCCAGCTCGGCCGGATACCCGGGGCCCTCCAGCAGGGACAGCAGGATCCGGGATCGGGTGGGGTCGGCCATCGCCCGGCCCAGCCGGTTCATCACGTCCAACCGTGTCGCAATCGTCAGCATGTGGTGAACTATACAGCCTGCACTGTAGTCTCTTGCGGGGTTTCGCCCGGGCCGGGCGACCCCGATCGATTGAATCAGTGAGGACCCTCCGTGACTGCCCGTTGCTGCCCCACCTTCCCGCATCGCCGCTGCCGGGGCCGAGGAGGACGGCCATGAGCCTGGGTGGGTTCTTCGCCGAGATGGTCCAGTCCGGGGCACTGCTGGTGGCGATGCCGCTGGCCGTGGTCGCCGGGCTGGTGTCCTTCCTCTCCCCGTGCATCTTGCCGCTGGTGCCCGGATACCTGGGGTATGTCTCCGGGCTGGCCGACCCGCGCCGGGCGGACAACCGGCGCCGGGTGATGACCGGGGTGGGACTGTTCATTATGGGCTTCGCCGCGGTGTTCACCCTCTACGGGGCCGCCTTCGGGGTGATCGGCGGGTGGCTGTTGCAGTGGCAGGACGCGCTGATCCGGGCCTTGGGGGTGTTCGTGATCCTGATGGGCCTGGTGCTCATCGGCTGGCTGCCGTTCCTGCAGAACACCCGGCGGATGTCCTTCCAGCCCAGGACCGGGATCGCCGGGGCCCCGCTGCTCGGGGTGGTCTTCGGCCTGGGCTGGACCCCGTGTATGGGCCCGACCCTCAGCGCCGTGCTGGCGTTGAGCACCACCACCGGGGACCCCTGGCGCGGGGCCCTGCTGGGCTTCCTCTACTGTCTGGGCCTGGGCATCCCCTTCGTGCTGGTGGCGATGGGCCTGGACTGGGTCACCCGAACGCTGGGCTTCGTCCGCCGCCACATCCGCGCCTTCAACATCATCGGCGGGGTACTGCTGGTGCTCGTCGGGGTGCTGATGGTCACCGGGATCTGGACCCTGTGGATCTACCAGCTGCAGAACCTGGCCGGCACCTTCACCACCCCCGTCTAACCCCGCCCGCACACGCCCCCCACCTCACGGATTGGACCGCTCGTGACTTCCCCTGACCCCACCGCTTCCACCCCGTCCCGGCAGCGCCGGGCCAAGATCGTGGTCTGGGTGCTGCTGGGCCTGGTCGTGGCCGCCGCCCTCATCGGTTACCTTGTGGCCCGCGGGACCGCCACCGCCCAGCAGCAGGACCCCAACCAGTCCACCGCCCAGTCCACCGGGCAGTCGACTGGGTCTGCCGGTCAGTTGGTGCGGGAGAATAGCCGGGTGCTCTCGCAGGCCCCCAATGAGAAGGCCGTGCTGGTGGAGTTCCTGGACTTCGAGTGCGAGGCCTGCGCGGCGGCTTACCCCTTCGTGGAGGACCTGCGCGCCGAGTATGCGGACACCGTGACCTTCGTGCACCGGTACTTCCCGCTGCCGGGCCACCCGAACTCGGTCACCGCGGCCATCGCCGTGGAGGCCGCTGCCCAGCAGGGCGCCTACGAGTCGATGTACCAGAAGATGTTCGAGACCCAGACCGAGTGGAGCCACACCACGGAGGACCGCAGCCCGGTCTTCCGGGCCTACGCCGAAGAGTTGGGCCTGGACATGGCCGCCTACGATGCCGCGGTGGCCGACCCGGCCACCCGGGACCGGGTCGAGCTGGACGTGGCCGACGGCACCGCCCTGGGCGTGGCCGGGACCCCGACCTTCTACCTCGACGGTGAGCCGCTCACCGTGAACAGCCTGGAAGAGTTCACCGCCGCCGTCGAGGCCGCCACCCAGGACTGACCGCCCGGACCATCCGCGGCCACCCGGGCCAGAGCAGAGGACCGAGAGCAAAGGACTTCCCATGACCGACCGGCTCACCGAGCCCACCGCCCCGAGCGCCGCCTCCCCAGTATCGGCAGCCGGCCCGGCGCCGGCCCCGGCGTGGTTCACCGGGCGCCGGGCCTTCGGCCTGGTGCTGCTCGTCACCGGCGCCGTCGGCTGGATCGCCTCGGCGACCCTGGTCCTCGAACGCCTCGCCCTCTACGAGAACCCCGGCCACACCACCAGCTGTGACATCAACCCCTGGGTGTCCTGCGGACGGGTCATGGGCACCTGGCAGTCCGAGCTGTTCGGCTTCCCCAACCCGCTGATCGGCATCGTCGCCTTCGCCGTGGTGATCTCCACCGCGATGGTCGTGCTCTCCGGGGCCCGGCCCGGCCGCGGGTACTGGCTCGGGCTGCAGGCCGGGGTCACCCTCGGGATAGGGTTCGTGGCCTGGCTGTGGTTCCAGGCCCTGTACGAGATCTACATCCTCTGCCTGTACTGCATGATCGTCTGGGCGGCCATGATCCCCCTGTTCCTCCTGCTCACCGCCCGCAACCTCGCCCACGGCGTGATCCCCGCCCCGCCGGGGGTGGTCCGGTTCGCCACCGGCTGGGCCGGGACCCTCATCGCCGTCGCCTACGTCGCCGTCGCCGGCTCGGTCTTCGTCCAGTTCCTCCCCGCCTTCACCGGCTTCTGACCGGTCCTGGGGCGCGACCTCGCCATTATCGACTGAAGGCGCTATCATCGTCGTATGACGATGATTAAGGAGCCGGGGGTGTCCCCGGCGGCGGGCCTGGGCCCGGCGGCGGCGCTGTTCCACGGGTTCTCCGACCCCACCCGGTTGGCGATCCTGCGGCACCTGGCCACCGGGGAGCACAAGGTGCGCGAGCTGACCGAGCACCTCGGGTTGGCCCAGTCCACGGTCAGTGCGCACCTGGCCTGCCTGGCCGGCTGCGGGTTGGTGGCCTCCCGGCCGGTGGGCCGGGCCTCGCTGTACGCCCTGGCCGCCGAGCCCGAGCTGCTTCAGGTGCTGGCCGCCGCCGAGCGGCTGCTGACGGTCACCGGGCACGCGGTCGAGCTCTGCCCACACTCCGGCACCCCGGGCCCCGACGGCCCCGCCGCGGCCTGAGCCCGGTCCCGGAGAAGGAGGACACAGTTAATGGGTGCACACCACCACGCCTCGCCGGCGCACCGCTGGCGGCTGGCGGTCGCTTTCGCCATCACCACGGCGGTGCTGCTGGCCGAGGTGGCCGGGGCGCTGATCACCGGCAGCCTGGCCCTACTGGTGGACGCGGCGCACATGCTCACCGACGCTGGCGGGTTGCTGATGGCCCTGCTGGCCTCCACCCTGATGGCCCGGCCGCCCACGGCCCGGCGCACCTGGGGGTTCCTGCGCGCCGAGGTGTTGGCCGCCCTGGCCCAGGCCGCCATCCTGCTGGCCGTGGGTCTCTACGCCTTCATCGAGGGCCTGCAGCGACTGTTCGCCCCGCCCGAGGTAGCCTCCGGCCCTCTGCTGCTGTTCGGGATCCTCGGCTTGGCCGGTAACCTCGCCTCGCTGGCCGTCCTCGGCTCCGGCCGCGGGGCCAACCTGAACATGCGCGCCGCGTTCCTGGAGGTCCTCAACGATGCGCTGGGCTCGGTGGCCGTGATCGCCAGCGCCCTGGTCATCGCCACCACCGGCTGGGCGCAGGCCGACGCCGTGGCCGGGATGCTCATCGCCGTGTTGATTGTGCCCCGCACCCTGAAGATCCTGGCCGAGGCCGCGCACATCCTGCTCGAATCCACCCCCCGGGACCTGGACCTCGCCGAGGTTCGGGACCACCTTGAAGCGGTGCCGCACGTGGTGTCCGTGCACGACCTGCACGCCTCCCAGATCGCCACCGGGGTCCCCGTGCTCAGCGCCCACGTCGTCGTCGAGGACCACTGCTTCCACGACGGGCACGCCCCCCAGATCCTGGACCAGCTCCAACACTGCGTCGCCGAGCACTTCGACGTGGCGATCGACCACTCCACCTTCCAACTCGAACCCGCCGCCCACGCCCACCACGAACACCCCACCCACCACTGACCCAGTGGGGCTGGTTGAGCAATAGACGCGTCCGCAGGAGGAACCCCCCACCGGACACACCCGCAGCCGACATGGATGAACAGTGGCACGCCACTAGGGACATCCCGCATGACCCGTCCGGTGGTCCGTCCCGCGACGGCACGTCATACGACACGCCCCCGGGTGGGTCACCATCGGCGGCACACAGCTCCGCAGCCCGCGGTGGTCATCGGCGTTGGGCCAGCACCTTCTGTCCGGCTTCGCGCAGTTCCCCGGTGGGTGAGACGTGGCGGTAGAGGGTCTGGCGGGTGATGCCCAGTTCCTTACACAGGGCACCGACGTTGGTGTCCTTGTTCCCCATCGAGGCCATCGCCAGGCGGATCTTGGCCGGGGTCATCTTGTAGGGCCGGCCGCCCTTGCGGCCTCGGGCCCGGGCCGAGGCCAGGCCGGCCTTGGTGCGTTCGGAGATCAGCTCGCGTTCGAACTCGGCCAGGGCGGCGAAGATCCCGAACACCAGCTTGCCGGAGGCGGTCGTGGTGTCAATCGCCGCCCCCTGGCCGGTGAGCACCTTCAGGCCCACGCCCCGCTCGGTGAGCTCGTGCACGATGTTGACCAGGTGGCGCAGGTCCCGGCCGAGTCGGTCCAGCTTCCACACCAGCAGGGTATCCCCGGCCCGCAGCGCTTTCAGGCACGCGGCCAGATGGGGACGGTCATCGCTCTTGCCGGAGGCCTTGTCCTCGTACAGAGCCTCCGGTTCCACGCCGGCTTCGAGCAGGGCGTCGCGTTGCAGGTCGGTGGCCTGGGAGCCGTCAGCCTTAGACACCCGCATGTACCCCACGAGCACCGCCCACCACCCCTGTCATTTATTCGATCGTTTATGTGACACGAGGCCCGCAGAGCGAGATGTTGAGAAATATTGTCACGTAACCGGTCATTTATTCTACGTCTCGCAGACGGTCACGGCGCAGCTATGGTGACAGGTAGTCCGAAGGGATGCCGAGCTCGGTGAAATTGCTCCGGACGCCTTGGATCACTTCGTCGTTGTCGCGGCGGTACATCGTGCAGAAGTTGAAGAGTTGGCGGGCGGTCTCGGGGGTGGTCCGGGCTTCCTCGACGACGGCCTGAAAGTTCTTTTTGATCTCCTGCCAACGGATGGCGGTGGGGTCCGTGGTTTGTTCGGTGCTGCCGGGGTCGCGGGAAATGTCCGGTTGGGGCAGGAACACCTCGGCTTCGCGTCCGGGGCAGGTCATGGCCCGGGTTTCGAACAGGTGTATCGCGGTGGCGGCGGCTTCCAGGGACTGGAGTTGGCGCTGATCGGAGAGTTCCTCGTAGGGGCGCCACGGGCCCTGTCCGGCGCGGACCGGGTGGCCGGTGCGGTCCCACACCTGTCGTGTCAGCCGGCCGGGTGCGCCGCATTCGATGATGGTCGCGCCGAGCTCGTCGAGCAGCGTCCTGAGTAGTCGGAACCAGAGGCCTGCGTGCACCCGGTGTCGGGGAAGGGCGACGGATCCTGTGGTCAGGGCCTGCCAGGTCCGCTGGTCCATGCTCCGGATCGCCGCCCCGACCGGTCGCGGCTCGGGCCTACCCGGCGAGACGTGCCAGAAGTCGTGGTAGCCCACCGGGCCGTTGTGGCGTTCGAGTCGGCAGTGGTGGACGGGGCAGGAGAGCATTAGGGGCACCAGCCACGCCAGTTGGTAGGGGCAGGGAGGGGTGGATTCCATGGTGCAGCGCGGACAGGCCCGGTGTTGCCAGCCGGCATCCGTGGGCAACCAGGCCCGCCAGTCCTCCACGGTACGGTCGCGTCTCCTTCCCCGGGGCAGCAGTACCGCCAGCTGGCGGGTATAGGTGGTGTAGGCCTCCGCCGCTGGCTCGAGTTGGTCCAGCAGCCAGGGGGTCTGCCCGCCGAGAGTCATGGCCCGTATGGGGTCAAGTCCCTGGAAGTGGTGTAACCGTCTTCGAGGTTGTAGGGGGCTTGTACCTGTCAGGTCTGCAGGGTCGGCATCACCTCCGTGCTCATCACGGTCTCTTGCTCCGTGGTCAGGGGCTCACGGCACCGGGCGAGCAGTTCCAGGCCGAGATACCGGCGGCCTTCGGCCCATTCATCTGTCTGCTCGGCCAGCACGGCCCCGACCAGGCGCACCACGGCATCCCGGTTCGGGAAGATCCCTACCGCGTCCGTGCGTCGCCGGATCTCCCGGTTCAGCCGCTCGGCGGGGTTGTTCGACCAGATCTGGCACCACACGTCCCTCGGGAACGAGGTGAACGCGAGGATGTCCTGTCGAGCGGCGTCTAAGTGGGCGGCCACCGCGGGCAACCTGTCCTGCACGTAGTCCAACAGGCGCTCGAACTGGGCGTGCACGGCCGGCCCGTCGGGCTGGTCATACACGCTGTGCAGCATGGCCTTCACCGCCGGCCACATGCTCTTCGGGGTCACGGCCATCAGATTCGCCGCGTAATGGGTGCGGCAGCGTTGCCACACGGCCCCGGGCAGGTTCGCCGCCACTGCTTCCACGAGGCCGCGATGGGAGTCCGAGGTCACCAGTGCCACCCCGGCCAGCCCCCGGGCCACCAGGTCCGCGAAGAACTCGTTCCACCCCGCCCCGGACTCCGTGGTGGCCACCCTCAGCCCGAGGACCTCGCGGCGCCCGTCCGCGTTGACCCCGGTGGCGACCATGGCCACCGCGTTGACCACACGCCCGCCCTCACGCACCTTCATGGTCAGGGCGTCGGCGGCGAGGAACACGAACGGGCCGGCCTCGCCCAGCGGCCGGTGACGGAAAGCCTCGATGTGCTCGTCCAACTCCTGTGCCATCCGGCTGACCTGGGACTTCGAGAGCGAGTCGATGCCGAGCTGACGTACGAGCTTGTCCATGCGCCGGGTCGAGACCCCGGCCAGGTAGCAGTCCGCGACCACGGTGATCAGTGCGGACTCGGCCCGTTTGCGGCGCTCGAGGAGCCATTCGGGGAAGTACGTGCCGGCCCGGAGTTTGGGGATGGCCACATCGATCGTGCCGGCGCGGGTGTCCAGGGGTCGGTGCCGGTAGCCGTTGCGCTGTGCGGTACGGCTCTGGGAGGCCTGGCCGTACTCGGCGCCGCAGACCGCGTCCGCGTCGGCGGAGAGCAGTGCGTTGATCACGGTCTGCAGCAGGTGGCGCAACAGGTCTGGGGAGGCCTCCCCGAGAGCTTCGCGCAGCAGGCGTTCAGGGTCGACAATGTGTGGAGCGGTCATCGTGGTGATGTCCTTTCGAGAGTGCTGTGGAAGGTTCGCTCGAAGGCTCCCACGGTGACCGCGTCCGTGAAGGGGACGGTGTTGGCGACCGGGGAGGGTTACACCACTATCAGGGACTCAACTGGTGACTACGGAAAGCTGCGCGCCGATGCGAGCACTACAGCGTGGGTGGGTGGCCGTCTCGCCGGAGCCATCATGGTGGTCACCCACTCGATCTGGGACGAACACCTCACTGGTCCGTTCATCATCGACCTCTTCATTGATCCCCACGCACGCGGGAAGGGGGTCGGGCGGGCTCTGGTCCAACACGCCATCGCAACCTGCTGCGACGCCGGTGACCACACTCTGAGTCTGCGCTTCGGACAGGGCACCTCCGATGCGGCCATGAGGATTTACCAGCGGCTCGGATTCCGCCCCGTGGGATAGGCAGATTCGGTCGTTTGCGGCGGGCCCGATCCTCGCCGCAACTCTCGCCATGGGGAAGCCGCGACACACCATCGCTCGTCGCATCCTCTTCCCCCTACGTGCCCAGATCGAGATACTCAGGCCATGCCAGCCACTCCCACAAGTTCCAGCGATTGGGCCTCCTACAACGCCGCGCGGGCAGGCACCTCGGCCGTACGCCCTCTCACCGACCGGGCGCTCACAGCACTGCGGGCCACCCACCAGAACCTCGCAGGTCTGCGCGCTGTCGAGCTGGGAAGCGGCGCCGGCATTGAGACCCGGCGCCTTCTCCAGGAGGGTTTGAGCGTCCACACCATCGACGTCGACTCGAGCGTCGAAAAGCACATGAATGAACTCACCTCGCTCGGCATCCTCGAACACCGGACGGGCCTCATCGAGGAGTGGGATCCCCTCCCGCACGCCGACCTGATCCTGGCCAATGCCTCTCTGCCATTCATCCCTCGCGCACGCTTCACCTCGGTGTGGGACCGGATCAAGCACGCCCTGCTGCCAGACGGGATCCTGGCGGTCGATCTCTTCGGCTCCGATGACACCTGGGCCTCGGACCTGGGCACCTACCTCACCGGGAAAGAGGTGGACGAACTCCTCGACACTTTGGAGGTGATCGAACTGAACGAACGCAACGAAGAAGGGCGTGCGTTCGACGGCATCAAGCATTGGCACACCTTCACCGTTATCGCCCGCCGCCCAGCCTGACCCCTCCGCGCCCGACACCTGGCGAGCGAAACCGCACAAATGGTCGTTTGGGGCGGGCGAGGTCCACGCCAGTTGGCTCGCCAGCTCACGCATCTCTCCTCCCGGCGGTGCAGGCCCTCCTATAGTCGGACGATGGGAATCTCCTGCCCCTTCTGCGAAGTCGCCGAGCGGCGCACCCCCGCCCATGTGGTCACCGAAGGTGCGCTTTCGCTCGTCTTCCTCGACCTCCATCCGGTCGCAGACGGTCACTGCCTCATCATCCCTCGGCGCCATGTCCCCACACTCTCCGACCTCCTGCCCGAGGAGGGCGCCGAGATGTTCGCCCTCGCTACGCGAGTGGCCGGCGTCATCCGTAGGACCCTGGCTCCCGCGGTGAACCTGCACCTATCAGACGGCGTTGAAGCCGAACAGGACGTGCCCCATATTCACCTGCACGTGATCCCTCGTCACCGCGACGATCAGGTGTCAATCCACCTGCCCCCGTCTTCGACCTCGACAAGCCCGGAAGCAACCGTGACGGCGCTACGGATTGGGATGCACCTCCAGAGCAGCTAGGCAGATGCGGCACAACCGGTCGTTTGTGGCGAGGGGTCCCGCCATGCGCCGTGTGCGCCACCTCCGGCCCTGCCCGCCCGCCGCACGGCTCGCCACAACCAACCCGCTAGAGCGGCAGCCGCCCGTACGTTTCGGGCGATCCCTGGGGCCCGCGGGGGCGCCCACCTGGACACCCAGTTTTCACGCCGACCGGATCCCGCCCGATATGCGAAGAGTTCCCCGCGCGTCAGGTGGCATCTGCGCTGCATCTCGACGACAAAGGCCCTTGCCCCCCGATCCGCGTCGTGACACAGTTCACCCCATGATGCAGCAGCAGTGACCCCGTGGGTCCGACGACCCACCACCGGCCCTCCCCGCGCGCCCGTCTCGAGCACGGCTCGACGGGTGCCTCTGCGCCCACCCCTTTCTGCAGAAAGCAGTCACCGCATGCCTGACATCATCGAATTCCCCCTGCCCGCCTCGCCGGACGACCCCCGCTGGCGGGCCTACTGCCAGCTCGGCGACGAGTACAACCACGAGCTGATCGGCACGACCGAGTGGGATGAGACCCCCACGGATGCGCTCATCCAGGCCGCCGCCGAGACCGACCACACGCAGCGCCGCTACCTGGCGTACGTCGACGGCGATGCGGTCGGCTACGCCCGCGTCCTGATCAACCACGTCGACGACCCTGACGCGGCCGCCCTCAACGTCTACGTCCACCCGCGGCACCGCGGACGCGGCCACGGCCGCGCACTGGCCGAGCGGCTCGTCCAGGACACCGCCGGCCTCACCCGTTTCGAGACCTGGCCGCTGACGCCGCGGCCGGTGGCCGGGCAACGGACGCTCACCCCGCCCAACGGCGCCGGCGCGGTGCCCGCCGAACATCCGGGTGTGCGTCTCGCCCAGTCCTACGGCTTCGCGCTCGCCCAGATCGAGCGGGTGAGCCGGTATGACTTCGCCGATCCGGGGATCGACCCCGCCGCCGCCCTGGCCGAGGCCGAACGCGTCTCGTCGGACTACGAGCTCCACGCCTGGGAGGGCGCGGCCGACGCGTCCCTGCAGGACGACCTCGCCGTCCTCAAGGCCCGCATGGCCACGGACGTCCCGTCCGGGGAACGCACCGTGGTGGAGCAGGTCTGGGATGCGGCCCGCGTGCGTCGCATGGACGAGCAGATCCTGACGACCGGGCGGCTCTTCCGCGCGGTGGCGCGGCACCGCGCCACCGGTCGGGTCGTCGCCCTGAGCGAGCTGGTGGCGCCCCGTTCGCGCCCGGACGGGCTGATCGACCAGTGGGACACCATCGTGCTGCCCGAGCACCGCGGCCACCGCCTCGGCATGCGTGTGAAGGCGGCGAACCTCATCGCCGTGCGCGACGAGCTGCCCGAGGCCCGCGCGATCATCACGTGGAACGCCGAGGAGAACCGGCACATGCTCGACGTCAACGAGGCGTTGGGCTTCCGGCCTGTGTTGGCCGAGGCATCCATGGAGGCGCCGGCACCGCTGCGACGTCGCTGACGGTCCGCGACCTCGGTGCCGCCTCACCCCCGCTCGAGCGTCCGCTGGGCCGCCTCCCGCACCGCCCGCGTGAGCCGCACCAGGCGCGTCACGGGCAGCGTGGCTGCCTGCCAATACAGGGGCACGAGGACGTCGTCGAGCCCGGGCACGCGGGCCAGCCGGCCGGCGCGCACGTCCTCGACGGCCTGGGCGTCCACGAGCATGCCCCACCCCAGGCCGGCCCGGACGGACCGGTGGAACCCGTCGAACGACGGCGCCAGGTGCGTGGGCGGGGCGACGTCCAGCCCGGCGCCGCTCAGCGCGAGGCGCTGCAGGTCGTCCTTCGCGTTGTAGCGCATCATGGGCATCGCGCCGAGGTCGACGACGTCGCCCGCCGCGTGCCGCGCGAGCAGGGCGGGCGAGGCGAGCGGGACGTAGCGCATGCTCCCCAGCGGCTCCGCCGCGCACCCCTGCACAGGCTGCGGCTCCGTGGTGACGGCGGCCAGCACCTCGCCCCGGCGCAGCAGCCGGGCGCTGTGGTCCTGGTCCTCGACGTGCAGGTCGAGGACCGTGTCGTCCCAGTCGGCGGCCTCCGCCAGGACGGGCCCGAACCACGTGCCCAGCACGTCGGCGGGCACGGCCAGGGAGGTGACGCTGCGCCCGGCCGCCGTGCGGCCCAGCCCGGCCCACGCCTCCTGTTCGAGCACCCGCATGTGCCGGGCCACGCGCACCAGGCCGACGCCGGCCTCGGTCGGCTCGCAAGGTGTGCCGCGCCGGAGCAGCACCTGGCCCACCTCCCGCTCCAGGGCGCGGATGCGCTGGCTGACCGCCGAGGCGCTGACGCCGAGCTCGTACGCGGCCGCCTCGAACGAGCCCTCGTCCGCGATCGCACGCAGCGCCTGCAGCTGATCAAGGTTCATGAAGCAGAGCTTAGGCACCTGCAGTTCTCTTCGTTTGGCTCAGGCCCGGCCGGGCCCTAGCGTCCTCACCCATGTGGACCCTCGCCGGCACCGGCCTGCTCACCGGACTCGCCCTCATCGTCGCCATCGGCGCCCAGAACGCCTTCGTGCTCCGCCAGGGCGTGCGCCGGGAGCATGTGGGCGCCGTCGTGCTGGTGTGCATGGCCTCGGACGCCGTGCTGATCCTGGCCGGGACCGCCGGGGTGGGTGCGCTCGTGCAGGCCGTGCCGTGGCTGCTCGAGGTGCTGCGCTGGGGCGGCGCCCTGTACCTGCTCTGGTTCGCGGTCTCCTCCCTGCGTGTCGCGCTGCGCCCGCAGGGGCTCGTGGCCGAGCAGGCGCCGCGGACCGCGGGATCGGTCATCGCCACCACGCTCGCGCTGACCTGGCTCAACCCGCACGTCTACCTGGACACCGTGGTGCTGCTGGGCAGCCTCGCCAACCAGCACGGTCCCGACGCGCGGTGGGTCTTCGCCGCCGGCGCCGTCGCCGCCTCGGTGCTGTGGTTCACCGGGCTGGGCTACGGTGCGCGCCTGTTGGCCCGGGTGCTCGCCGACCCGAAGGCGTGGCGCGTGGTGGACGTGGTGATCGCGGTGGTCATGGCGGTGCTCGCGGTCCGGCTCATCGCCGGTTCCGGCGTGTGGGGGTGAGCAGGCAGACGCCCGAGCGCGCCTCCGGCACGAGCCACTACCCGCGCTCACCCCGGAGGCCGGCGCGAGCCTGACGCAACGCCTCGCGGTAGGACTCCGCATTCTGGTCGTAGAGCCCCGCAGACGAGGCCTCCCCGACGAGGTCGCTCAGCGAGGCGCGCCGCTCCCCACGCTTTCGCCGCTGATAGGACACGACGTCTTGGAGCCGGATGCGTCGGTGCCGACCACCGGTCGTCCTCTCGTACGGCAACGCGCCCTCCTCGAGCAGCCTCACCAGCGTGGGACGACTGATGCCGAGGAAGTTCGCCGCCTCCTGCGTCGTGAGCAGCTGGTCGACGGGCGCCACCGTGATCGCCTTGCCCACCCGCATCGCCTCGACGACGTCCCGCAGGACGTTGAAAGCCTCTGGCGGCAGGGGGACCTTCTGCCCATCAGGGCCGACCAGGGCAGCCGGCTGCGTCAGGCCGTCGAGGAACCTGCCGACGTCGAGCATCTCCTCGAGGTCCGTCGGCGGCAGCACCGTGTGCTTGTCATTCACCGTCGCAGTCATGGAACAAGACTACCCGCGAAAACGAAAAATTCGCAGTTTCCTCCCGCCTCCGCTCCCCCGCCCCGGGCGCTGCGTCAGCCGCGCGCGTAGGCGAGCGACTCCTCGATGATCCCGACGACGACGGCCAGCTCTGCCTCGTCCCGCGGACCGTAGAGCATCCACTCCGTGCCGAAGTCCGCGTAGCCATGCGGTTCGAGCCATCCGAGCTCGGCCAGACGGACGCCGCGCTCGGGCGCCAGGACGAGGTGCACTGACGTGTCGTCCACCCCATGCAGGTGCACCGGCTCCCAGCGCCGGCCTGGTGAGAGGTTGACCTCCGGGGTGCGCTCCTCCGGCCGGCCTGTCAGGTGGACGGCGCGCGACGTTGCTGGCGAGACGGTGCTGTGGCCCTCCTCGACGCCGTCGAGGGCGAACACCGCAGCGACCAGACGGCCCCACAGCTCCGGCGATGATCGCTGATCAAGCTGTCGGTGGGGCCCCTCGGTCGACGTCGCGGGACGACCGCCCGGCCGGGGATCGTCAGCGGTGAGCCGGACACGGGGGCTCGCATCAGGATCCATGCAGACGATCCAGACGGGGCCCCGCCGGCCAGGCAAGGCCACCAGGCCCCCTCACTCCCCGCCCAGCTCCTCCCGGAGGATCCGCGCGCCGGCCACGAGCGCGGCGGTCTTGCCCCGCGCCACCGAGCGAGCCAGCGGCGCCATGCCGCAGTTGGTGCTCGCGATCAGCTTGTCCGCGTCCACGAACTCGAGGGTCTCCCGGAGGGTCGCCGCGACCTCCTCGGGCGTCTCGATCTCGTCGCTCGCCACGTCGATCGCGCCGACCATCACCTTCTTGCCGCGCAGCAGGCCGATGAGCTCCGCCGGCACCCGGGAGTGGTGCCGCTCCAGGGCGATCGTGTCGATCGTGGACTCGCGCAGCAGCGGGAACGACGTCTCGTACTGGCGCCACTCCTCCCCGAGCGTGGCCTTCCAGTCGTTGTTCGCCTTGATCCCGTAGCCGTAACAGATGTGCACGGCCGTCTCACACGTCAGGCCCTCGGCCGCACGCTCGAGCGTCGCCACGCCCCAGTCGCGGACGTCGTCGAAGAACACGTTGAACGCGGGCTCGTCGAACTGCACGACGTCGACGCCCACCGCCGCCAGCTCCCGCGCCTCCTCGTTGAGGATGCGCGCGAACTCCCACGCGAGCTTCTCGCGGCTGCCGTAGTGGCGGTCGGCGAGGGTGTCGATCATGGTCATCGGCCCGGGCAGGGTCCACTTGATGGGCCGGTCCGTCCGCGCGCGCAGGGCCTTCGCGTCGTCCACGAACACCGGCGCCGGCCGGCCCACCTCCCCGACGACGGTCGGCACGCTCGCGTCGTACCGGTCGCGGATCCGCACCGTCTCGCGCCGGTCGAAGTCCACACCGCCGAGGTGCTCGATGAACGTGGTGACGAAGTGCTGGCGGGTCTGCTCGCCGTCGCAGACGATGTCGATGCCCGCACGCTCCTGATCGGCCACGGCGAGGGCGAGCGCGTCGAGCTTGCCCTCGCGCAGCTGCTCCCCCTCGAGCTTCCAGGGCGACCAGAGCGTCTCCTCCTCGGCGAGCCAGCCGGGCTTCGGCAGGCTGCCGACGAGGGTGGTGGGGATCAGGGTGGTCATCGGGTCTCCTCGGTGTCTCGTGCGGCGTGGGCGGCGGCCCAGCGCTCCAGCAGGTCGCGGTGCGGGCCCACGAAGTGCGCCTGCGTGTACTCCCCCTGCTCCCGGCCGAGGCGGGCCCGCTCCTCGCGGTCGTAGGCGATCCGGGTCTGCGAGAAGTCGCCGTGGTCCAGACGCGGCCGGTAGACCTCGCCGGCCCCGGCGTTCGCGTTGTAGATCTCCGGCCGGTAGATCCGCTGGAAGGTCTCCATGGTGGCGATCAGCCCGGCCAGGGAGAGGTTCGCGTGGTCGTTGAGCAGGTCTCCCCGCGAGTAGAACGCCAGCGGCGCCACGGCCCCGCGCGGCAGGAAGCACCGGATCCCCAGGCCCATCCGGCCGAAGTAGCGGTCCGTGCGGGAGGGCTCGTCCTGGCGGTACTCGACCCCGAGCACCGGGTGCTCGTTCGTCAGCCGCCGGTAGGTGCGGCTCGTGGACACGCTGATGCAGATCACGGGCGGCTGCGGGAACCGCTCCCGGTACGCCTGCGAGTCGAGCAGGTGCTGGAACAGCCGCCCGTGCAGGTCGCCGAAGCCGTCGGGCTCCTCGGTCCCCGGCGACGTCGCCGCGTGCGCGGGCAGCACCACGGAGAAGTCGTGGTCGCGGACGTAGGAGGAGAAGTTGTTCCCCACACTGCGGCCGAGCACAGCGCCCGTCGCACGCTCGACCACCCGCACGTCGAGCATCTCCATGAGCGGGAAGTCGACATCCGCGCCGTCGTCGGCGGTGAAGTGCACGTCGATCGAGACGATCTCGATCCGTGCCGTGTAGCGGTCCCGCTCCGGGTTGTCCCAGGGGGCGAGGTCGTTGAGGCGCCCGTCGATCATGGCCAGGGCGGCGCGCAGGTTCTCCCGCCGGTCCGCACCGCGGGCGAGGTTCGCGAAGTTCGTGGTGGCGCGCGTGCTGGCGGCGGGCGTGTAGTCCTCGTCGAACGGCGTGGTGTGGATGCTGAACGTCAGGTCGTCCACGCGGGTGGGCGCGGTGCTCGGGACAAGGGTGGCGTGGCTCATCGGGTCCTCTCCGGGGTGCGGGCGTGGGTGGTGCGGTGGTGGGC
>NZ_JABFNH010000008.1:57397-63857 GCF_017168435.1 Micrococcus sp. KRD070
CCGCTACACGGCACGGATCGAGATCGTCTCGATCGACGTGCACTTCACCGACGACGACGGCGCCCCGCGGCCGGCGGCGACGCGTGCGGCGCACTCGAGGCCGGCCTCGAGGTCCGCCTGCAGGTCGGCCACGTCCTCGATGCCGACGGAGAGCCGGACCAGGTCCGTGGGGACGGCCAGGGGCGTGCCCCGCACGGAGGCGTGGGTCATCTCGGAGGAGTAGCAGAGCAGCGATTCGACCCCGCCGAGGCTGACCGAGAGCGCGAACAGCTCGGTGGCCTCGGCGAACGCGCGGGCCGCGGCCTCTCCCCCAGCCAACCGGATGGAGACGATCCCGCCGAAGCCGTCCATCTGCCGCGCGGCGAGTGCATGGCCCGGGTGGTCGGGCAGCCCGGGGTAGAAGACCTGGGCGACCTCGGGGCGGCCCTGCAGCCAGCCCGCGAGCGCGGCGGCGTTGGCGCCGTGCCGGTCCATGCGCAGGCCGAGCGTCTTGAGGCCGCGGGCGGCGAGGTAGGAGTCCTGCGGGCCGGCGACCGCGCCGGCGGCGAACTGCTGGTAGGCCACCGCCTCGGCCAGCGCCCGGCCGCGGAACTCGCGGTCGGCCACCACCACGGCGCCGCCGAGCACGTCCGAGTGCCCGCCGATGTACTTGGTGGTGGAGTGCACCACGACGTCCGCGCCGAGGTCGAGGGGCCGCTGGAGGTAGGGCGAGGCGAACGTGTTGTCCACGACCAGCAGCGCGCCGGCGTCGTGGGCGATCTGCGCCCAGGCGGCCAGGTCCGCGATGCCGAGCAGCGGGTTGGAGGGCGTCTCCACCCACAGTAGCGCGGTGCGGCCGGGGCGGACGGCCGCGGCGACCGCCGTCGGGTCGGTGATGTCCACGGGGGTGTTGGACACGCCCCACGGCTCGAGGACGGTGGTGATGAGGCGGTGGGTGCCGCCGTAGCCGTCGCCGCCCAGCACGATGTGGTCGCCGGGGCGCAGCACGGCCCGCAGGAGGGCGTCCTCGGCGGCGAGCCCGGAGGCGAACGCGAACGCCCGGTCGCCGTGCTCGAGGGCGGCGAGCTGGGTCTCGAAGCCGTTCCGGGTCGGGTTGGAGCCGCGGCTGTACTCATGCCCGGCGCGCAGCACGTTGATGCCGTCCTGCACGAAGGTGCTGGTCTGGTAGATCGGCGGCACCACGGCGCCGGTCAGCGGGTCGGGCTCCTGGCCGGCGTGCACGGCGGTGGTGGTGAAGCCGCGGACGGTGGGACGGGAGACGGAGCGGGTGGTGTGGTGGACGGCGGTCATCTCAGCGCACCTCCTGGGTGACGGCGGCGGTCTCGGGGACGGCGGGCGTGGTGGCGGGGACGGCCGGCCCGGCGGCGGTCACCACGGCCAGGGCATGGTCCAGGTCCGCGATCAGGTCGTCGGGACACTCCAGCCCGATGGAGAGCCGGACGGTGGTCTCGGCGATCCCGGCGGCCTCGCGCTGCTGCCGCGTCAGGCGACAGTGCGTCATGGTCGCCGGGTGGGAGACGAGGGACCGGGCGTCGCCGACGTTGACCACCAGCTGGAACAGCTCGAGCGCGTCGAGGAACGGGGCCACGGCCTCGGGGCCGCAGGCCAGGTCGAAGGAGAACACCGAGCCGACGCCGTCCGGGAAGTCGCGGGCGGCCAGCGCCGCGCTGGGATGCCCGGCCACACCGGGGTGGTGCACCCGCGCGACCGCGGGGTGCCCGGCCAGGTGTTGGGCCACGGCCAGCGCGGTGGCGGTGTGGCGGGCCACGCGCAGGTCGAGCGTCTCGAGCCCCTGGATGAACTGCGCCGCGCTCGCGGGGGCGAGGGTGGGGCCGAGGTCGTGCAGGAACTTGCTGCGGGCCAGCGTCAGGTAGGCGCCACGGCCGTGCCGCTCGACCAGCGTCTGCCCGCCGTAGCGGGCCTTGGGCCGGGCCAGCTGCGGCCACCGGTCCGGCGCCGCGCCGTAGTCGAACGTGCCGCCGTCCACGATCGCGCCGCCGAGCACCGCGCCGTGTCCGCCGAGGAACTTGGTGGCCGAGTGCACGACGACGTCGGCGCCGTGCTCCAGCGGCCGGTAGAGGGCCGGCGTCGCGAGGGTGCTGTCCACCACCACCGGCACACCGGCCGCGTGGGCGAGGTCCGCGAGCGCGGGCAGGTCCGGGAGGGTGGCGAGCGGGTTGGTGATGGCCTCGAGGAAGAACGCGCGGGTGTCGGGCCGGACCGCGGCGGCCCACGCGGGCGGGTCCGCCGGGTCCGCGAAGGTGACCTCGATGCCGAAGTCCGCGAACGTGTCCGTCAGCAGGTCGACGGTGCCCCCGTACAGCTGGCTGGAGGCGACCAGGTGCTTGCCGCCCTGCAGCAGCGCCAGCAGGGACAGCGCGACGGCGGCCTGGCCGGTGGCCGTGGCGATCGCTCCGATGCCGCCCTCCAGCGCGGCGAGGCGGTTCTCGAACACCGCGACGGTCGGGTTGCCCGTGCGGCTGTAGGTGAAGCCGGGGGTCTCGAGCCGGAACATCGATGCCGCCGTGGCGTGGTCCGGGAAACGGAACGCCGTGGTCTGGTGGATGGGCGGGACGACCGGCCGGTGGGGCGCGGCGGGCTCGTAGCCGGCGTGGACTTGCTGTGTGGCATGACGGGGCATCTGCTCTCCTCCATCGGTCCTGGCGGTAGCACCGGGCCTGCCGTTCCCGGGGGTCCGGGTCCGGCGGGCGGGTTGCTGCGGCGTCGTCGAGCCAGATCTCTCAGCCGCTCTGGATGGGTGGTGAGCCCATCCCACGCGGTGGGCCGCCGAGAGTCCAGCGGGCGGCCGGCTCGCGCGTCATATGAGCCGCCCCCGCGCCATCCAGGACCGGCCGGAGCCTCTCCGGGGCGCGGCGGGCCGAGGCGGACCCGTGTGACGGACCGGCGTGGAGGGGGGGTGTGTCAGACTCCCGGGCATGACGCAGAGCACACCGGGCGGACCGGCCACGGGCCTGCCCGACTTCCGCCCCTCGGGCAACCAGGGCGTGGACCCGGCGCTGTACGAGATAGAGAACGCGGCCATGGACCGTGAGGGCGCCCTCTGGGCGGCGCTGCAGGAGGCGGCGCCTTGGGCCGGGCGGACGTTGCTCGACCTCGGTGCGGGCACCGGCTTCTGGCTGCCCCGCTACGCCGACGCGGCCGAGACGATCGCCGTCGAGCCGGACGTGCGCCTGCTGGGGGCCGCTCGCGCCCGCCCCGGCGGGGCGCGCGTGCTGTACGGCTCGGCCGAGCAGATCCCGCTGCCGGAGGCGAGCGTCGACGTCGTGCATGCCCGGTTCGCGTACTTCTTCCCGCACCCGCGCTGGGACGTCCGACCCGGCCTGGACGAGGTCACCCGGGTGCTGCGGCCCGGCGGCGCGCTCGTGGTGATCGACAACGACACCGAGCGCGGCCAGTTCGCCGAGCTGCTGCGGGCGAGCACGAACGCCGCGGCGCAGGGCCAGGACACGTACGCCCGCGAGTGGTGGGCCGGCGTCGGGGCCGAGACCCGTGAGGTCATGAGCTCGTGGACCTTCGACTCCCGCGCCGACCTCGAGGCCGTCCTGCGGCTGGAGTTCGAGCGAGGGGTCGCCGACGCGTGGCTCGCCGAGCACCCCGCAGCGACGTCACTGAGCTACGGCTACCTGCTCCACGTGTGGCGGTGAGCACGGACCCGCGTCGTCAGACGCCTGCCCCCCGCGGCTCTGACACTGGGACGCCCCCGCCGCCGGAAGGACGGGCGCGGTGGCTGGTCGCCTCCAACGCCCTCGACGCGGGTGGCCGGTCCGCCACGGACGTCGCCCTGGACGTCCTGGCGGTGCTCCTGCTCGGCGTGGGCGCCGACGGCATGGGCGTGCTGATGACGCTCTCCGGGTTGGGATTCCTCCTGCTCGGCGTGCCCCTCGGCATCGTGGTGGACCGACACCTCAGCCCGCGGCTGCTCGCGGCCACCGGCCTCGCCAAGGCGGCGGTGCTCGGCTCGCTCGTCGCGGCGTGGGCGCTCGACGCGCTCACGTTCGGTCACCTCGCCGCCGTCATGACCCTGCTGGGCGTGCTCACGGTGCTGGCCGAGACCACCCAGACCGCGCTCGTGCCGCGCGTCGTGCCGGCCACCGCCGTCGCCCGCCTGACGGCGCGGCTCGAGTCCGCCGACGCCGCCCTCGTGTTGATCGTGCCCGCCGCGGCGGGCGTCCTCGTCGGGTCGCTGGGCGCAGGGCCCGTGCTCGGCATCGCGACGGCGTTCCTCTTCGCGGCGGCGATCGTCGCGCTCCGGGTGCGGTTGCGGCCCTCCGCCGCGGCGGACGTCCCGGACGACGACGGGGACCCCGGCGTCGCGGACGTCCTCTCCCGCTGGGCCCGGTTCGGGAAGGACGCCGCGGAGGGGTGGACGGTCCTGCGGCGCACCCCGGTCCTGTGGCTGCTGACGATGGGGTCGGTGGCCGCCAATGTGGGCATGGCCCTCTTCGCCCCGGTCGAGGCGGTCTGGATCCTGACCGACCTGCGGCTCGGGCCGGAGTTCCTGGGCATCCAGATCACCGCGGGCGCGGTCGGGGCACTGACGGCCTCGTCCCTGGCGGGCCGGGCCATCGACCGCCTGGGCGAGCGCCGGTGCATCCTCCTCGGCTCGGTCGGCTGCGCCGTGGCCGTGGGGCTGCACCTGCTGGCCTACGCCGACCGCGCTCATGCCGGGCCGTGGCTGCTGGCCGGCGCCGCCCTCTGGGGGTTCATGGTCCTGCTCGGGAACATCACCCAGGCTGCCGTGACCGCCCGCGCCTGCCCCGAGGGCACGCTCGGGCGGGTCACCGCGATGCGCCGCACCCTCACCCGGGGCTCCGTGCCGCTGGCGACCCTCGCGGGAGGTGCGCTCGGGGCGACGCTCGGGGTCGGCTGGGCGCTCGCGGGGTGGCAGGTCCTGGCGGTGGTCTCGCTGGCCGCCGTCGTGCCGGCCGCGCGACATCTCGGGCCGAGGACGGCTGAGCGCTGAATCCGCGCGACCGATGCTCCTTGCGCGGGCCGTCCGGAATAAGGACGACCCGCGTAGAGAACGTCGGCCCGGCGCGGGACCACCCCGCCGCGCGTCCAGCCCGGCACCCGGCTGGCCCCGCTCAGCCTTCCTGCGTGATGCGCAGGGTGCGCAGGCGGCGGTAGAGCGTCGCCCGGCTCACCCCGAGCGCGGCGGCGGCCCGCACCTTATTGCCGCCGGCCGACTCCAATGCGTCGATGATCGCCTCCCGCTCGGCCCGTTCGAGGCCCAGGAGGGGGACAGTCCCTTCCCCACGGTGTGATGCGGGCAGCTCAGCCACCGTCACACGGCCGCCCCCAGCCCTCCGCCCAACACGGCCCACGACGTACTCCAGCTCGACCAGGTTGCCCGGCCAGTGCTGCTGCGCCAGGACGCGCACGGCCTCCGGGGAGAACATCGGCGCCGAGGCGCCGTGCACCTGGGCCGCCATAGCCGCCAGCAACGCCGGGAACTCGGCGAGCCGACGGCGCAGCGGCGAGAGCTGGACGCGATGCTCCGTCAACGCGAGCACGGCCGAGACATCGGTCGTCGGCTGCACCTGGGCGGTCATGACAATCCGGCACCGCCCCTGTCGTAGGGCTCGTCTCAGTCCTGGCAAGAGCCGAGGTTCCAGCGCGTCGACGTCGTCAACCACCACCGGCGGGCCGGGCCGCCGCACGAGGGCCTCGAGCCCCCGTAGCCAGGTCGTGTCCTCGGGGGTCTGGGCGCGGCCGACCTCGAGTATGACGGCGTCGGGGCCAGCGATCCTCCGGGCGGCCGCCGTGCGGCCGGAGCCGGGCTCCCCGATCACGCTCACCGAGCCCCGTGCCTCGCGGGCCGCTTCGACGGCCGGAGCCCAGGTCCCGCGCCCCGCCCCCGGCGTGGGACGCGGCGTGGTTTCCGTCGCGGCCCTCTCCAACCGCATCAGGGTCATGCCAGACGCCTCGGACACGTCCGCGACGCTGAAGCCCCCCGCCACGCCCACATCGCCACCGTCGAGCTCCCCCCGCCGCGCTCGCACCGCCAGGGCCCGCAGCTCCGATCCGTCGAGACACCGCACCAACCGCTCCGCCGCGGCATTCAGGAGGATCGACTCCTCACCCACGCCCACCACGGCACTACCCCGGCCCCGGGTGAGGCGGCGGAACTCCGTCAGAAGCCGCAACTCGTCTGCGTACGTGGCCGCGCCTAGCGCCTGCTCAATCTGTCGTCCGAGGTGCCGGGCCAGGCCCTCCACGAGCGTCGGCGTCGCCCCGGCGAACGTCACCACGCTGAGCGCCCCATGGACGCGCCCGACGCCCGGATGCGCGAGGGGCACCCCGAAGCAGGAGAAGGCCCGGAACGCGTCGAGATAGTGCTCCTCCCCGTCGACGGCGACGCCTCGGCCCAGCTCAAGGGCGGCGCCGATCCCGTTGAACCCCGCCGCCTCCTCGGCCAGGCAGACCCCCACATCCAGCC
>NZ_JABFNH010000008.1:63957-87755 GCF_017168435.1 Micrococcus sp. KRD070
TGTTGTGGGTCATGAGGTTCTTGCCACGAGGCGCCGGCTGAGATGAGACGAGTGGGCCTCTCCCGCAGGATGGAAGTTCCTCAACAACCCACCTGCCAGAAGAGACCCACTCATGACTCACGCTAACGCACCCCTGACCCCCACCGGCCGACTCAGGATGGTCCACCGCCACCTGCACGACGGGATCCCGCAGGCACACGTGGCCGCCGAGTTCCGGGTGAGCCGGCCCACGGTGGCCACCTGGGTCGCCCGCTACCGCGCCCAGGGAGAAGCCGGCCTTCAGGACCTGCCCAGCCGGCCGCACCGTTCACCTGCCCAGCTCGATCCGGTCTTGGTCGCCCGGATCCACGCCCTGCGGCGGGAGCGCAAGTGGTCCGCACGGCGCATCCATCACCACCTCGTCTCCGAGGGCCACCGGGTGTGTCTTCGTACCGTGGGACGGTGGCTGCACCGACTCGGGATCTCCCGGTTACGGGACCTGACCCCGGCCGGAGAAGACCTGCGCCAACGACCCCAGAAGATCACCGCCCGCGGCCCGGGGCACATGGTGCACCTGGATGTGAAGAAGATCGGGAAGATCCCAGACGGGGGCGGCTGGCGTGCTCACGGACGTGACAGTGAAGCAGGCCGTGCTTCCAAGCGCGGGCCTGGCCGGCGGGTCGGCTACACCTACCTGCACTCGGCGATCGACGGGTACACCCGCCTGGCCTACACCGAGGCGTTGGAGGACGAGAAGGCGGTGACCACGATCGGGTTCTTCTGCCGGGCCCGCGCGTTCTTCGCCGCCCACGGCATCACCGTGG
Organism: Micrococcus sp. KRD070; assembly: GCF_017168435.1. Classification (NCBI taxonomy): domain Bacteria; kingdom Bacillati; phylum Actinomycetota; class Actinomycetes; order Micrococcales; family Micrococcaceae; genus Micrococcus; species Micrococcus sp. KRD070. Next base: position 64,761 of record NZ_JABFNH010000008.1, read on the forward strand.
ACCGGGTGGTCACGGACAACGGGAACAACTACCGGGCCGTGGACTTCACCGCCAAGGTGGTCTCGCTCGGGGGCCGGCACCACCGGATCCGCCCCTACACCCCGCGCCATAACGGGAAGGTCGAACGGTACAACCGGCTGATGGTCGATGAGGTCCTCTACGCCCGCCCCATCCAGCCCCCGCCGCCGAATCTGCTCCCCCAACGCCGATTTCCATGGCCCCACGAGGCGGATCAGTCGTCCGCTGCGGTCGGAGGCAAAGAGGAAGAGGTCAAGGCCGGCGAAATCACGCGCCACGTCGGCCAGGGTGGTGGCGACCGCATGGTCGAGTGCCGCCGCGCGTGCCCGCACGTCGAGAGTGGCAGTGGTCAGCGTGTCGTCTGCGCGCACCCCGTGCAACCGGGACCGCCGCCAGCCGGATTCCGTCTCGAGGCGATTCGACACCATGACGGTTATGCCCGCCCGTGCGGCCACTCTGAGATGCACATCACGGTCGAGAAGCCTAGGCCGCCCGTCCGCACATCACCAGGACCCCCGCCGTCAGGATGGGCCACCGCCGCCGCGGGTGTCGCAGAACTGCACACCCCGCCCCTACGGCACCGGTCATAGCCTGACTCTGCCACATGTGATCTAGGTCATATTCAGGCGACAGGAATCGACCCTAGTGAATGGAGAACGATTATGCGCGCAGCGCTCGCAATGAAGGTCGGGGGCAAGTTCGAGATCCATGATGTGGTGATCGACGACCCGGTGGGGCGGGAGGTCTTGGTGGACGTGAAGGCCTCCGGCCTGTGCCACTCGGACCTGCACCTCATCGACCACGACTTCGGCCTGCCCCTGCCCGCCGCCGGAGGGCATGAGATCTCCGGTGTCGTCGCCGCGGTCGGCCCCAGCGTGACAAGCCTGAAGCCGGGCGACCGCGTCGTCGCCTGTCTGATCGCCTACTGCGGGGCCTGCGCGCGGTGTCTCGCGGGCCAGACCACCCTGTGCCTGAATCAGGAGGCTGTGGTGCGGGGGCCGGAGGAGAAGCCACGCCTCACACTTCAGGACGGCACGCCCGTCGCCCAGTCCGTCAACGTGGGCGGATTCGCCGAGCAGGTACTCGTCCATGAGAACCAGCTAGCCGTTGTCAACGAGGACATCCCCTTCCCGCAGGCCGCGCTCATCGGTTGCTCGGTCGTCACCGGTGCTGGCGCGGCCATCAACACGGCCCACGTACGGCCCGGTGACACGGTGGCCGTCGTGGGCGTCGGTGGCATCGGCCTCAATGCCGTGAGCGGTGCCCGTCTATGCGGCGCCAAGCGCGTGATCGCGATCGACCTGGACGACTCCAAGCTTGAGGCGGCCCGCCGGTTCGGCGCCACCGACGTGGTCAACTCGGGCTCCGGGGACGCCGTCGAGGCGGTCCTCGGGATCACGGGCACCGGAGTGGACCACGCGTTCGAGGCCATCGGGTTGCCAGTGACCCAGCAACTCGCCCAGGACGTTCTCGGACCTGGCGGAACCGCGTACCTGATCGGCATTGCCCCGCCCGGGACCACGGCCCAGTTCGGCGCCTCGCTCGATTCGCTGTTCGCACAGCGACGCCTGCAGGCGGTGGCCATGGGCTCCTCCAACATCCAGCGCGACATCCCGCTGTACGCCGACCTGTACGTCCAGGGACGTATGGATCTGGACCACATGGTCTCCCAGGAGATCTCCCTCGATGAGATCAATACCGGGTACGAGCGGCTCCTCAACGGCGAGGTGATCCGTTCCGTCATCACCTCGTTCTGATGCCCCACTCCCCATCTCACGACTCCTAGGACGCACCATGACTGAGACATCGAACTCCCCTATGACCGCGCGAGTACGCGCCTTCCTGGACCGCCCCCACCGCCTCCTGATCGGCGGTGAATGGGTCGACGCGGCGTCCGGGAAGACCTTCGAGACCCGGGATCCTGCCACCGGCGAGGTGCTCGCCACGGTGGCGCACGCCGAGCAGGCCGACATCGACGCCGCCGTCGCCGCGGCCCGTGCCGCCTTCGACGAGGGCTCATGGGTGCGGATGCGGCCGAATGTACGCGAGGACCTGCTGTGGCGGATCTCCAACCTGATCACCGAACGCCTCGAGGACTTCGCGCTCCTGGAGTCCCTCGACCAGGGCAAAGGCGTGGGCATCGCCAGCGCCTTTGACGTCCGCGCCGCTGCGGACTGCTTCCGTTACTACGCGGGCTGGCCCTCGAAGCTGCAGGGGGCCGTCAATGCTCCATCCATGCTGCTGGCCCCGCCCGAGGCCGAGTTTCACTCCTACACACGGCGCGAGCCCGTGGGCGTGTGCGGTCAGATCATCCCATGGAACTTCCCGCTGTTGATGGCGGCCTGGAAGATCGCCCCCGCACTGGCCACGGGCAACACCGTGGTCCTCAAGCCCGCGGAGCAGACGCCGCTGACAGCACTGATGCTGGGCGAACTGTTGACGGAGGCAGGCGTGCCGGCTGGCGTCGTCAACATCGTCACCGGCCACGGCGACGCCGGTGCTGCGCTCACCGCCCACCCTGACGTGGACAAGGTCGCGTTCACCGGCTCCACCGAGGTGGGCAAGAAGATCGTGGGGGCGGCGGCCGAAAACTTGAAGAAGGTGTCGCTCGAGCTGGGAGGCAAGTCCCCCAACATCGTGTTCGCGGATGCCAACATCGACGCCGCCGTGGACGGGGCGCTCATGGGATTCACCCTGAACTCGGGTCAGGCCTGCGAGTCCGGCACGCGCGTGTTCGTGCACGCCGACGTCTACGACCGGTTCAACGAGGCCCTCGCCGCGAAGATGCGCCAGATGAGCATCGGTCCGGGCACCGAGGACGCCGCCATCACCCCGCTGGTCTCCCAGGAGCAGCTGGACCGGGTGATGGGCTTCGTTGAGGAGGGCAAGCGGGACGGTGCCGTCGCTCTGACGGGCGGGCAGCGGCACGGCGACGCCGGCTTCTACGTGGAGCCCACCCTCTTCACGGAGACCACCCCGGAGATGTCCATTGTCCGCGAGGAGATCTTCGGCCCGGTGGCCGTCTCCGTGAAGTTCACCGACGAGGACGAAGTGATCCGCGCCGCGAACGATTCGGTATACGGCCTCGCCGCCGCCCTGTGGACCCGGGACGTCTCCCGTGCCCACCGCGTGGCCGCACGGCTCAAGGCCGGCACGGTGTGGGTCAATACCTTCCATGCCCTGGACTCGCAGCTGCCGTTCGGTGGCTTTCGGCAGTCCGGCTGGGGCCGGGAGCTGGGCGCGGAGAGCTTGGAGCTGTACACCCAGGTGAAGTCCGTGACCATCGCACTCTGACAGACGAACGCCAGTCGGTCAGCCGCCGCGGGTGGGATCCTGCGGCGGCTGACCGACATCGGTGGTCATTCACAGGGGCGCCTGCCGCATCCGCCCGTCGCGGCAGGGCTGAGGGCAAGGCCCTGCATTTCAGCGACGCAATCCGGCGCTACGACGCCGGCTCCACGACGCTGACTTCAACCGCGCCTGGATCTTCCTGTGTCTGATCCGAAGATCGGGCCGGTCACGCTTTTCGCATTCGCCTCTCAGCCACCGGTACGGCCACCGCAAGCGGGAGCGCCGCAAGTCTCGGTCCCATCCGTGGCCTCGTGCCCACCGCACGGCTGATCCCCCGCCACCGGATGGGCGGCGAGGGATCAGCCACTGATCGAGGCGGTGCGCTCGGGGTCGGCTGGGCGCTCGCGGGGTGGCAGGTCCTGGCGGTGGTCTCGCTGGCCGCCGTCGTGCCGGCCGCGCGGTGGGTGGATGCGGGGCGCGACGACGTCGACTGAGGCCGAGACGCTGACGCGGACACCGAGGTCGCTTAGTGTGTGGCCATGGTCACTCGCCCCGTGCTCCAGCAGCCGGTGATCGACGCCGTCGACATCCGTTCCGTCGCGGAGTTCTACCGCGAGCTCCTCGGCCTCCACTACCGCGCGGGCGACGAGCTCGCGGACGGTCGCGAGCCGGACAGCGCGGACTGGCTCGTGCTGCTGGACGACGACGGCCGCCGCGTCCTGACATTCCAGCGCACCGACGAACTGAAGCCCAGCACGTGGCCGTCACCCGAGGTGCCGATGCAGCTGCACCTGGATTTCACCGTGCCGGACCGCGATTCCCTCGACGCGGCCCACGACCACGCCCTGCGCCTGGGCGGGCGCCTCGTCCAGGACCGCTCCGACGACGAGGACGAGCCCCTGTACGTGTTCGCGGACCCGGCCGGCCACCCCTTCTGCGTCTTCGTGGGGTGAGCGCGGCAGACCGCGGGGGTGGTTTCACGCACATGTCGAAGACAAAGAAGCCGGTTCAGTGCCGTCGGTAAGGTCGTCGGGTGATCCCGCAACCCACCGATCGACTCACGTTCCGGTGCATGACCGACGCTGACCTCGACGACATGTGCAGGCTCCGCGGAGACGCGGAGGTCATGCGCTACTACCCGCGGGCCAAGTCGCGCAACGAGGTGCAGCGGTGGATCAACTGGTCGAAGGACAACTACGCCAAGCATGGGTTCGGCCTGTGGGTCATCGAACACCGGACCACCGGCGACTTCATCGGTGACTGCGGCCTGACCTGGCAGAACGTCGACGGCCAGGAGGTCCTCGAGGTCGGCTACCACGTCCTGCCTGAACGCCAGGGACAGGGACTGGCAACCGAGGGGGCCTCTGCCTGCCTGCGACACGGGTTCGAGACCCTCGACGCAACGATGGTCACCGCGATCATCAACCCCGACAACATGGCTTCCCGTCGCGTGGCCGAACGAATTGGCATGACCGTGTGGAAGAGGACGCGCGATCCCAGTAGAGCGCCGATCGTGGTCTACAGCAGCCACGGCCAAGAGGCATGACGCACTGAACTGCCGCCATGGGTGCGTGCCCACTGAGGAGACACGCCCTGCGCCCAGCCGGCCAGGCGCTTCTGCGTCTTCGTGGGGTGAGCGCGGCAGACCGCGGCGGCTCAGCCCTCGAGCCGCTGGTCGAACTCCTCGTGGTCCAGCTGGCGGTGCATGCGGTCATCTTCAAGATACGGTGCCGTCCATGCATCTGGACCCGGCCGAGACGAACCGCCGCGCCTACGATGACGCCCGCGTCGTCGCGGGGATCGCCCCGGCGGGGACCGCGTCGAGTGGCGGCGGGGCACGGCGGAGCTGATCGAGCCGGCGTCGGTGGACCTGGCGGTGGACCGCGTCTGGAGCGGCTGGCACGGCCGCCCATTCGACGCGGCGGAGCACCCGCTGATGATCATCGGGGCCTGTCCACAGGGGGCCTGACCCGTCCACCCGTCATGGCAGGATGACGCATGTCACACGTGATGCGAGGGGGAACCATGACGGACACGACCACGGCCCGCCCCATGCGGCCGGCCCACTTCGACGACGACCCGCCCGTCCGCGGGATCGGCCACCTCCGGCACCCGGTGGTGTGGGGCGGGCTGATCGGGGTGGTCGGCGGCGGCGCCTTCCTGTTCGGCGGGATCGCGGGGCTGCCGGCCGAGCACCAGGGCACGCTGCGCGGCAGCGCGATCGCGCTGATCGGCTTCACGTTGGTGGTCGTGCTGCTGCGCCGGCGGGTGCTGCCCGCCGTGCAGGCGCCCGCCCGCGGCGCGTCTACGGGATCGCCGTCGTCACGATGCTGGCGCTCCTCCCCGTGACACGCCTGGTGGCACTCGCGCTCGACGCACCGACGGCGCAGATCGCCCTGGTGGCCGCCGTGGTGGGCGGCCACTTCCTCCCGTTCGCCCGGGCATTCCAGGCCCCGGTGTTCTGGTGGATCGGCGGGGCGATGGCCGTGCTGGGGCTCGCCGGTGCCGTAGTCGCGGTTCTCGGCGATCCCGTGGCCGGGCCCGCGGGGGCGGCCGAAGCGGGAGCTGCGATGCTCGTGATCGTCGCGGCACAGGGTCTGCTGGCGTCCCCTCGGCAGGACTGAGGGCCGGACCATGACCATGCTTCAGGCCATCCGCCGCTACTACGCCGGCTACGCGCAGTTCAGCGGGCGCGCGTCCCGCGCCGACTTCTGGCTCGCGGCGCTCTACGTGTGGCTCCTGCAGGCCGTCGTTCACTTCGTGTCCACCGTCCTGGACGTGTTCCTCCTCGGCTCCCCGGACCTGTCCCTCCGCGACGCGGCCGTCCTCCTCGTGGGGATCACGCACGCACTCCCCTCGCTCGCCCTGCTCGCCCGGCGCCTCCACGACGCCGGCTTCAGCCGCGCGTGGCTGTTCCTCGGGCTGGTGCCGTTCGTCGGCCCGCTCACGCTGCTCGTGTTCGCGCTCCAGCCGTCCGCCCCGCGCCTCGGACACCCCGCCGATGCGTCGGACCCGGTGCCGGCGGGGGCCACGGCCGCGCGGCGCTGACCCCCGCTCCCCTGGCCCGACCTGATCAGTGATCGTGGTCGGTGTGCTCGTCGGACTCGTGGCCGTGATCGTGGTCGGCGTGCTCGTCGTGGCCGGACTCGGCATCAGCGCCCTCCTCGGGCTTCACGGACTCGGGCTCGCCGGTGACCACGGCCATCTCGACCGGGGCGAACTCCAGGTCCTTCTCCAGGACGGTCTCACCGGTCTCCAGGTCGACGGCCACGAGCTTCTGGGCCTCCGCGTCGGTGACGTAGGCGGTGTTCCCGGCCACCTTGAGGATCGGGCCGGGCTCCTGCCACTCGTCCTTCTCCTTCCACGGCTCGATCACCGGGTACTCGGCGGTGACCTCACCGGTCTCCTCGTCGATCACGGTGACCTCGCCGTCGTAGGTCAGCACGACCGCGGAACCGTCCTCGGCGCGGCCGAGCGAGCGGAACCAGTAGGAGGAGCCGAGGTCCACGGTGGTGAGCTCATCGGTGCGGGTGTCGATGAGGGCGATCGCCGTGGGCCGCTCGACGGCCTCCTCCGGCTCCTCCTCGACCTTGTGATCACCCAGGACGATGGGCGAGTCATGCAGCCCGAACAGGTTCCCGGAGCGCTGATACTCGGTCTCGACGTCCACCTTGTGGAACTCGCCGTCCCGGTACACGACGGGCCCGTTCTCGCATCCCATCACGACGACGTCGCCCGCCTCCGTCGGCTGGGCCGCGGCCTCGCCGTGGCTGCCGGGGCAGTCGTCGGTCTCGGCCGTGACCTCGCTGGTCTTCGGGTCGATCACCTGGAGCGTGTTGCGGGAGTCCTCGGTGCCCTGCGTGGTGAAGAGGGTGCCGTCGGAGAGCTCGAGCGCCACGCCGTGGTGCGGGTCCTCGGTCTCGGCCTCCGTCATGACGGGCATGAGGTCCGGGGTCGCCTTGTCCAGGTGGGCCGAGTCGAAGGTCCGGATCGCGCCCGTGCCGTCCCCGAAGAGGGTGGTCCTGCCGTTGTGGGTGACGACGTGGCCGGGGTGCTCACCCGGGAACGTCACGCCGGTCATGCCGGGCGCGGACTCGTAGTGGTGGACGTGATCGCCGTGGGCCTTGGCCTGGATGCCGGTGGAGAACACCTCCCAGCCGTTCCCGGTGGTCACCAGGACGTCCTTGCCGTTGCCGGCGTTGCTCAGCCGCGTGAAGCCCGGGACGTCCTGCTCCCTCACCACCTCCCCGGACTCGGCGTCGAGCAGCGTGAGCCCGCCCTCGTGGGAGAGCAGGATGCGCGGGGTCACCGCGGAGACCTCGGTGGTCCGGGTCGGGTCGACGCGGTCCCCCTCGGAGACGGAGGAGGCCGCCGTCGCCTCACCCGACGGCGACTCGGCGCCGTCCGCGGCGGGGGCGGGGGCCGACGTCGGCCCGGACGGGGCGGCGTCCGCGCCGCACGCCGTCAGGGCGATGGCCGCGGCGGCGAGGGTGGCGGAGAGGGCGGCGGTGCGCGCGGAACGGCGCTGCGGGGCGGAGTGGGACACGAGGAGCCTTTCACGAGGGCGGAAAGATGCGACTGATTCACAATAAAGACTGTTGCGGATGGTTCGCAATACGGCGGGGGGCGTCTGCCCGTCATACCGGCGGCGCCGACGGCGCGCCCCCGTCGCGGGAACCGGCACGTGACGCCCTCGAGCGCGCGGCGACCCGCCTGTTCGAGGTGGGCGGGGCCTCCGCGACCCTGCGCACACGCGGGCTGGACCGGCATGGGCGCAATGCGCGGGTGCTGGTCAGCCACAACCCGCTGATCTACCGCGCCCGACTGCTCGGCGACCGGGCCGTCACGGACACGCCGGTCGGGCGGCTGAGGCGTCGGGCGGTGCGGCGCGCGGCGGAGCCCGTCAGGCCAGGCCGCGCGCCGCATGCCAGGCGGCGATCCGCTCGAGCGCCTCGTGGACGGCGTCCGGGCCGGCGGCGAAGGAGAGCCGGACGGACTCGGGCCCGTGGACGGCGTCGAAGTCGTCGCCGGGGGTCAGCGCGACGCCGGCCTCCTCCAGCAGGGCGGCGCAGTAGCCGACGGCGCTGCCGAACTCCGCCAGCATGCCCGGGGCGAGACGGGCCCAGAGGTAGAAGGCGCCGTCGGCGGGGGCGGCGTCGGCCCAGCCGAGCCGGGGCAGGGCGGCCAGCACGACGCCGCGCGTCGCCGTGAAGCCGCCGGCCTGCTCGGCACAGAACGCGTAGGACTCCTCGCTGAACGCGTGGACGGCCGCCTCCTGGGCCGCGGCGGGCGGGCAGAGGGCGACCGAGCCGGCGAGGCCGTCGACCGCGGCGGCGAGGTCGTCCGGCATGAGCATCCAGCCCAGCCGCCAGCCGGGCATGCCCCAGTACTTGGAGAACGAGCTGACCACGAGCGCGGTGCGGGAGGTGCGCCATGCGCAGGCGCCGAGCCCCTCCCCGTCCGTGTGCACGATGCCGTGGTAGATCTCGTCCGAGACGAGCCGCACACCGCGTTCCTCGCACCAGCGGGCGAGCTCGGCGAGCTCGTCGGCGCTGACCATCGTGCCCGTGGGATTGGCCGGGGAGGCGAGCACGAGCCCCGCGACCGGGCCCTCCGCGAGCGCCGCCTCCAGGTGGGCGACCGTGGGCTGGTAGCGGGTGCCGGCGTCGACGTCCACGTCCACCACCTCCACCCCGAGCGCCGTGAGGATGTTGCGGTACGCCGGATAGCCGGGGCGCGGCAGGAGCACGCGGTCCCCCGGGGGGAACGCCGCGAGGAAGCCGAGCATGAACGCCCCCGAGGAGCCCGTGGTGATCGCGACCTGCTCGGGGCGCACGTCGAGCCCGTACCAGCGGCGGTAGTGGCCGGCGACGGCGGTCCGCAGCTCCGGCAGGCCCAGCGCCGGGGTGTAGGTGAAGGCACGGCCGGAGGCGTGGACGGCGGCGGCCGCGGCGTCGACGGCGGGCGGGGCGCCCCCGCCCGGCTCCCCCGCGCACAGGCTGACGACGTCGTGGCCGGCGGCACGGAGTTCGGCGACCCGGCCGAGGATGCTCATCACCGTGAACGGTGGCACCTGAGACCGGGCGGACGGCGCGAAGGCGGGGGTGGCGGTGGGGGCAGGGGCGGCGGTGCTGGCGGGGTCGGCGGTGCTGGAACGGGACGGGCGACGCATGGCCCGAGGCTACCCCCCGCTTTCGTTCGGGAAACGGCGCCCCGGGGACGACTTTCGTTGACGAAACGGGCGGGCGGGCCGCCGTTTCCCGAACGAAAACGTCGCGACACGCCGCCGTTTCCCGAACGAAAACGTCCGGTACGCCTCGCGCGGCCCTCACTCCTCGGCGCCGAGCATCTCCCGGATGTCCTCGGCGGTGAGGGAGTCGGTGAAGGCGCCGGCGCCGGAGTCGTCGGACTCGTCCATGAGCGCGCCGAACAGCTCGGCCTTGCGCCGCTGCAGCTCGAGCACCTTCTCCTCGATCGTCCCCTCGGACACGAGCCGGTAGACCATCACGGTCCGCTCCTGCCCGATCCGGTGCGCCCGGTCCACGGCCTGCGCCTCCGCGGCGGGGTTCCACCACGGATCCATGAGGAACACGTAGTCCGCCTCGGTCAGGGTCAGGCCGAAGCCACCCGCCTTCAGGGAGATCAGGAACACCGGCGCCTCGCCCTCACGGAAGCCACGGATCACCTCGGCGCGCCCGCGCGTGGAGCCGTCGAGGTACGCGTGCTCGATCTCCAGGTGGTCCAGCTCCTCGGCGATCACCCGCAGGAAGCTCGTGAACTGGCTGAACACGATCACGCGGTGCCCCTCGCCGATCACCTCGGTGAGGTCGTCGAGGAACCGCTCGAGCTTCGAGCTGGGCACGGAGGCGTACTGGTCGTCGACGATCTGCGGCGCCAGCGCGAGCATCCGCAGCAGCGTGAGCGACGTGAAGATGGTGAACCGGTTGCCGTCCATGTCCCCGAGCAGGCCCAACACCTTGCGGCGCTCGCGCTGGAGCACGCGGTCGTAGAGCTTGCGGTGGGCCGGCTCGAGCTCCACCTGGAGGATCTGCTCCTGCTTGGACGGCAGGTCCTTCGCCACGAGCTCCTTGGAGCGGCGCAGCATGAACGGGCGCACGCGGCGGCGCAGGGCCGCCATCCGCTCGGGGTCCCCCCCGGTCTCGATGGGGGTCACGTAGGTCTCGCGGAACCGGCGGTGGCTCGGGAACAGGCCCGGCACGACGACGCCCAGCAGCGCCCACAGGTCGCTGAGGGAGTTCTCCATCGGCGTGCCGGTGATGGCCAGCCGGAAGGGGGCGCGCAGGTCGCGGGCCACCGTGTGCACCTTCGCGGCGCGGTTCTTCAGGAACTGTGCCTCGTCGAAGACCACCCCGCCCCAGTCGAGTCCGCCGTACTGGCCGGCGTCGATCCTCAGGAGCGTGTAGCTGGTGACCACCACGTCCGCCCCCGCCACCTCGTCCGCCACGGCGGTGCCGCGCTTGCGGGTGGTGGTGTCCAGGACGCGCACGTCGAGGTCCGGGGTGAACTTCTCGGCCTCGGCCGCCCACACGGACACCACGGAGCTCGGCGCAACCACGAGGAAGGGCGGCCGCTCGGGCCGGGCCTGGCGTGCGTGGGCGAAGAGCGCGAGGGTCTGGACGGTCTTGCCCAAACCCATGTCGTCGGCCAGGATCCCGCCGAGGTCCTGCTCCCACAGGAACGCCAGCCAGCGCAGGCCCTCCTCCTGGTAGGGGCGCAGGTCGGCCTTCAGGCCGGCTGGGCGCGGGGCCTCGGGGAGGCGCTCGACGGCGGCCAGACGCCCGACGGCGGCGGTCCACTCCGGGTCCTCGTCCACCTCGTCCGCGAGCTCCTTGAGGTCCTCCCAGAAGCCGACCTGGTGCCGTGAGACGGGGGTGTGCTCCGGGGTCCACTCCTGCAGGGTGGCGGCCTCGGAGAGCAGGGCGCGCAACCGGTCGAAGGCGGGGTGATCGAGGCCCAGGTAGGAGCCGTCCGCGAGGATCAGCGTGGTCCTGCCCTGCACGAGCGCGGTGAACAGCTCCACGAACGGCAGCACGTGCCCGTCCACGGAGACCTGCACGCCCAGGTCGAACCAGTCGTTCTGCGTGGCCTTCGTGCCGACCTCGATGCGCGGGGCGGCCTTCAGTTCGCGGTAGTCGGGGCGGTCGCCGGTGACGTCCACGCGCACGTGGTCGGCGCGCTGCAGCAGCGGCAGCACCTGCTCGGAGAACCGGGCGGCGCCCACGCCCTCGAGGACCTGCTCCTCGGCGCGGCCGGCGCGGGGCCAGAGCTCGGCCACGGCGCGCAGCACCGCGTCCTCGTGCCGGGTGTCCCGCAGGGGGTCGCCGCCGGCGTCGAGGCCGAGTTCGCGGGGCGGGTCGAAGTAGAGCCAGGACCAGCGCAGCACGAGCTCGTGGTCGGGCCGGAAGTCGGCGCGCAGCCGCAGCACGGGCGGCTCGAACTCGGGCAGCTCCACGGAGGCGTCGCCGCTGGTCACGGGCAGGGCGCCACGCAGCCGCGGGTAGATCCGGCCGAGGAACTCCTCGCGGTCCGCGGCGGGCACCCGCACGGGCCCGCCGGCGAGCACGAGCTGCTGCACGGCCTCGGGGACGGGGCGTTCGGCGGGGATCAGGTGGAGCACGGCCTCCTCGTCCGTGAGCTCCACGCGGTAGAAGCCGATGCCGCCCACGGCGTGCACACCGCTCAGCCCGGGGACGGGCGGGGCCGGGTCCAGGGCCGGGGCCACGTCCAGGCCGCCGTCGGGGGCGGCGGTGACGTCCAGCCCGACGGCGGCGGGCGCCTCCAGCACCACGTCCGTCAGCAGCCCCAGCGGCACGAGCTCCACCCCGACCTCGCGGGCCTCCGCGAGCAGCTGCCAGATCCGCAGGGAGTCGAAGACGTGCAGACCGAACCAGGCGTCGCCCGGGTAGGAGTCCTCGGCCTGGACCTGACGCCAGATCAGGCGCATCGCCCGCTCCTGGGCGGGGGCGAACTCGGCGCGCGGGAACTGGAATGCCTTCCACGTCAGCCCGCCCTTGATCCACGTCCCCTTGGCCCCGCGCTTGAGCGGGCGCACGGTCACGTACAGCGGGCGGCCCTCGCGCACCTGCTCCTCCCCGGCCGTCGCCGGGCCCCACTGCTGGAACGCGTTGCGGGAGGACTCGGCCACGAGCTCCACGCCGATCGCCAGCGCGGGCGGCGTGCCCAGCCGGCGCGGACCGTCGAGCCCGGCCAGCGGCTCCATGACCCGTCGCCAGTCCAGGCCGGCAGCGGGTGGGGGCGCCGCCCCGTCCGCGGCCGGGGCGTCGAGGCCGGCCGGGCCGCCGTCGTCGTGGCCCCGTCCGGTGGGCGCGGGCAGCGCGTCCGCCGTGGTGACCATCTCGGCGAGCTTGCGGCGGGCGTCGTCGAGGGCCTGGTCGGCGTCGAGGCGGACCACCTGGTAGAGCGCGGCGGCCACGTGCTTGCAGTCCGTCCCGACCGGGCACGTGCAGCGCCCGCCCACCGGCTCCATGAGGGCACCGGTGCCGGCTGCGGCGGCGTCGTCGTAGGCCTGCTGCAGCTGCACCTGCACCCGGTAGGGGCTGGGCGCGGTGCCCTGGACGGAGGCGCTCAGGCGGCCGGTGGCGGCGTCGTAGCGCAGGCGCCCCACGGCGCCCGACGCGGCCACGGCGAAGCCGCGGTCCGCACTGGTGGGCCCGACGACGGCGCGGATGGCCTCGGTGCGCAGGTGCGGCAGGACGTCTCCGGAATCTGCAGTGGCCATAGCGAGCAGTCTTTCACGGACCGTGCCGGGCCCGCTCCGACCGACGCCGGCCCGGCGGCGTGCCGACCACCCCGTTCCCGGGTCCGCACACCCGAGACCTTCAGCCCGACCCGCCCCGGACCGTAGAGTGCGCCCATGGCGTCCACACAGCCCTCCCCGGCTGAGATGAGACGAGTGGGCCTCTCCCGCAGGATGGAAGTTCCTCAACAACCCACCTGCCCGAAGAGACCCGCTCATGACTCACGCTAACGCACCCCTGACCCCGACCGGCCGTCTCAGGATGGTCCACCGCCACCTGCACGACGGGATCCCGCAGGCACACGTGGCAGCCGAGTTCCGGGTGAGCCGGCCCACGGTGGCCACCTGGGTCGCCCGCTACCGCGCCCAGGGAGAAGCCGGCCTTCAGGACCTGCCCAGCCGGCCGCACCGTTCACCTGCCCAGCTCGATCCGGTCCTGGTCGCCCAGATCCACGCCCTGCGGCGGGAGCGCAAGTGGTCCGCACGGCGCATCCATCACCACCTCGCCTCCGAAGGCCACCAGCTGTGCCTGCGCACCGTGGGGAGGTGGATGCACCGGCTGGGCATCTCCCGGTTGCGAGACCTCGCGCCCACGGGTGAGGACCTGCGCCAACGACCGCAGAAGATCACCGCCCGCGGCCCGGGGCACATGGTGCATCTGGACGTGAAGAAGATCGGGCGCATCCCCGAGGGGGGCGGCTGGCGTGCTCACGGCCGGGACTCCGAGAACGCGCGAGCGGCCAAGCGCGGGCCTGGCCGACGGGTCGGGTACACCTACCTGCACTCGGCGATCGACGGGTACACCCGCCTGGCGTACACCGAAGCGTTGGAGGATAAGCGGACGGTGACCACGATCGGGTTCTTCTGCCGGGCGAGGGCGTTCTTCGCCGCCCACGGCATCACCGTGGACCGGGTGGTCACGGACAACGGCAACAACTACCGGGCCGTGGACTTCACCGCGAAGGTGGTCTCGCTCGGGGGCCGGCACCACCGGATCCGACCCTACACCCCGCGCCACAACGGGAAGGTCGAGCGGTACAACCGGCTGATGGTGGACGAGGTCCTCTACGCCCGCCCCTACACCTCAGAGCAAGCTCGGCGTGAGGCCCTGGCGGTGTGGGTGAACCACTACAACTACCATCGGCCTCATACCTCCTGCGGAGACGCCCCGCCGGCCTCACTGGCACCGACCCGAGTCAACAACGTCATGCCCTCCTACACCTAGGGCATGTCTGACAATCGTTTTGACCATGCGATCACAGCATTCAGGACCACAGCGGCCCTGTAGATGATCGCGTACTTGTCATACCGGGTCGCCAGGCCCCGCCACTGCTTCAGGTGCGCGTACTGGCGCTCGATGACGTTGCGGCCCTTGTAGGCGGCCGCGTCGAGGCTGACGGGGCGCCCGCCGCGGGCACCGCGCCGTCTGCGGTGGCCCTGCTGGTCGGCCGGTTCGGGGATGACCGCTTTGATCCCACGGGCACGTAGGTGGGTGCGGATCGCCCGGGAGGAGTACGCCTTATCGCCCAGCACGGCCTCGGGGCGGGTCCGGGGCCGCCCTACTGGCCGGGTCACGCGCAGCTGCTCCAGAAGAGGAAGCAGCATCGGGGAGTCCCCTGCCTGGCCGGGGGTGATCAGGCTGACCAGCGGCAGCCCGGTCCCGTCCACGAGCTGATGGATCTTCGTGCTCAGCCCGCCACGGGAGCGCCCGATGCCGTGATCGGCCGGCTCCTCACGCGGATTCTTGTAGTTCGATCCATCCCCCTGTGTGGCGGGTGATGTTCGTCGCGTGCTGGTGGGCGCGGGCGATCGTGGAGTCCACCGAGACCGACCAATCGATCAGGCCTTCGGCGTCAGCGGCGGCGGTCAGCGTGGCCAGCACCGTGTCCCATGTGCCTTTTTCGGCCAAGCGCCGATGCCAGGTCCACACGGTCTGCCAGGGCCCGTAGACCTCGGGCAGATCCCTCCAAGCGATTCCGCACCGGTACCGGTAGATGATCGCCTCCACCATGGTGCGG
This sequence comes from Micrococcus sp. KRD070, assembly GCF_017168435.1. Lineage (NCBI taxonomy): Bacteria > Bacillati > Actinomycetota > Actinomycetes > Micrococcales > Micrococcaceae > Micrococcus > Micrococcus sp. KRD070. The sequence goes on from NZ_JABFNH010000008.1 coordinate 79,866, forward strand.
GCGTCGGCGAACGGCCTGCCGGCGCGGCCGGTCCGGGTCGGGAGCATCGGGGCGATCAACTCCCATTGGGCGTCGGAGAGCATCTGGAACCGGGACATGTCCCCAGGGTCTCAGCTGACTCGTGCATCTATTCTCAGACACGCCCTAGGCCCGCCCCACCGCACCCCGAGGAGACCGACGCGTGCTGCGCATCGCCGTGCCCAACAAGGGCGCCCTGTCCGAGTCCGCCCGCGAGATCCTGACCGAGGCCGGCTACCGGCAACGCCGGGACTCCCGCGAGCTCGTCCTCGTGGACCCCGAGAACAACGTCGAGTTCTTCTACCTGCGTCCCCGGGACATCGCCGTCTACGTCGGCCAGGGCACCCTCGACGTCGGCCTGACCGGCCGCGACCTGTTCTGCGACGCGCAGGTGGGGGACACCGCCGAGGAGATCATGGCGCTCGGCTTCGGCCGCTCCGTGTTCCGTCTCGCCGCCCCCGTCGGCTCCTTCACCTCCGCCGAGCAGCTCGCCGGCAAGCGCATCGCCACGAGCTACGACGGCCTGCTCTCCGACTACCTGGCCCGCACCGGCCTGGACGCCACGGTGGTGCACCTCGACGGCGCCGTGGAGTCCTCCGTCAAGCTCGGCGTGGCGGACGCGATCGCCGACGTCGTGGAGACCGGCAGCACCCTGCGCGCCGCCGGCATGGAGGTCTTCGGCGAGCCCATCCTCGACTCGGAGGCCGTGCTGATCGGCCGCGCGGGGGAGCGCCCCGAGGGCCTCGACGTGCTGCTGCGCCGCCTCAAGGGCGTGCTCGTGGCCCGCCGCTGGGTCATGATCGACTACGACATCCGTCGTGACCTGCTGGAGGCGGCCACCGCGGTCACCCCGGGGCTGGAGTCACCGACGGTCTCCCCGCTGCGGGACGAGACGATGGTCGCCGTGCGCTCCATGGTCCGCAAGCCGGACGCCAACCGCGTCATGGACGAGCTGTACGCCCTGGGCGCCCGCGGCATCCTGATCTCCGCGATCCACGCGATCCGCCTCTGACGGCCCGCGCCGTCCCGCCCGAGCCCCCCGAGACGAAGGAGCCGACGTGAGCCTCGCCGTGCGTGTCATCCCCTGCCTGGACGTGGACGCCGGGCGCGTGGTCAAGGGCGTGAACTTCGAGAACCTGAGGGACGCGGGCGACCCGGTCGAGCTCGCTCGCCGCTACAACGCCGCGGGCGCCGACGAGATCACGTTCCTCGACGTCACCGCCTCCACCTCGGACCGCGCCACGACCTACGACGTCGTGACCCGCACGGCAGAGGAGGTCTTCATCCCGCTGACCGTGGGCGGCGGCGTGCGCACCGTCGAGGACGTGGACCGGCTGCTGCGCACGGGGGCGGACAAGGTCTCCGTCAACACCGCGGCCGTGGCCCGGCCCGAGGTGATCACGGAGATCACCCGGCGCTTCGGGTCCCAGGTCCTCGTGCTCTCCCTCGACGCCCGGCGCACGGAGGACCCGGGATGCGCTTCCGGCTATGAGGTCACCACCCACGGCGGCCGCCGGGGCACCGGCATCGACACCGTCGCCTGGTGCCGGGAGGCCTCCGAGCGCGGGGTGGGGGAGATCCTGCTCAACTCGATCGACGCGGACGGCACGCGCGAGGGCTTCGACCTGGAGATGATCCGGGACGTGCGCGCCGTGACGCGCGTGCCGCTGATCGCCTCCGGCGGCGCCGGCGAGCCCGAGCACTTCCCGCCCGCCGTCGCGGCCGGCGCGGACGCGGTGCTCGCCGCCTCCCTGTTCCACTTCGGCCCGGACGACATGCTCGCCCGCGTCAAGGACGCCCTGCGGCAGGCGGGGCACACCGTCCGCTGACCCCGTCGGCCACGCCCCGCTCCGGCTCCCTAGACTGGACCTCCATGAGCATCTCCCCGCCCGACGACCTCGTGGCCTCCCTGACCTTCGACGACCGGGGCCTGGTGCCCGCCATCGCCCAGCAGGAGGGCACCGGCGAGGTGCTCATGATGGCGTGGATGAACGAGGAGTCCCTGCGCGCGACGCTCGAGACCGGCTGGGCCACCTACTGGTCCCGCTCGCGCGGCGAGCTGTGGCGCAAGGGGGAGACCTCGGGCCACCTGCAGCGGGTGCGCGCGGTCCACGCGGACTGCGACGGCGACACCCTGCTGCTCACCGTGGACCAGACCGGCCCCGCCTGCCACACGGGCACCCGCACCTGCTTCACCGGCCGCGAGATCGTCATGCCGCCGGCCGCCGTCGACCCCGAGGAGGCCGCCCGATGACCGCCGCCACCACTCCCTCCCGTGCGGAGTTCCTGCGTCTGGCGGACACCGCCCGCGTGATCCCCGTGGTCCGCACGGTGCTGGCGGACGGCCTCACGCCGCTGGCGATCCATCGGCGCCTGGCCGGCTCCCGCCCCGGCACCTTCCTGATGGAGTCCGCCACCCCGGGCGCGGCATGGTCCCGGTACAGCTTCGTCGGGGCCGGCTCCGCCGTCACGCTGACCTCGCGGGACGGTGAGGCGCACTGGCAGGGCACCCCGCCCGAGGGGCTGCCCACGCAGGGCCGTGCCCTGGACGTGCTCGCCGCATGCCTGCGCCTGCTGCGCACGGACGTGCGCGCCGAGGTCGGAGGCGTTCTGCCGCACCTCGTCTCCGGCATGGCCGGCTTCCTGGGGTGGAACACGGTCCGCGCGTGGGAGCGCCTGCCGCACCCGCCCGAGGACCACCTCGGCCTGCCCGACCTCGCGATGAACCTCGTCACCGACCTGGCCGTGCACGATGCCCTGGACGGCACCGTGACGCTGATCGCCAACGCGGTGAACGGCAACGGCCTGGCCACCGGCGCGGACCGCGCCTACGACGACGCGCTCGCCCGCCTGGATGCCATGGTCGAGCGCCTGGCCGCCCCGGCCGCGGACCCGGTCAGCGACGTCCCGCGCCGCTGGCTCGAGGCGGACGCGGACGAGGTCGCCGCCCAGGCCGAGGACCGGTGGGGTGCCGAAGGCTTCCGCGAGGCCGTCGCGAAGGCCCAGCGGGCGATCCGCGACGGCGACGTGTTCCAGGCCGTCGTCTCCCGCCGCCTCTCGGTCACCACGGACGCCACCGGTCTGGACGTGTACCGCGTCCTGCGCATGGTGAACCCGAGCCCCTACATGTACCTCTTCTCCTTCGAGACCCCGGACGGGGAGCCGTACGAGATCGTGGGCTCCTCGCCCGAGGCGCTCGTCACCGTGCGGGACCGCCGCGTGGTCACCCATCCGATCGCCGGCTCACGGCGGCGCGGGGCCACCGCGGAGGACGACCGCCTCCTCGGCAAGGACCTGCTGGAGGACGAGAAGGAGCGGGCCGAACACCTCATGCTCGTGGACCTCTCCCGCAACGACCTCTCGCGCGTGTGCCGCCCCGGCACCGTCGAGGTCACCCAGTTCATGGAGCTCGAGGCGTTCAGCCACATCCTCCACCTGGTCTCCCACGTGGAGGGCCGCATGCGCGACGATGTCGACGCGCTCGACGTCCTCCGCGCCGCCTTCCCCGCCGGCACGCTGTCCGGCGCCCCGAAGCCCCGCGCCCTGCAGCTGCTGGACGAGTGGGAGCCGACCGAGCGCGGGCCCTACGGCGGCGTCGTCGGCTACTTCGACCTGGCGGGCAACATGGACATGGCGATCAACATCCGCTCGGCCACGCTGCACCGCGGCCAGGCGCACGTGCAGGCCGGCGCCGGCATCGTCGCCGACTCCGATCCCGACGCCGAGACCGCCGAGACCGTCACCAAGGCGACGGCGCCGCTGCGGTCCGTGCTGACCGCGGGCGAGCTGGGGCAGGCGTGATGCGCCGCCGCACCGTGGTCCTCGCCGCGCTGGCCGCCGGCGGGCTCGTGCTGCTCACGGCGGGCCGCACCTGGGTGACCGCCACGGGCCTGTCCGGCGGGATCGCCTCCGAGGCGACGACGTCGGGCGGCGCCGCCGCGCCCGTCGCCACCGCCATGGCCCTGGTCGTGATGGCCGGTGCCCTCGCCCTGACCACCGCCCGGCGCCTCGGCGCCGTGATCGTCGGCGTGCTCATGGCGCTGGCTGGGGTCGTGATCGCCTCGACCTCGGTCACCGCCGCCCTGGATCCGGCGACGACGGCGGCCGCCGCGGTCGCCGACGCGACCGGGACCACTGCGCTCGCGCAGGACTACGCCGTGACGGCGTGGCCGTGGGTCGCGGCGGCCGGCGGCGTGCTCGCGGCGCTGTGCGGCGTCGTGGCGGCACTGGCGGGCCGTGGCTGGCGTTCGTCCCGGCGCTACGAGAAGGCGCCTGCGGCCTCCGAGCCCGGCCCGGCCGCCGCCGGGGAGCAGCCCGCGCAGTCCGCCCGCGAGGCGGCCCAGCGCCGGCGCGTGGACCAGATGGACGCGTGGGACGAGCTGTCCCGCGGCAACGACCCCACGTGAGCGCCCGTCTCTCGGACCGCCCCGCACCGCCCGGGTCGTCCCGGGTCACGCGGGCCCGGTCCCGTGCCCGCATGGCACAATGAGGGACAGTCGTCATGTACACCACGCACCAGTGAGGGACAGCCATGAGCCACACCGCGAACACCGCGCACACCGAGCCCACCACCCGTCGCGCCGCCCGCCGCGGCGCCGTCGAGGACGTCGTCGTCACCGAGGACGGCCTGGTGCTCAACGACCCGACCCACCTCGAGCTGCCGGGCCACGGCAACTCGCCCGGCGCGTGGGCCATGGTGGCGCTCGTGCTCGTCGGCTTCGTGGCCGGCTGCGTCGGCCTGCTCGCCGACTGGAGCGTCGTCGTGTGGATCGGGCTCGCCCTGATGGCCGTGGGCGTCGTCGTGGGCATCGTCGCCGGCAAGGCCGGCGCGGGTCGCGGCCAGCACGGTCACTGATCCGCGTGTCCGTCCTCCAGGAGATCATCGACGGCGTCCGCGAGGACCTCGAGCCACGTCGCCGTGCCCTGCCCGAGGCGCGCCTGGCCGAGCTGGTGGCCGCCGCCCCCGCGCCGCGTGACGCCCACGCGGCCCTGCACGGCGGACGCACCGACCCCGCGGGGATCCGGGTGATCTCCGAGGTGAAGCGGGCGAGCCCCTCCAAGGGCGCGCTCGCCGAGATCCCCGAGCCGGCCACCCTGGCCCGCGCGTACGAGCGCGGCGGCGCCAGCGCCGTCTCCGTGCTCACCGAGGCCCGCCGCTTCGGCGGCAGCCTGGCCGACCTGGACGCCGTGCGCGCCGCCGTCGATCTGCCGGTCCTGCGCAAGGACTTCACCGTCACCGAGTACCAGATCCACGAGGCCCGCGCCCACGGGGCCGACCTGGTCCTGCTGATCGTGGCCGCCCTCGACGACGCCGAGCTGGCCGGCTTCCTGCAGCTCACCGAGTCCCTGGGCATGCACGCCCTCGTGGAGGCCCACACGCCCGAGGAGATCGAGCGCGGCGTCGCCGCCGGCGCCCGCATCCTCGGCGTCAACGTGCGCAACCTCAAGACCCTGGACGTCGACCCGGCCCGCTACGCAGCGCTGGCCGACGGGCTGCCCGAGGACGTCGTCCGGGTCGCCGAGTCGGGCGTCGAGTCCGAGGAGCAGATCAAGGCCTACGCCGCCGCGGGCGCCGACGTCGTGCTCGTGGGCGAGGCCCTCGTGCGCCACGGCGCCCCCGAGGAGGCGCTGCGCGCGTTCCGCGCCGCGTCCCTCACCGTCCGCTGACCGAACCAGACCCGAGGAGCGTGGTCGCCATGAGCGCCGACCGTCCGAGCACCGAGCCCGCGATCGAGTTCGAGGGGCCCTATCAGGGTCAGGCCGGACCCTACTTCGGCGACTACGGCGGGCAGTGGATGCCCGAGTCCCTCATGGCCGCGCTGCAGGAGCTCACCCGCACCTACGAGCAGGCGCGGCAGGACCCCGCCTTCGAGGCCGAGCTGCGGACCCTGTTCCGGGACTACGTGAACCGGCCCTCCCTGCTGAGCGAGGTGCCGCGGTTCGCCGCGGACACCCCCGGGGTGCGCATCTTCCTCAAGCGCGAGGACCTCAACCACACCGGCTCGCACAAGATCAACAACGTGATCGGCCAGGCGCTGCTCGCCCGTCGCATGGGCAAGACGCGTCTGATCGCGGAGACCGGCGCCGGCCAGCACGGCGTGGCCACGGCGACGGCGGCCGCGCTGTTCGGCATGGAGTGCACCGTGTACATGGGGGAGGAGGACACCCGCCGCCAGGCCCTGAACGTGGCGCGCATGCAGATGCTCGGCGCCGAGGTGGTGCCCGTGGCGATCGGCGCCCGCACCCTGAAGGACGCGATCAACGAGGCCCTGCGGGACTGGGTCGCCTCCGTGGACAACACGCATTACCTGATGGGCACGGTCACGGGCCCGCACCCGTTCCCCGCCATGGTGCGCTACTTCCACTCCGTGATCGGCGAAGAGGCCCGCGAGCAGATCCTGGCGCAGGCCGGCCGCCTGCCGGACGCCGTCGCGGCGTGCGTGGGCGGCGGGTCCAACGCGATGGGCCTGTTCCACGGCTTCCTCGACGACCCTGAGGTGGAGCTCTACGGCTTCGAGGCCGGGGGCGAGGGCCTCGAGACCGGTCGCCACGCCGCGTCCATCACGCTCGGACGCACCGGCGTGCTGCACGGCGCCCGCACGTACCTGATGCAGGACGAGGACGGGCAGACGATCGACTCCCACTCGATCTCCGCCGGCCTGGACTACCCGGCCGTCGGCCCGGAGCACGCCTTCCTGCACGACACGGGCCGCGCCGTCTACGAGCCGGTCTCGGACACCGAGTGCATGGACGCCTTCCTCCGGCTCACGCGCACCGAGGGCATCACGCCCGCCATCGAGTCGGCCCACGCCCTGGCCGGTGCGCTGCGCCTGGCCCGCCGCTGGGCGGACGAGGGCCTCGTGGGGCCGGACGCCCCGGAGGGGGAGGAGCGGATCATCATCGTGAACCTCTCCGGCCGCGGGGACAAGGACGTCGCCACGGCGGCGGCCTGGTTCGGCCTCGGCACGGCCGCGGAGGAGAAGGACCCGCTCGAGGAGATGACCCCCGGAGAGGAGCAGTGACCGGCATGACCGTGCACTCCAAGACCGCCGCGGCCCTGGACGCCGCGAAGGCGGCCGGCCGCACCGGCCTCGTCGCCTTCCTGCCGGCCGGCTACCCGTCCGTGGACGAGTGCGTCGAGGCCGTCGTCGCCGCCGCGGAGAACGGCGCCGACGTCATCGAGCTGGGCCTGCCCTACACGGACCCCGTGATGGACGGCCCCGTGATCCAGGCCGCGACCCAGACGGCGCTGCAGGCGGGTTTCCGCGTGGCCGACGTCTTCGACATCATCCGACGGGTGACCCAGCGCACCGACGCCGCGGTGCTGGTGATGACCTACTGGAACCTCGTGGACCGCATGGGCGTCGACGAGTTCGCGCGCCGCCTCGCGGAGGCCGGGGGCGCCGGTCTCGTCACCCCTGACCTCGTGCCCGAGGAGGCCGGCGCCTGGATGGAGGCCTCGGACCGTCACGGCCTGGACCGCGTGTTCCTCACCGCGCCCTCGTCCACGGACGAGCGGGTGCGCCTCACCGTCGACTCCTCCCGCGGCTTCGTGTACGCCGTGTCGGTCATGGGCGTCACCGGCACCCGCGACGCGGTGTCCACCGTCGCCGAGACCGTGGTCCGCCGGGCTCAGGATGCCGGGGCGGAGCACGTGTGCGTCGGCCTCGGCGTCTCCCAGGCGGCGCACGTCCGCGAGATCGGCGCCTACGCCGACGGCGCGATCGTCGGCACGGCCCTGGTGCGCGCGCTGACGGACGGCGGGCCGCAGGCCGTGGGCGCCCTCGCCCGCGAGCTCGCCGCCGGCGCCGTCCGGGAGGGCTGAGCATGACCGCCCTGGCCTCCCTGGCGTCCCCCGCCGCCCTCGCACCC
>NZ_JABFNH010000009.1:0-87408 GCF_017168435.1 Micrococcus sp. KRD070
GCACGACACCATGGACGAGGACGAGGACGAGGAGAGCCAGGACCAGGCCGCGGCGGCCGCCGTGCCGACCGAGCCCGAGGACATCACCCCCGAGCCCCAGGACCAGACCCCGGCCGTCGTCGCAGTCACCGAGACCGCAGGACCCGCCGAGCCCGAGCCCGAGCCCGAGCCGGCCGCGACCGCCGAGCCGGCGCAGCAGGAGGCGGCCACCGATCTCCACGACACGTCCCCCGCGGAGGACGAGGACGAGGACGAGAAGGACGCCGCCCCCGAGCAGCTGGCCTCGACCGACCCGCAGAAGCAGATCGACCTGGACGCCGCACACCTGCTGGAGCAGGCCACCACCCAGGCCCCGATGATCCTGATGCTCGGCGAGCTCAAGCTCGTCGGCGCCCAGGGCCAGGCCCCCGTCACCGCGGCCACCGGCGAGGTCTCGACGACCCAGACCGCCCGCTGCGTCGCCCTGGCCGCCTACCTGGCCCTGCACCCCGGCGCGAGCGCCGAGGCCGTCCACGCCGCGTTCTGGCCCACCCAGCGCTCCGACGGCAAGTCCGCCTCCAGCAACCGCAACAAGCTCACCAGCCAGACCCGCCGCCTGCTCGGCCAGGCCGCGGACGGCACCCCCTACCTGCCCGCCGTGGGCAGCGAGGGCTACCGCGTCCACGAGGACGTGCTCACCGACTGGCAGGTCGTGCAGTCCCTGATCGGCGATGACCCCGTGAAGGCCTCCACCCCCGCCCTGGTCGCCGCCATGCGTCTGGTGAGGGGAGTGCCCTTCGAGCACGCCAAGGCCTCCAACGTCGCCTGGGCCGAGGCCCTGGTCCAGGAGATGGTCCAGACCATCTGCGACGCCGCCCACGAGCTCGTGGCCCGCTCCCTGGCCGCCGGCCACCGCGAGCACGCCCAGCTGGCCGCCCGCGTCGGCCGCGCGATCGACCCCGCCAACGAGGCCGCCTGGCGCGACGCTCTGGTCACCGAGGCCGCCGCCGGCAACCACACCGAGGTCACCCGCCTGATCGAGAAGCTCTACTCCTACCTGGAGTCCTTCGAGGAGGACCTCGAGCCCGAGGTGGAGACCACCGCCCTGATCGAGGAGCTGCGGGCCCATGGCTACCGTGTCGCCTGATCTCCACGACACGTCCCCCGCGGCCACCGACCCCGCGCCGGCGCCCTACACGGTGCCGCCGCGGACGGTGCGCACCCTGATCGGCCCCGGCGGGGCCCTGGCTGCCCTGCTGGGCATCGCCGGCGCCGCGGTCGCCGGGCTGCCCGTGCTCATGGTCCACGCCGCGCTCGCCCTGATCGCCCTGGCCTGCCTGGGCATCTACATGGCGCGCGTGGACCGGGCCCACCGGCTCATCCCGAACTGGGCCGTGGCCGCCCTGGGCGCCATCAACCTCGGCGCCGCGGTGGGGCTGCTGGTCACCGGCTACGGCGCCTGGGCCCTCCAGGGGCTGGTGGTCACCGTGATCGCCGCCGTCGTGCTGATGGTGATGCACCTGATCGGCGGCACCGGCATGGGCGACGTCAAGCTCGTCACCGTGGCCGCCCTGGCCATCGGCGCCCACGGCCCCGGTGCCTGGGTGCTGGCCATCCTGGCCAGCTACGTGCTCGCCGCCCTGTTCGGTGCGGTACCGGCCCTGCTGCGCGGCCAGCGCAAGACTCGCGTGCCCATGGCCCCGTACCTCGTCGCCGGGCACGTGCTCGCCTTGCTCGCCGTCCTGGGCTACCTGGCATCCTGACCAGGTGCCCCGCACCTTCTCCGCCCGCGACCGCCGTGCGCTGACCGGCCTGCTCACCGCCGGGCTCAAGCACGCCCAGCTCGACGACCTCACCGCGGCCCACCCTGTTCCCGGCGACCCTGGCCACGACTCCGGCAAGGCCGGTCGCGTGGGCCTGATCGTGGCCACCTGGCTCGCCAGCGGCGACCACACCGGACTCACCCGCGCCCTCGAGCTGCTCGAGACCGCCAAGCTGCCCCCGGCCCGCCACGCCGACCTCGCCCGCCTGCAACGGAAGGCCGGCCTGGACTCCACGCCACAACCCACGCCAGAAGCCGAGCCAGAAGGCACCCTCGCCGCGGATGGTGCGACGGAGTCGCCGCTGCCGGCCGCGCCGGCCGAGGAAGCGGCGCCGGCCGCATCTCCGCGACACGTCCCCCTGGTCCTCCTCCAGGACCTGGCCGAGGACCATCCCGCGGTCCAGGCCCTGCTGGCCGCCGGCCTCGAGGTCGGGCACCTCGAGCACACCTCGACGATCCCCGCCGACGCGTTGCTGCTGCACCCGGCGCATGAAATCTGACCCCGGAACGGGGAGGGACATCAGCGCCGGATGCCGGCCTTATGGGAAGTGAGGGCCGGCCACGGCCCCGACCATCTCCCTGACCGAGGAGCACCCATGTACACGATCTACACCAGCCCCGGTTGCGGCCCCTGCATGGCAGTGAAGGCCCACCTGCGCGCCCACAAGATCCCGCACACCCTCGTCGACGTCTCCCAGGACCCCGCGGCCGTCGAGAAGCTGCGCAAGATGGGCTACTTCCGCGCGCCGGTCACCGTGGACGAGGCCACCGGGGAGCACTGGCACGGCTACCTCCCCGACCGCTACGCCTCCCCGGCCCCAGAGGCCGCGCCGGCCGCCGACATGCAGGCCACGATCGACCTGGGCCCCGTCGAGGCCGGAGAGCACGTGCTCTGGGACCCCCACCAGGGTCACCTGCTGATCATCGGCGACCGCGACAGCGGCAAGAGCGTGATCCAGCGCGGGATCATGGAGACCGCGGTCTCTGTGGGCTGGCAGGCCTGGGGCCTGGGCCTGCCCGGGGAGCTGGACAAGGTCGAGGACCATCGGTACGCGCAGGTGGTCACCGCCGACGTCAGCGACCAGCTCGAGCGCATCCGTGCCGCCAGCGAGCTGATGCGCGAGCGCTACCACCTGGTGGAGGTCGCCTCCCTCGCCCAGGAGAGCCCCGAGCCCTTCCAGCCCATCGTGCTCGTCCTGGACGACTACGCCCATCTGCGCCAGCGCTGGGCCGACCTCGCCCCGGCCGGGGAGCACGAGGCCGACGTCGCCGAGAACCTCCTGCTGGGCATCCATCGCCTGGGCCGCTCCGTCGGGATCCACCTGTCCGTCTCCTGCCACGGCATCGCCCACCACCTCGGCCAGTCCCTGGCCGCCGGCTCCACCGTGGTGCACACCTCGCTCTGGCGCAGCTCCCTGGAGACGGAGATGGCCCATGCCAGGTGACCGTCGCCGCCTGGCCCGCCACCGCAGCCGCCACTGCGGCGCCTACACCCTGGCCGCCGAGCTCGCCCTGCTGGCCCACGCCGGCCAACCGACCCCGGAGGCCGGCACCGACGATCTCCACGACACGTCCCCGCCCGCGGTGCTGCCCGGCCAGCTCGACGCGCTGGACCTGCTCCCTACCGAGGAGGCTTAGAGCAATGTAGGATTGCTCTAACTGTCAGATCGACCGGAGGTCCCCATGGCCTACTCCAACCGCGAGCGTCCCGGAGGTCGCGCTGGCCTGCGCGACAACACCCCCACCACGTTCCGCCCCGTGGCCTACCGCAACCTCGCCGCCCGCAAGAACCTGTGGGCGGACTACACCACGGGCCGGGGCGTGTTGGACAACGGGCAGGCGGTGCCGCCGAAGATCGGCCCGCGTCGGAAGAACCCGAACCTCACCGACATGCTCGACACTGCGGCCGCCGTCGGTGCGGACCGGATCTTCTTCACGGGCAAGACCCCGGTGGTCACGCCGGGCAAGCGCCACTGGCTGCTGGTGCAGACTCCCGGCTGGCTCGACGGAGGACACAACCTCGGCTCCCCGGCCACCGGCCGTTTCGAGCACCGCCAGACCGGCAAGCGCATGCTGGTGCAGTTCGTCTCCGGGTGGTTCGGCGACGCTCCGCTGAGCCCGGATCAGGCCCGCCTGGCCTGGCAGGCCACCGAAGGCATCATCGGTGCGCACTTCCGCGGAGCCAAGCTCATGGACAGCCCCACCGCCACCGGCGCCAACCTCTGGGCCCTGACCCTGCCGAAGAACCTCGAGCCGTACCCGCTGACCGAGGACATCGCCGAGGAGCTGCACCGCACCTCCGGCCAGCACCACGTCGAGCACCTCGTGGCCGGATCCTCCTCGGACACTCACCCGGACTGCATCCCCCTGCACGACCCGGCGAAGACCCCCAAGATCGACGGCTTCGCCTACGTCGACGGCCGCTTCATGTACGGAGCCATGTGCAGTGAGCTGGGCATCGGCCCCGGGTACCGGCTGCGCCGCGACGACACCGCGGACATGCTCCGGGAGAACCCCTACGCCCGCGCTCGCGTGCACGTGCAGTTCAAGGTCCCCGACACCTGGGACCACATCGGCCTGATCGGCGTCCAGCACGAGAAGGCTTCCGAGGGCTGGTACTGGCCCAACCGCCCCGGCGCCACCGGGAGCGCCTGGATCGACGCCGCCGAGTTCTTCGTCGCCGCCCGCCACGGCTGGCAGCTGGACCCCATCGAGTCCGTCGCGTTCACCACCGATGTCCCCGGCGCCCGCGACCGCGACCGGCGCGTGCGTGCACGCCCGCTGGACACCTGGAAGGACAACCTGGTCAAGGCTCGCGCCGCCGTCGCCGGCGACCCGCTGATGGACGAGATCATCAAGACCGCCGTCTCCGCGGCACTGCGCTCGATCCTGATCAACACGATCGGCAACTTCGCGGCCCGCGGGCGCGTGCAGACCCACATCACCTTCGACCCCAAGGAGGTCCCGGCCAACGCCCCCGACGTCAAGCAGCACGGCAAGGCCTTCATCTGGACCACCAAGCCGCGCTTCGACGGCCAGGCTCAGCGCTACTACCACCCCGAGTTCGCCGTGCAGGTCTGGGGCCGGGCCCGGGCGCGCATGCTCTCCGGACCCATGGCCGGTGGCCTCCAGGGCGGGGCCCTGCACGTGCCGGCCCACACCCTGCTGGGCGTGCGCGGCGACGCGATCTACACCACCGAGGTCCCCTCCTGGTCCCTGACCGAGGAACGTGGCGGCGGCGATGACGGCCGGGTGGGACGCATGCGCCTCCAGGGCTACGTCCCCGGACCGCTGAAGATTCCCGCCGACGAGACCGCCCGCAACAGGCTGCGCGCCAAGGCCGCGCGCCTGGGCGTGGACGCCGCCTACTCCGAATACGAGATGCAGGCCGCCCCCGTCGACGGGACGGACTACCTGCCCGGCGACGACGAGCAGGAGGCCGACGGTGAGTGACCCGGCACAGCTGAGCCCCGCCGAGCTCGTCACCCGGGTGCGCTCGGCCTACGGACTCACCTGGGCCGAACTCGGCGCGGCCATGAACCGCTCCCCGCGCATGATGCAGAAGATCGCCCGCGGGGAGACCTCGGGTGAGTCCTACCGGGACGCGCTGACCGAGCTACACGAGACCGGCGCCGTCTCCAAGGCACCCCGGCGTCGACGCAACGCCGCCGGCAAGCTCGTGCCCGTGCGAGCCAAGCGAGGTGCCAAGAAGCCCACCGTGGTCCCCAAGGACACCCGGCGCGGGCCCTCCCTGACCCGCCACTCCACCACGACCACCCACCTGCCCGACGGCAACCGCATCGTGCGGATCCAGCTGCCCAAGACCGTCGGATCGCCCGAGCGCGGGGCCGGCCTGCACGCGGCCCGCATGTCCATCGTCAACGTCGCCCGCGGCGCCCGCCACCAGGACAAGCGCGTGCACATCCGCGCCACCGTGGACATCGGCGGCGGCCGCACCCGCACCTTCGACGTCGGCTCCAAGGGCGGCTACCTGGCCGCCGACGTCGTCTCCGACGTGCGCGACCGCAACGGCGGGGACATGGGCGGATGGATCGCCTCCCAGATGGGCGACCGCTACGCCCGCGACGCCGTCACGCAGGGCCAGCTGGTGGGACTGTCCGTGACCAGCTTCAACGCCGTGCGCTCCAAGGAGGAACGCGTGGCCCAGGATGAGGCCGGCGCCCGCCGGTGGGGACGACGAGGAGGACGCACCCGATGGGGATGAATCAGCACGAGAAGCCGGCCCCGCCGGCACGCCGGTGGGACGAGGCCCTGGACCCCCACGCCCACCAGGGCCCCTACCGGCCCCCCGCGGCACTGCTGGACATCCTCGCCCGCGCGGCCGGGGCCAACTCCTACGAGGCGGCCACCACCGCCGTGCGCCACCGCGCGGCCAGTGCGGCCACCGAGCTGCACGAGGCGGGCCTGGACCCGCGGGTGATCGGCCTGATCGCCGAGCCGCGGGTCAACGAGCTGCTGGGCGTGGCCGAGCGCTCGGCCCGCTCCCTGCGCCAGCGCGACCGCCAGTTCCCCGAGCCGGTCACCCGCGGCCGGCTCTGGTGCGAGCCTGACGTCGTCGACTACCTGGCCTTCAAGCACGAGACCTCCCCCCGCCCCGGAGCGCTGCACAGCGCGCGTGTGGCCCAGCGTGAGCAGGCCCAGACGCGCGGAGCCCGCCCCTAGACTGACCGGCATGAGCGAGGACTTCACCGACGGCACCGGCCTCTGCCCCCACTGCGGGCACCATGTGGCCGCGACCTACGCCGGCAAGATCCAGGTCAGCCCGCGGTGGGACATCAACTACGCGCGACGCTCCTCCGTGGATCCGGCCTCGGCGGCCCGTATGCCCGAGGCGAGGGACACGATCGCGGGCTACGCCTGCCAGTTCTGCCAGGGACCGATCGCCTTCCTCGAGCACTGGCAGAAGGTCGAAACCGACGCCGCCGGGCATCCGTCTCTGGAGCGCGTCAGACGGACGATGATCGTCCCGGCCAAGCCCCCGCGGCAGCTACCCGAGGCCGCCCCAGCGGGCGTCGCCTCGCTCTACGAGGAGGCCAGCATCTGCGAGGACGCCGGGGCACTGCGCGCCGCCGGCGTGCTCTACCGCGCGGCCACCGAGGAGATGGTCAAGGACCAGGGCGGCACCGGCCGGGACCTCAAGGCCAAGATCAACAGCCTGACCCCGCGGCTGGACGCCGAGGTGCTGGAGGACCTGCACGAGTCCCGCATCGTGGGCAACGACAGCATCCATGCCGGCGTGCAGTACGCCGCCGAGGAGATCGCCGACGTCGCCGAGCTGCTCTGGGAGGCCGCCTTCGTCCTCTACGAGCAGCCGGCCCAGAAGGCCAGCATGCGCGCGGCCCGCAAGGCTCGCCACGACGCCGCCCGCGGCCCGCGCGCGGCGTCGTGATCCCGGTCTACGAGCCGCCGGCCTTCCGCAGCCCCGAGGAGGTCCACTCCGCGCTCTACCAGGACGCCCCCTACGTGCGGGTCATGCTCCCCGACCGGGGACGGGTCGATGCGATGGCTGCCCGCTGGTCGAGCACCCATGTGCTGATCGCCTGGGAGGAGCCGCCCAGCACCGAACGGTTGCAGGCATGGGTGCCCGCTGGGTGGGTCACCCGCATTCGGGCAGAAGAATCGGCCTGGCGCGCCCCCTACGGGCGCACGCACGGCTAGGGCGTGTTGCTAAAGGGTTCCAAGGGGTCGATGCCTCAGTCTTGAGGGATGTCGCGTGACGTGATCTCAGACGAGGTCTGGGCCGTGATCGGCCCACTGCTCCCGGAAGCGAAGACCACCGGGCGCCCGCCCGTGGATCGGCGCACGGTCGTGGAGGCCACCTCTCGGGCAGATCCCGCAGCGGGGCGCCGTGGCGGGATCTGCCCGAGAGGTTCGGGAACTGGAACACGATCTACAAGAACTTCAACCGGTGGGCTGCCCAGGGCGTGTGGGAGCAGGTGCTGGAGAAGACCCAGTCCATGACGCAGGCGGCCGGGGAACTGGACTGGGTCGCCTCAATCGATTCCACGATCGTGCGCGTCCATCAGCACGGTGCGACCCTGCCCCGCACCACAGGGGGCCTGGATGAACTACAAGAAATCAGGGGACGAGCCGGCTGATCATGCGATCGGACGTTCCCGTGGTGGCCTGACGACGAAGAATCATCTGGTCTGTGACGGCAAGGGACGGGCTCTGGCGTTCGTGGTGACCGGCGGCCAGGTCGCGGACACCTCGATGCTGACCACCACGCTGGAGCAGATCAGCGTTGCCGGAGCCCGTGGCCGGCCCAGGACACGCCCGCAGAGACTGATCGCGGACAAGGGCTACCCCTCGAAGGCGAACCGGGCTTGGCTGCGCCGGCATGGCATCGCGGCCACGATCCCCGAGCGGGCCGACCAGATCGCGCACCGGCGCAGACGCCCGGGCCGGCCGATCGACTTCACCGAAGACCAGCGCCAGCGCTACCGGGGCCGCAATGTCGTGGAGCGGTGCTTCAACCGGCTCAAGCAGTGGCGAGGGATCGCGATGCGCTCGGACAAGTACGCCCGGAACTATCACGCCGGGCTCAGTCTCGCCGCGACGCTCCACTGGCTAGCGACCATCCTTTAGCAACACGCCCTAGGCCCCACCCCGTGGCGGAAGCAGTTGGAGGTGCCCGCCCGGCCTCGAGCGGACACCACCCCCTGTCGAGGACCCTGCGGGACCACGCTGGTACGTCAGCCGGCGTGCGCTGGACAGGTGTCCGCGTGGTCCTGTGGATGGACCGGCGCAGGAGAACATGCCCCTGGGGCACGTCGCCGGCGCACGTCGGTGAGGCCCGAAGGGAGAGGAGTGCGACACGATGTGGGAGCCACCGGTCGTGGGAGGCAACGACGACGGCTCGGGGTAGTCCGGGTCGCCGCCATGGGGTCGGAAGGGAAGAGATCAGCTCAAGCCGTGGCGGGCGGCGAACGGGTCCCGGGAGCTGTCCGTGTGGGGCTCGTACTCTGCGCGGCGTGTGGCCGCTTCGGCGACGGCCTCGCCATGCAGCTCGGTGATCAGTGCGGCGGTCATGTCCATGCCTGCGGCTACACCAGAGGACGTCCACCGGTTCCTGTCCTGGACCCACCGGGCCTGTGCCTTCCAGTCCACGTGCGTGCCGAAGCCGGCGGCCCACGTGAAGGCACGTTTGTTCGAGGTCGCCTGATGGCCCTCGAGCAGACCGGCCGCGGCGAGGAGAGCCGAACCGGTGCACACGGAGGCGAGGATCTGCGCTGTGCCGGCCACATGCCGCAACCAAGTGAGGAACTCCTGGTCGTGCACGAGCCGCCGGGTCCCCTGGCCGCCGGGGACCAGCAGGATGCCGGGCTGGGCGAGGTGTGCGTAGGCGAGGTCTGCGACGACCTGGGCGCCGTGGGAGCTGGTGACCGGGCCGGGCTGAGGGCCGACGTACTCCACGCTCACTTGTGGGACCAGCCCGAAGAGCTCGGCGGGGCCGAAGACATCCAGCAGTTCGAAGCCCTCGAAGAGCACGATGCAGACACGACGTGGTGCCGGGGGAGTCGCCGTCATGTCGCCCATCCTCGCACCGGCCGGCAGCACAGGGTGTTGAACGCCGGGTTCGGTGGAGGATGATTCGCTGCGCTATCCCCGGTGCCGAGTCCTCGTTGGGCCAGCCCCGCGCCGTCAAGTCGGGTATACCCACTAGGCGCATGTGTCAGAGCCAGTTGGGTGCTGCTGGACAGAGGTGCCAGGGTGCGATCTTGCTTGACAGGGTTGCCCATCATCGCGCTCGACGGATTCGTCGATCCGGCCTTCTCCAACCGCGCGCTGGCTCGCTTACCCGTTGGGCTTGGCCTCGGATTCATGGACGTCATTCTGGAGTAGCGCGATGATCTGCTTTGCGGTTTCACTCCGGTGGTCCTGTGAGATGGGCCTGCTTCCGATCAGGTCGTTGACCCAGAGCCCGTCAGCAGCGAGCAGGGCGAGCGAGGTCATCTGGTCGCGCTCAGCTTCGTCTCGTTCGCTACGTCCGGTCCATCGGTCGATGAGGTCTTCCCAGATCGCCTTGTGCTGGGTGTGCTGGCTGTCGAGAATCATCTGGAACTCGGCGCGGGAGGCGGCTGTCGAACAAGTGAGTATGTAGGCGGTCAGGCGCTCCATCGACGTTGCCTCAGCGGTCGGCTTTCCACAGGCGATCTCTAACTGCCGCTCCCAGCGATCAGCGAGTCTCTGGTGGATCGCAGCGATCAAGTCGTCTCGTGATGGGAAGTGGTAGATGATCCCGGCCCTGGTGATCCCCGCAGCGGCCGCGACAGAGTCAAACGTGACTGCTGTGATCCCGTCTTCCTCGATCACTTGGATCGCGGCGTCGAGGATCATGGTCTTCTTGCTCTCACGCACCATCATGCGCCCCTCCGATTGGTTCAGTGGTTTTCGGCGTACTCCATTGCCTCGCTGCCGCGCCCGTAAGCGCGGAGCAGCCGATTGGTCAGAGCGGCTCCACTAGCCAGCATGACAGCGAGGACGATCATCGTGACCAAATAGGCCGTGTCGTAGGCGGAGGTGGCGGCTGCGATCACGTCGAGATCTCCGTCGGCGATCCCGAGGGCATCGGCAATGCTCTCCCCCGCTGCGGCGGGAGTGCCATCCGGGAGTCGGACGACTGTGGCGTAGACGAAGGTCAGGAGGCTCCCGAGGAGTGCTACAGCCGAGAGGGAGCCCATCTCGTAGGAGACTTCTTCGATCGAGGCCGCCATGCCGGCCTTTCGCGGAGGCGCGTTGCCCATAATGGCGGCGGAAGCGACGGCGCAGGTGCCGCCCAGGCCGAAGCCGGTCACGATGAAGCTGACGACCAGCAGGGGTAGTGATCCGTTCGCAGAGGCCAGCACGGCGAGAGCTAGTCCTAGGGCGGCGATGGCGAGGCTGCCGGAGATAATGATCCGCAGGCCCACGATATGCAGGATCGCGGCCCCTAGGACACCTGAGGGCAGGGCGCCAAGCGCGATGGCTGCGACTAGAAGGCCTGCTTGCAGGGGGGTGAAGCCCTCGACGAGCTGGAAGCGCTGTGTGGTCGCGAGCTGGGCGCCAGCGATGGTGAACATCGCGAAGAAGGCTGCCAGAGAGCCGCCAGCGAAGGCGCGGTTGCGGAAGATGGAGAACTCGATGAGTGGTTCTTCCAATCGGCCCTGGCGTCGCACGAAGAGGACGAACCCGATGACTGCTGACGCCAGCGCCCCTGCGATCAGAACCCAGTTCTGTGGAATATGGGCCAGTTCCTTGATGACGAGCACGGTGCCCACCAGCCCGACCATCGCATAGAGGGATGAGACGAGATCCCACTTCTTCGACGGATCGGGATCGTTGTGCGGCGCGATGATTGCGGTCGCCACAAGTGCGATGACAACAACGGGGACATTGATGAGGAAAACAGATCCCCACCAGAACCGTTCGAGAAGGGCGCCGCCGAGAATGGGTCCGAGCGCTGCCCCCGCGATCGACAGGCTCCCCCAGATGGCGATGGCAATGTTGCGCTCACGAGGATCGTTGAACGCGAGGCGGATCAGAGCAAGCGTGGCGGGCATCATCGCTGCGGCCCCCACAGCGAGGAGTGCCCTGGCGCCGATCAGGAAGGCAGGGGTGGGCGAGAGTGCCGCTGCCAGTGATGCGGCACCGAAGATCCACAGGCCGACGACGAACATTCGGCGGTGGCCGATGCGATCGCCCAGTGTGCCTGCTCCCAAGAGGAGGCCAGCCATGACCAGGGGGTAGGCGTTGATGATCCACAGTGTCGAGGATCCGGACGCGCCGAGGTCTGCGGTCAACGTAGGCAAGGCGGTGTAGAGGATCGAATTGTCGAGGGTGATGAGTAGCAGGCCGGCCCCCACGGTCATGAGCAGCCACCACCGCCGCGGCGATGATCCAACGTCGTTCACTGTTGTACCCCTGTCCTCTGCCTGTAGTCGCATCAACGAAACTATACTAACAGGGTAGTAAAGTAAACGTCAACGCTCCGACAGAGGGATGCCTCACAATCCAGCTGGGTGTTCATTGCCCCATCCCGGCGTCAAGCCGGGTATACCCCTTTACACACCCCTGCCTCCCACGAGACCATCACGTCAGATAAGGTCCCAGACCGGGCCGTTAGACAGAAGTGTCGGAGGGTCTAGGACGTGGTTGGACAGACTGTGGCCTACGTGCGGGTGAGCTCGGCGGAGCAGAACCTGGGCCGGCAGCTGGAGGCGGTGGGGGAGTGCGACCGCATCTTCGAAGACAAGATCTCCGGCAGCTCTCGGGCCAAGCGCACCGGGTTGGCCGAGCTGATGGCGTACGTCCGGGAGGGGGACCTGGTGAAGGTCGCCTCGATGGACCGGCTCGGCCGAGACACCCGGGACCTGTACGCGATCGTGGACGACCTCACAGACAAGGGGTGCGCGGTCCAGTTCGTGTCCGAGCGGATCACCGTGGACAAGTCCGGCACCTCCCCAGTGGATGGGCTCATGCTGGGCATCTTGGCGGCGTTCGCGGAGTTCGAGCGCCGGCGGATCAAGGAGCGCCAGGCCGAGGGCATCGCCCTAGCCAAAGCCCGCGGCAAGTACGTCCAGGCCCCGAAGCTCTCGGACACCGACGTGGAGCAGGCGCGCGTGATGATCGACATGGGGATCCCGAAGGCCGAAGTGGCGCGCACGTTCGGGGTCAGCCGGCAGACCCTGTACACCTCGCTGTCCAGAACGCAGTCGAGAGTCGGAGGAGGCCTTGGCTCCGAGTGATCAGCTGGGTGAAGCGTCACATCTAGTCGAACCGAATCAGTGACACTCCTGCGTCTTGCAGGTCTTGATAAATTTCTCCAAGCGGTGCCCGAGGGCCTCGCTGGTCACATTGGGTGAAAAACAAGCGCTCAGATGCCCGAGACACTCCCACGAAGAATGTCATGGTGGACTCGATAGTGTTTCGCGCGTGTGCCCACCACTGATCGTTGTCAAGGCCGACGAAGAAGACTGTCGGGTACTCCAGCCCCTTGCTGCGGTGAATGGTCAAGAGGGCCACGGCGTCGTGGTCGAAAAAGGTCTCGGCTACTGAGCTCCAGGACTCGACACGGAGGAGCGTCTGCGCGAGCCGGATGCGGAATGCCTCAAGGGTGACATCAAGGTCCCCAGGTCTATCCCCGAACAGCCGCTTGTGCCCGGCCGTTTCGGTACGCACAAATTGCGTTAACTTTCGAGTTAGAGACGCGGCGATTTCCTCATGTATACCCCCACATGAGTCTGTTCCGATGGGCGTCACCGCCAGCCAGGTCCGCAGATCCTTGAGGTAGTCCGTCAGCTCGTCGTCGATCTCTCTCCCGAGTTTCATGCTTGGCCCACTGGAGCGCACCCGCCCCAGGCTTTCCGTAACGTCACGCCAGACCTGAGGCTGGCCGCTTCTGTTGGTAGCAAGTGCAAGAATGCCCAGTAAGAGTCGTACCAGCTCATCAGTGAGAAGGTCTTGCAGTCTGCGAGTGCCTACTTGTGCATCGTCGTTGCGAAGTCGCAATCCACTGGCTGTCAATGCCCGCTCTAGTTCGGGTTCCAGCATGTCGACCCGTTGTCGGGCAATTACGGCGTAGTCAGCGGGCCGTCGGCCCGTCGTCTCTATGTCTGTGGCGATCCATGCGGCAATGGCGTTCGCTTCGCGCTCGGCAGTGCGGAAGGACCACACTTCAACGGGGGCCACGCCCACCCCTGCATCAACACGCGATTGCTGTGGTGCTACATCGGGATCGAGGCGAACCGCGAAACGATGCTGCAGGTCGACGAGCTGCTGGGTGGATCGGAAGTTGGAGGTGAGAGTGAAGCTCTGGGACGCGAAGTCCGCGTTGAACTGAGCGAATGCATCGTCGAGTGCACCGGCCCAGCCCATGATTCGTTGTTTACGGTCGCCGACGACCGTCATGGTCGTGGTTTCGGGGGAAAAAACCGTCTTGAGAAACGAGTACTGGGCGTAGGTGGTGTCTTGGAATTCATCGATGAAGACAAACGGATACGTAACCCGAAGAGCTCGCTGAAGAGGCGGGCTCGTCCGAATGATAAGGTCGGCTAGCCGGTTTAACATGACGAAGTCGACGACGGACCCATCCGCGTTCAGGTACTTGCGGCTCCACCACTGTTGGGCGGCGTATTCCTGAACGGAGGTCGGTGCCGGTTGCATAGACGGATCGGCTGGGAGTTCGGCCGCGCCGATAATATTGGGTAGAAACGTGGCGGGTGAGAGTGCATACACAGCTTGTGCATGCTCCCGGTCTAGTCCTGCTGCAATGTCCGCCAAAAACTCCTTAACCTCTTGGGGGGACGAGAAACGGATATTGTAATCGGGATCTAGCGTCCATTCACGCGGCAGCAGGGCCCGAAACCGGTCGACTATTGACTTGGTGAATGCATCGAACGTCATCGAATTGAACCGGTGAGCATGCTCGGGCAAGCGTGATTGAACGCGATCTCGTAGGTTGCTAGCAGCGGATCGCTTAAAGGATATTGCCAAGATCTTTTGCGGCGGGCTGCAAATACCTGTTTCTAAAAGGTACCCCGCCCGCTGTGCCAAGAATTCTGTTTTTCCCGCACCGGGGCCTGCCGTTACCGAAACAGTTTCGGCCCTCAGGGCGTCCCACGCAGCCGGCTCGAGGTCATCGATGCCGCGAGGAATCCACTGCTCAGAGGATAAGTTCATGACGGCATGACCGCCTTCTCGATACGGTCTAGGAGACGGCCGAGGGGCGGGGGCGGCTTAGTGAGGTCATCCTTCGGGACTAAGGAGAGTGCTCGAAGATGCGTGCTGGGCTTGGAATCGCTCAAGAATAGATAGCGGTACCAATATAAGTCATCGACACACTCCTCGCTCTTCCATAGATCGACATCAGGCCGGTCGCCCGGGTCGCCAAGAACAGAGTTGCGTGGGTCACCTGTCTTTCGGGGTCCGGTCTTACCATCTTCACGACGTTTGTACTGATCGGGATATCTCCCGAGCATTAGCAGGTCGAGATCTAGCGGTGTCGAGAAGTACACGTACCACTTTTCAAGATGGCCGAGCCATGCCTTTATTTCGTCCATGCTGAGTCCACTGATGTCGTCGACACAGGTAAAACCATCTATTGCTTTACTGCCATCGAACGGCGACTGACCGATCTCAATGAGACGGTTGCAGGCGTCTCGGATACGGCCTTCTCCGCCGCCGTTACGGCCGTAATCAAGGTCTAGGAGTGTTGCGTGTGGAATTCGGAGCTCATTGAGAAGGCGCCAAAAATGATTCGTATGTCGTCCACCAAGCGGGACAACGGCAACAAATGACTGATCAACGTGAAGGTTACGTGCCGCTGCAAGCTTGGGGATAACCAGTTCTTCGGATGTGCCCTCGCAGAGGAGTACAAAGCGCGCGAAATATAATTCTGGATGGGCTTGCACGGCTTCACGTATGTATTTTCCGGCTTCGGATGCTTCGGATGGAAGAAGAATTTTGCTTACGGCGGTTGATTTCGAGGTCTCGTCGATGCGGAAGTGCCTGATGCGGTCAGGCGTGACGCGAGCCATGACGCTCGCTGAGTGGCTGGAAATCAGAGCTTGGGCCCGGCCAGACCTTGTGACGGCGATGAGTTGCTCGACAACCCGGGATAGGAAGTACGGTGACAGGTTGTTTTCGGGTTCCTCGATTGCCAAGATCGTTAGTGCGGGGAGTGCGGTGGCCGTCATGTCGAACTTGTCCTGATGCTGGCCTAGGGCAATCTGGGACTCGAGGTCGAGTGTGGCAGTAGTGAGAGCGATATGCAGTAGTGACTGCTGGCCGTCGCTTAGCTCGCGGGCCGGACGCACCCGTCCCGTGGGTGATGGTTCAAAAAGCATCTCTGCGTTGCTGACTAGGACGGTCATGTCCCTGGTAATCGGCTCGAAAGCCGGCGTCTGGTCAGTAGACAGATGATGGAGCTCTTTCCAGCGCGAAGCAATTGCCTCGGTTACGGTGGCGACGACTGCCTCGGTCCTGAACTTGGTAGATAACTGGTCAGTAGCGCCCGCAATGTGTTCCCGAAAACCTTCCGACCACATGCTCGCGCGCCATAGACGACCTCGGAGGAACGCGCTGACTTGCCGGCTGCCATCTCTGATTGCCGGGACGTATACAGCTTGTATGCGGTTGCGGTCCGATGCTTTCAGGTCGACACACTGATCCTCGAATTCGTCCTCGAAAGTATAGACAATCCGACGCTGATCTTCGATTAACCCACCAGCCGATCCATCGGCAGTCCAGGTGGCGTCCAGAACGACTCTTAGTTTGAGAGCACCTTCGGAATTGGCTGCCATCTGCATAAAGAACTCGGGCACAGTGGAGGTCGCATCAGATGCACCGTCATTGCTGTTGGTGGATGGTTCAATGTCAAGCTCGGGGAACGCGAAGACTACGTCAATGCGAAGAGTTCGGGTTGTCGCCGCTTCAGCTTCATCATTCGGGACGTGGAAATCTTCGACGCGAACCTCGCGCTGGTCCGGTACGACGCTAAACAGTCTGAGTAGCGCCTGGAGCGCCGCTGTCTTCCCGGAACCGTTTACCCCCAGCAATGCGGTCAGTTGCTTGTCGAAGGTGATCGTATGCGGTTCAGGCCCATAACACTGAAAATTGGTGAGGGTGATCTGCTCTAGATGCATCGACTCCGCCTCTCTGGGCAGGCTTGCCCGTCCCACAAACCTAACTGAGATCCCCAGCGCATGTCTCTGGGGCAAGTCGATCTCTCTAGCGCGTCCCGTGCCGGCTGTGCTGGCTAGGGCGGGCATGATGGGGCGGTCACCGTCGAAAGGCTCGCCCTCATGCAGACCAAGCCCCTGTCCTGGGACCAGATCCGCGCGAACGCAGCCGCGTTCGTGCACGAGTGGGCGGGGGAGTCCTACGAGCGGGGGGAGTCCCAGTCCTTCTGGACGGAGCTGTTCGCGGTCTACGGAATCCGCCGCCGCAAGGTGGCCCAGTACGAGAGCCGGGCGAAGAAGGCCGACGGCGGGGCCGGGTTCATCGACGTGTTCTGGCCCGGCATGCTCATCGCTGAGCAGAAGTCACTCGGCAAGGACCTGGTCGCCGCCGAGGATCAGGCGCTGACGTACTTGGCGAACGTGCCCGAGGCCGAGCAGCCCCGCTACGTGATCACCTGCGACTTCGAGACGTTCCGTCTGCGTGACCTGGAGGCTCCGGCCGGGGATGCCGATGCCGTGGTGGAGTTCCCGTTGGAGCAGCTGCCGGTGGAGGCCGAGCGGTTCGGGTTCATCGCCGGCTACCAGAAGCGCGTCTTTGGATCGGCCGAGCAGGCCGCGGCCTCCGTGAAGGCCGCGCAGCTGATGGCCGACCTCTACGTCGAGCTCGAAGGCTCCGGCTACGACGAACACGAGGCCTCGGTGTTCCTGGTGAGGACCCTGTTCGCCCTCTTCGCTGACGACTCTGGGCTGTGGGAGCGGGATCTGTTCCTGGAGTTCATCCAGACCCGTACCGCCGAGGACGGCTCGGATCTGGGCGCGCAGCTGACGGCTCTGTTCCAGGTGCTCAACCGGCCGGTGAACAAGCGCATGGCCGGCACGGACGAGCTGATGCTGCGCTTCCCGTACGTGAACGGGTCCGTGTTCGGGGAGGCGGTGTCGATCCCGTACTTCACCGCCTCGATGCGTCAGAAGCTGATCGCGGCCTGCCACTTCAACTGGGGTGGGATCTCTCCGGCGATCTTCGGGTCCTTGTTCCAGGCGGTGAAGTCCAAGGAGGCCCGCCGGGAGCTGGGGGAGCACTACACGACCGAGGAGAACATCCTCAAGCTCATCGGGCCGTTGTTCCTGGATGAGCTGCGGGCGGAGTTCGTGGCGAGCATCCACTCCCGGCCAGGGCTGCGCAAGCTGCACGAGCGACTGGGGCAGATGCGGTTCCTGGACCCGGCGTGCGGGTGCGGCAACTTCCTGATCGTGGCCTACCGGGAGCTGCGCGCCCTGGAGCTGCAGATCCTGGTGCGTCTGCAGGAGCTGTCGGGCAAGCAGGTGCAGACCTCGCTGGTGATGGACGAGGACGAGAGAGTGCGGGTGCGGATGTCGCACTTCAGCGGGATCGAGCTGGAGGAGTGGCCGGCGACCATCGCCCGCACGGCAATGTTCCTGGTGAACCACCAGGCGAACCAGGACATGTCGTTGAAGATCGGCGTGTCCCCGGAGCAGCTGCCGTTGACCGAGTCGGCGCACATCGTGGTCGGCAACGCGTTGCGCCTGGACTGGAACGAGGTCGTGCCGGCATCCGAGCATGTGTACGTGATGGGCAACCCGCCGTTTATCGGCCAGTACACGAAGACCGCTGAGCAGACCGCGGACATGAAGGCCGTTTGGGGTGCTGACTACGACGGGTACCTGGACTACGTGACCGGCTGGCACGCCCAGGCCATGCACTACTTCGCCGACCAGCCGGTGGGCCGGTTCGCGTTCGTCACCACGAACTCCATCGCTCAGGGCCAGCCGGTGCCGGCCCTGTTCGGGCCGTTGCACCGTGAAGGATGGACGATCCCGTTCGCACACCGCACGTTCGCGTGGACCTCGGAGGCTCCGGGCTCTGCAGCGGTGCACTGCGTCATCATCGGCTTCTCCAAGGGCATCCCCTTGAAGGGGGCGCGGCTGTTCTCCTATGAACGGTCCCAAGGGCATCCGCTGGAGGAACCGGTGAGCGCGATTAGCCCATACCTCGTAGAAGGGCCATGGGTCCTTGTGGCCAAACGCAACAAGCCGTTGGCCCAGCTACCGCCGGTGGTCTATGGGTCCAAGCCCGCCGACGGCGGGCACTTGATCGTGGAGCTGGCTGAGCACCCGGAGGTGGCCTCCGACCCGGTGGCGGTGAAGTACCTGCGTCGGTACGTCGGGGCACGGGAGCTGATCCGTGGGCTTCCCCGATGGTGCCTCTGGCTCGAAGACCTGGACCCCTCCGATCTCGCCCGCTCTGCTGTGCTGCGCCGACACATCGAGGAGTGCAAGGCGTATCGCGAGGCCGCCCCAGTCTCCGGGGACGCTTACAAGCTGCGCGGGACACCGCACCTGTTCCGGCCCAACAAAAATCGACCCCGTGGGGAATACCTCTGCATCCCGCGCCACGTCTCCACGACGCGGGCCTACTTCACCGCAGACCGCTTCGGAGCGGACGTCGTCTCTGGGGATGCCAACTTCGTTGCGGCCGATGCGGATGGTTTCGCGTTCGCGGTGATCTCATCATCGGCGTTCATCGCATGGCAGCGCATGGTCGGTGGGCAGATCAAGTCAGACCTGCGGTTCTCGAACACGCTGGTGTGGAACACACTGCCCCTACCTGAGTTGTCCGAGTCGGAGCGAGGCAAGCTCATTCAAGCCGGCGCCGGCGTGTTGGAGGCGCGCGCGCTGCACCCAGAGCGGTCGTTGGCTCAGCACTACAACCCGCTGGCGATGGCCCCTGAGCTACTGAAGGCGCACGCCCGACTGGACCGTGTCATGGACGGCATCCTCGGTCTGGGCTCCGGTGCGACGGAGAAGGAGCGGCAGACGCGCCTGATGGAGCTCTACGCCGCCTGCGTGTAACCGGTCCGGTCCGGTTCGACGCACCCGTCGCGTTGACGCGTCGTATCGGAAGAATCCACCAGCTGAGCGGTGATCTCGCGGAACGTCTTCTTCAGGGCGTCACCCTGCTGGAGGCACCACCACTGGCACCCACAGGCAGAGGCCTATGAAAGCGGGCTCTCCGAAAAAGAGTTCATCCGTCTGACCCCCAACTGATCGAGGACCACCCCCGCACCGAGGACGGCGAAAACACC
Organism: Micrococcus sp. KRD070; assembly: GCF_017168435.1. Taxonomy (NCBI): domain Bacteria; kingdom Bacillati; phylum Actinomycetota; class Actinomycetes; order Micrococcales; family Micrococcaceae; genus Micrococcus; species Micrococcus sp. KRD070. Next base: position 19,587 of record NZ_JABFNH010000009.1, read on the forward strand.
GCGTGAACACCTCAGCGACACGCCCCGCGCTGCGCTCCCCGAAACATCGAGCGCGACGAGGACACCGTTCCTCTTAGCGCCCGTGTGCCGGCGACACACGCCCCGGCCCGCAGACTCCCGTGGTGCTCACGCGCCGAGCGCGAGAGCACCACGCTAGGGCGTGTCTGAGAATGGATCCAGGGGTCAGTTGGCACCCTGAAAGGCATGTCCCGGTTCCAGATGCTCTCCGATGCCCAGTGGGAGCTGATGGCCCCGATGCTCCCGACCCGGACCGGCCGCGCCGGCAGGCCGTTCTCCGATGCCCGCACGATGGTCGAGGCGATCATCTACCGGTACCGGTGCTTCGATCCCCTGGCGGGACCTGCCCGAGGTCTACGGGCCCTGGCAGAGAAGTGTGGACCTGGCACCGCCGGATGGCGGCCGAGGGCACCTGGGACACGGTGCTGGCGAAGCTGACCGCCGCCGCCGCCGCGCAGGGCTTGGTGGACTGGTCGGTGTCGGTGGACTCCACGATCGCCCGCGCTCACCAGCACCACCCGGCACACAGGGGGATGGATCGAGTTACAAGAATCCGCGTGAGGAGCCGGCCGATCACGGGATCGGGCGCTCTCGTGGCGGGTTGAGCACGAAGATCCATCAGCTCGTCGATGGCGCCGGGATGCCGCTGGTCAGCCTGATCACCCCAGGCCAGGCAGGAGACTCCCCGATGCTGTTGCCCCTGCTGGAACAGCTGCGTGTGGCCCGGCCGGTGGGACGGCCCCGGACCCGCCCCGAGGCGGTGCTGGGCGATAAGGCCTACTCCTCCCGGGCGATCCGCGCCCACCTGCGCACCCGAGGCATCAAAGCCGTGATCCCCGAGCCGGCGGACCAGCAGGGCCATCGCAGACGCCGCGGTGCCCGCGGCGGGCGCCCCGTCGGCCTCGACGCGGACGCCTACCAGGGGCGGAACGTGATCGAGCGCCAGTACGCGCGCCTGAAGCAGTGGCGGGGCCTGGCGACCCGGTATGACAAGTACGCGATCGTCTACCGGGCCGCCGTTCTCTTGAACGCGGTGATCGCGTGGTCCAAGCTATTGTCGGACACGCCCTAGGCCGCGGTCAGCACGGCGCCTGCGTGCGCGGGCACCAGCCCGTGGGCGGCGGCGTACTGGAAGCGCAGCATCTGGGCCAGGTGGGTCTGGGCTTGCATGAACGCGAGGACCTGAGCGGCGTCGGGCCGGTAGGCGGTGCCGTCGGCGGTCTGGGCGCGCACCATCTCGGGACGGTCGTGGGCGACCCAGCGGGCCACCTCGGAATCTGTGGTCGGCAGGGACGTGGTCATCCGCCCTTGCCAGGACACCTGGATCATCAGGAACACCTCCACCCTTACGTTGATCTGACGTCAACATACTAGGTGGGCTGGCAGGTGGAGGGCAACAAGCTCTGGACGCGCGAAAGCGCCCCGCGAGGTTCCTGCGACTGTCAGATCAACGGGAAAGCGGGGCGCTTCTGGGGTCCAGTCTAGGCGACCGGCGGCGCCGGCGGGAAGGCGTCCGGGGTGTCGATGAACCGCCGCAGCACCTGGCCGCAGTGCCACCAATGGCAGGCTGCGGTGCTCGCATGTGCACGCTCGCTGTCGGTCACCACCTCGACGGCCTCGGCCAGGGCGGCCTCCAGGTGCTCGACCTCGATGCTCATGGCTCCTCCGATCCGCGGGTGTCCTTCACCGTGGATAAGGCCGTCGCGCGGCCGTGATGTCCCTTCTGGGCGCCAGGCAGAGCGAAGCCCTCCCGGCGCGGAGGGGGGATGGCCAGGAGGGCTTCTAAGTCGCAGGCCCTACGGGATGGGCTCACGCTCGACCTGTGCAAACCGTAGCAGGGGCAGTGGTGACGGGGGGGAGGGTTGTGGATAAAGGTTGCGGGTGTATGGAATGACGCGTATGGTTAGACGTGTATCGCTAGACCTACGTGAGGTGATTCTGTCGCCTCCAGATTGAGAGAGCACCCCCATGACCACCTTCTACTACTCCGTCAACGAGATGGCTCGGCAAGCCGGCTTCACCTCGCCCTCCACCTGGACCCGCATCAAGAACGACCTGCGCGCCCCCGACGCCGTCATGGTCAGCAAGATCCAGGGCGCCGGCTGGACCCTGGACAGCTGGGAGGACGCCGCCAACAACGAGCTGCACACCCGTCGCGAGCCCCTGATGAAGGCCATCACCCGCCTGCGCCTCGAGGAGGAGGCCCTGCGTCAGGAGTACGGCGTGACCGACCAGGACGAGCCGGCCGACCAGAAGGCGGAGGGCTGAGCCATGAACGCTATCGAGCTGAAGTGCCGCCGAGAGGCCCTCGGTCTGTCCCGCGACGCCCTCGCCGACACCCTGGGTGTCGCGGAGAAGAGCATCACCCGCTGGGAGTTCGGCAAGAACCCGCCGCGGGACTGGTCCTGGATCGACTCGGCCATGACCCGCCTGGAGGACTACCGCGAGCGCCTCGTGGAGGAGCTGATCGCCGAGACCTTGCGCGTGCATGAGCAGGCCGGTGCCGCGCTGATGTTGACCTACGCTTCCCGCGGTTCCTTCTACAGGTGGTTGCCGGAGATGGAGGAGCCGGACATGGGTGATGGCATCGAGGTGATTCCCGTGGAGCTGCACCGGGCGGCCACCGCCGAGGCCGCGCGCCGGCTGCGGGTGAGCCATGGGCTGCACGCTGTGATCGAGGCTGTGCCCACTCCGCAGGAGCGTGAGGGGGCGGGCTCGTGAGCGTGCGTCGATGGGTCTCGAGCGTCGTCGCCGTGGTGGCTGCTCTGGGCGTGGCTGGCGCCGTCGGGGGTGGACATGTGCAGGGGGTCCAGGTGCCAGAGGTGAAGCTTCCCAAGGTGGCGCTGCCCAGCGGAGTGGAGCTGCCCTCACTCGGCGACACGTCCCCGACTCCGGCGGCCGGCCCGGTCGGGGGCCAGCTCGAGCAGCTGGCCCTGACCTCCGCGGCACCGGCCAGCGCCTACACGCGAGACGCGTTCGGCCAGCGCTGGGCGGACGTGGACCGCAACGGCTGTGACACCCGCAACGACGTGCTGCGGCGCGACCTGACACAGGTGCAGATCAAGCCCGGCACGCAGGGGTGCAAGGTGCTCTCCGGCCAGCTCGTGGACCCCTACAGCGGCGCTACGATCCCCTTCTCCTCCCAGGACTCCCAGGCCGTGCATATCGACCACACGGTCTCCCTTGCCGATGCCTGGGCCTCCGGGGCGTGGGCGTGGGACGAGTCCCAGCGCACGGCGTTCGCCAACGACCCGGCGAATCTGCTGGCCGTGGATGGGCCGGCGAACACCTCGAAGTCGGATGCGACCGCGGCGGACTGGCTGCCGGACACCGTTGCGGGCCGATGTGAGCTCGTGGAGCACCAGGTGGTGGTGAAGGCCAAGTGGGGGCTGAGCGTCACCGAGCGCGAGCGCGCGGCGATGCGCAGGGTGTTGGCCTCCTGCCCGGCTGGGTGAGCGAGGCCGTAACGTGTCCGGGGGGTGGGTGACCATGCCCCTGAACGGATGGACGATGCTGGCGCATGAGGAGGTGCGAGCGATGACGACTACCACGGGTACCGACCTGGCCCCGAGGCTGCGCGCGTTCAAGCACCGCCTGGACCCCAACCCCGCCCAGGCCACCCTGCTGGCCCAGTACGCCGGCGCCGCACGCGTCGCCTACAACATGCTCACCGCCCACAACCGGGCCGCCCTGGCCGCCGGTGCCGCCCGTCGCACCGAGCTGGCCGAGACCGGGCTGGCCGGCCCCGAGCTGGCCGCGCGCATGAAGGCCGAACGCGCCGCCGACCCCACCCTCCGCGTGGTCAGCTACCAGTCGTACTCCACGACCCACCTGACCCCGCTGATCCGCCGCCACCGCGAGGCCGCCGCCGCGATCGCCGCCGGCGCCGACCCGGCCGAAGCATGGACCGACGAGCGATACGCCGAGCCCTGGATGCACACCGTGCCCCGCCGCGTCCTGGTCTCCGGCCTCCAGAACGCCGCGAAGGCCACCGAGAACTGGATGGCCTCCGCCTCCGGCACGCGCGCCGGCGCGCGCGTCGGCCTGCCGCGGTTCAAGAAGAAGGGCCGGTCCCGGGACAGCTTCACCATCCCCGCCCCCGAGGTCATCGGCGCCGCGGGCACCCCCTACAAGCGCGGCGAGCCCCGCCGCGGGGTGATCACCGACCACCGGCACCTGCGCCTGGCCTCCCTGGGGACCATCCGCACCTACGACAAGACCAGCCGCCTGGTCCGCGCCTGCCGCCGCGGCGCCCAGATCCGGTCCATGACCATCTCCCAGGCCGGCGGACGGTGGTACGCCTCGATCCTCGTTGCCGACCCCACCCCCATCCGGACCGGGCCCAGCCGTCGCCAGCGCGCCAACGGCGCCGTCGGCGTGGACCTGGGCGTCAAGCACCTGGCCGCCCTCTCCACCGGCGAGGTCATCGACAACGGCCGCCCCGGTGCCCGCCAGGCCGCCCGCCTGACCCGCCTCCAGCGCGCCCACGCCCGCACCCAGCCCGGCTCGAACCGCCGCGAGCGCGTGCGCCGGCAGATCGCGGCACTCCATCACGGGATCGCCCTACGTCGGGCGGGGCTGCTGCATCAGGTGTCCACGAGACTGGCGATGGACTTCGCGGTGGTCGCCCTGGAGGACCTGAACGTGGCGGGGATGACCCGTTCGGCTCGCGGGACGCTCGAGGCGCCGGGTAGGAACGTGGCCGCCAAGTCCGGGTTGAACCGGGCGATCCTGGATGCCGGGCTGGGGATGCTGCGCCGGCAGCTGGACTACAAGACCTCCTGGGCAGGGTCCCAGGTGAAGATGATCGACCGATTCGCGCCCTCCTCGAAGGCGTGCTCGCGCTGCGGGACAGTCAAATCCACGCTGTCCCTGGCCGAGCGGACCTTCGAGTGCGAGGCCTGCCACCTGGTGATCGACCGCGACGTGAACGCCGCGATCAACATCCGGGCGTGGGCTGTGCAGGAGGAGCGTGGAGCAGGGGTCGAGCTCGCCCGAGGCCGTCGGGAGAGTCGAAACGGACGTGGAGCTGCTGTCTCGGGCCCGCCATCTGGCGGGGCCGCGGGGCAGGGGCGTGGAAGCGTCAAGCCCGCACCCCAGGGTGTGGGCATGTCCAGCCGGGCAACTGGCTGGTCATCCCAACCCCCCTCAACCGAAGGGGAAAGCGCAGAGCGCGGAGCATCCGCCCTGGCCAGGTAGTGGAAGCCCCGCGCACGCAGGGATGAGCCCAGGGGAACAGGGAACAACCACTCGCTCACCGGGGAAGCCCCGCGCACGCAGGGATGAGCCCCCTCAGTCAGTCAGTCAGTCAGTCCGTCAGGTGGAAGCGCCGCGCACGCAGGGATGAGCCCATCTGCTTCTTGATGACGTCATCGGTGCGCTGGGAAGCCCTGCGCACGCAGGGATGAGCCCGATGCTGCTGCTGTGGACGAGCTGCTTGCCGAGGAAGCCCCGCGCACGCAGGGATGAGCCCCAGATGGCGGCCTTGAATCGGATCGAATACCGGGAAGCTCCGCCCGCGTAGGGATGAGCCAGACTCCCAGGGGCATTCACGGCTCCTGGGTTGAGCTGTCGTAGGGATCTGGGCTGGTCCCCGGTCCTTCCTAGACGCCAGCCAGTGCTCGTGACAGCTGCGGGTGTCGTGGAGGTGCTGCGGGGACGTGTCGCGGTGTCCGCGGGATGCTCAGCTGGTGGGCTCGGGGACGGTGGCCTCGCACTGGACCATGGGCATGCCCTTGGGGTCGCCGGTCTGGGCGTCCAGGGGGGCGGTGGTGCCGTCGGCGATGATCTCGCAGTGCAGGTCGCCGGCGGCGGGCAGCTGCGGGACGTTGGCGATCACCTGGATCTTTTCACCGGGCTTGGCCTGGGTGCGCAGGGTCAGGGGGGTGGTGCCGGCGGGCTCGGCGGGGATGGTCTCGTTGGTGTGGGTGTCCGCGCCGGTGCCGCCCACGAAGAGGTTCACGCCGCCGCGGGCTGCCGTGGTGGTGGTGCCGTCGCGGGGGATCCACTGGATGCGGATCTGCACGTCCACGGGCTTGGCGGGGGCCGAGCTGGAGGGACGTGTCGTGGGGGTGGCCGAGCTGGCGGCCGCAGTGGGTGCCGTGGTGCTGCTCGCGGCTGCCGTGGGGGCCGCGCTCGCGCTCGTCGACGGGGCAGGAGCAGGTGTGGCGGTGCACCCCTGGAGGGCGAGGCCGGCCAGGGCCAAGGGGAGCAGGATCAGGGCCGCGAAGGGGCGGGGCACCCTGAGTCGGGTGAACGTGGCCTGCACGTCCTCGCCGGAACGGAGCTTCGCCGTCCCGCTCAGGAGCATGATGAGGGCCACGGCCCAGAGTGCCGACATGGCGGACACACCTTCCAGGGGGTTCACGAGGGGTCGCGCGGCCGGTCCCGGCACCGTGCACGGGACCCGGGTCGCGGAGGCCAGCATATAAGGTGAGGGATGGACGCCCATCGCCGTCGGCGAACCGGTGCCGGCCCTCTCACGGCCCACCGGGCGCGGCCCGACTTGACCCCGAGGAGACACCGTGGCCTTTTCCGCTCAGCAGTCCATCCCGCACCCGCCGGCGGCCGTGGCAGCCGCCCTGGCGTCCGAGGACTTCCACCGTTCCGTGGTCGAGTCCTTCGGCGGCTCCCTGGTCTCGTTCTCCGTCGAGGGCTCCCCGGAGGGCCCGATGACCGTCACCGCCGTGCGCTCCCTGCCCGCGGACCGTATCCCGGATCGTGTCCCGGACATGGCCCGCAAGCTCATCGGCTCCGCCCTCCAGGTGGAGCAGGTGGAGCGGTGGGACGCGCCCGCCGCGGACGGTTCGCGCGCCGGCACCACCACCATCACCGTGCCCTCCGCCAAGGCGACGGCGGACGGCGCCCTCCGCCTGACCGCCGCCGGTGAGGGCTCCCAGTTCTCCGTGGACGGCACCCTCGTCTGCCGGATCCCGCTGGTGGGCTCGAAGCTCGCGGCGAAGGCCGAGCCGATGGTCGGCAAGGTCGTCAATCGTCAGGCCCGGGCGCTGTCCTCGTGGCTCGAGCGTGACGGCGGAGCCGCGCGCGGTTGATCTCGTTCGCCCGTCGCCCGGCGCCGACGAGCTCGGCTCCGCCTGCCCGGCGGGGGCGCCGGGCCCTCCCCACGCCGGACGCCGTGCTCATCGTGTGCACCGGCAACGTGTGCCGCTCGGCCTATGCGAGCCGCGCCCTCCAGGGACGGCTGGCGGCTCTGGTCCCCGGCCGGGTGGAGGTCGGCAGCGCCGGCTCCCAGCCGAACCAGGCACTGAGGGTGCCCCCGCCGCTCGTGCGACTCGGCGCCGAGGCCGGTGTCGCCGGCCTTGCGGACCACCGGCCCGCCGCGCTGCAGCCGTTCATGGTCGCGGAGGCGGATCTCGTGTTGGCGGCGGCTCAAGAGCACATGCGCTTCGCGCTGCGGGAGGTGCCGCAGGCCGTCGCGCGGGTGTTCACCGTGCTGGAGCTCGCAGCGCTGGTCCGCATCTTGGACGCGCGGGACGGACGGGACTGGATCCCCGCCGGTCGCGGGGTGCGTGCGTTCGCGGCGGAGGCGGCCCGCCACCGGGCCCTCGCGCGGTCGACCGCCCAGCCCCTCGACGTCGTGGACCCGTTCCGCGGGCCGGTGGAGGGGTACGCGGAGATGATCCAGATCATGGATCCCGCCCTGGAGACCATCGCGGACGCTCTGGCCCGCGCCGTGAGCCCGACCCCCTGAGCGTGGGGCTGAGCCCCCGTCGAGGACGTCCGCCCGGGGCGGGAGGCTCAGTGGAACGCCTGCTGGGCGGGCGCGAGCCCGTCCGTGACGAGCTTCTCGACGGCGTCCGCCGCGCGGTCCACGTGCAGGGGCAGGACGTCCTGCTCGGGCTTGGTGAAGGGGCGCAGCACGAAGTCGGCCACGTCCATGCGGCCCGGGGGTCGGCCGATGCCGACGCGCACGCGGGCGTAGTCCTTGGTGCCGAGCGAGGCGGTGATGGACTTCAGGCCGTTGTGGCCGCCCTCTCCCCCGCCGCGCTTGAGGCGCAGGGTGTCGAACGGGATGTCCAGCTCGTCATGGACCACCACGAGGTCCTCGGGGCCGATCCCGTAGAAGGACGCCAGCGCGGAGACGGGGCGTCCGGAGACGTTCATGTAGCCGGTGGGCTTCGCGAGCACGACGCGCGGTCCCCCGATGCCGAGGCGACCCGTGGCCACCACGGCGCCGGCCCGGTGGCGGGTGAACCCGACCCCCATGCGGGAGGCGAGCTCATCCGCCACCATCTGGCCGACGTTGTGACGGGTGCGCTCGTACTCGGGCCCGGGATTGCCGAGCCCGACGATGAGCGTGGTCCCCGTCGTCATGGCGTGATCAGTCCTCGGAGCCCTCGGACTCGCCCTCGGCGGACTCGGCGGCCTGCTCCTCCTGCACGGACTCGTCGCCGAGGTCCTGCTCGACGACCTCGCTGACGGTGGCGATGACGATGTCGTCCTCGAGCTGCAGGGTGGTGCCGGCGGGGACCTGCACGTCCGGGGCGTACACGTGGTCGCCGGCCTCGCGGCCCTCGACGGAGATGGTGACGGCCTCGGGCAGGTCGGTGGCGTCGGCCTCGACCGGCACGGTGACGTAGTCCAGCACGTAGTCGTTGCCGGGGGCGACCTCGCCCTCGACATGCACGGTGACCTCGACGATGACCTTCTCGCCGCGGCGGACCTCGATGAGGTCCAGGTGCTCCACGGTGTCCTTGATGGCGTGGCGCTGGATGTCCTTGGGCAGGACCAGGTGCTCCTCGCCGGCCTCGTTCACGACGGTGAGCAGGGCGTTGGGGTTGCGGACGGCCAGGGTGGTCTCCTGGGCCGGCAGCAGCAGGTGCACGGGATCCTGGCCGTGGCCGTAGACGACGGCGGGGATCAGGCCGGCACGGCGGGCCTGGCGGGCGGCACCCTTGCCGAAGTCGGTGCGGCGGGTGACCTTGATCTTGAGCTGGTCAGACATGATGCGTCCTCCTGTGGGGGTCTCGGCCGCGCAGCCGGGGGCGGCGCGGGATGCGGCCAGGAGGGGGCTTCAGTGCCGCAGCGGGCCAGCATGCTGACACGCGGCGGCGGCCTCGTCGATCACGGAGCGCGCGCTCCCTCGCCTGGGCAACCTGGACAGGATAGCACCGGTGATGCTCGTCGCGCTCAGCGGCCCGCTCGTCGGGACCGCTCCATGATGCGGTCCAGCTTGCGGCGGCGGGCCCGGTCCTTCGCGGGTGCGCCATGGTCCTCCTCGTCCTCCTGGGCGCTCAGCAGGAGTCCGCAGCCGAGCACGATGGCGCCGAAGATCGTGATGAATACCTCCCCCAGCTGGAGTGAGGCCACGAGGATGATGAGGGTGGCCGCTTCGACGGCGACGCGGGAGGGCGAGCGGTGCGTCCGGGCGAAAGGCCGCAGGCACAGCCAGAGGTAGGCGCCGACCACCACGATCAGGAACGGCCAGCCGCCCTCCACCAGGAGCCCCAGGTAGGAGTTGTGGAAGAACATGGACACGTTGTCCAGCTCCACGAATGCTGTGGAGAGGCCCTGGCCGAAGAAGGACGTGTCCGCCACCTTCTCCGCGGACGCCTCCTGGATCTGCTCGCGGAACCAGTCGGTGCCCGTGCGGTCGCCGAAGATCCCGAGGTCGGCCAGATTCACTTCGGCCCAGCTGACGAACCAGCCCAGGACGACCCCCAGCGCGAGACGGAGGGCCCACCCCAGGTAGGGGCTCACGAGGATCCACACGACCGCGCAGAGCAGCGCGGCCATCGAGGTCCGCGAGCCGGTGAGGAAGGTCAGGGCGAAGCCGGCGCCCAGCACGAGGAGCTTCGGACCCATGCGCTGCATGGTGGCCACCAGCAGCACGGGCAGGAGCGCATAGAAGAGGCCGGAGACGTTCTTGTCCCCCAGGAACCCGGTGAGGTAGCCGCCGTAGGTGTCCGGGGCCAGGCCCGCGTAGAAGAGGGGCACGTTGATCAGTGCTCCGGCCGTCATCCCGTAGAGGACGCCCTTGATGTCGATCCTCTCGCTGGCGATGGCGTAGATCAGCAGGATCAGGAGCGTGATCCTCGTGGCGCGACGCGTGGGGTCGAGGTCGTTGTGCACGGTCACCGCGACGAGATACGCCACCAGGGCCAGTGCGACGAGGGCCAGCACGCCGTAGTGGGAGAGGTCCCGGCGGGGCTGCCGGAATGAGGCGAGGAGCAGCAGAAGGATGGCGGAGAACTCCGCGAACGGGATCGGCAGGCCGGGAGCGGTGAACGCATCCATCACCAGGCCGATGGCCAGCACGGCCTCGAACAGCCGCGGTGAGGCCGGCGTGACCAAGGGGTTCCACGGGGAGCGGGTCCACGCGGCCTGACCGTCCGGGACGAGGCCGAGTGAGGCGTGACGCCTGGCAGGCCGGGCCTCGGGTGGCGCGACGGCCCCCATGGCGCGGGCAGCCGTCCGGTCACGGGGCGTGCTCGGGCGCATGGTGCGGAACCTTTCATGGACGCCGGGCGATACTCGGCTCAGCGTAGCGCGGTGGCGTGCCTCGTCCTCGGGCCCGGCAGACCGCACGAGGGGTCTTGGTACCGTGGACCGCGCGTGCCTCGCCCACGACGGCCCGCGCATTCCCGTCCATGACCCCCGAGGTGCTCCGTGACGATCGTCGACTTCTTCCGCCTGCTGCGCGCCAACCTCCTCCTGCTGCTGGCGGCCGCCCTCGTGGGGGGTCTGCTGGGCTGGGGCTACTCCGCGCTGCAGCCCCGGATCTACGCGTCCGAATCTCAGGGGTTCCTCGCCGCGCGGGCTGCAGATCAGAGCCTCATCACCAGCAACCTGCCCGCCGAGAGCCGGGCTCAGGCCTACGTCGCCCTGATCAACAGCGAGGCCGTGCGTGAACGCGTGGCCCAGGACACGGGGCAGGACGGCGACGGTTCGCTCTCCGCGGTGCTCGTCCCCGAGTCCAGCATGATCAAGGTGACCGCCACCTCGACGGATCCCGAGACCGCCGCGCAGCTCGCGAACAGTGCTCTGCAGGCGACGGCGGACGTGGCGGCGGACGTGGACAAGAACAGCCCGCTGGAGGTCGTGCCCCTGTCGGACGCCCGCGTGCCCTCTGCTCCCGTGAGCCCTGACACCCGGCGCAACGTCCTCGTGGGCGTCGTGGCCGGACTGGGTGCCGGGCTCGCCATCGCCGTGCTCCGTCGTCTCCTCGACGTGAAGGTGCGCAGCCGCGCCGACGTGAAGGAGATCACCGGCGCCGGTGTGATCGGAGCCGTTCCGGAGAACGCGTCCCTGACCCGCACGGGCGAGGAGGCCGTGGACCTCGACCCCCGGGCCGGCGAGGCCATCCGGGCGCTGCGCACCAACCTCAAGTTCGTCTCCGTCGACGAGCCGCCCCGCGTCGTCTCGTTCACGAGCGCGGACCCCTCCGAGGGCAAGTCGACCGTCGCATCGAACCTGGCCCGCGCCCTGGCCCTGGCCGGCGAACGGGTGCTCGTGGTGGACGCCGACCTGCGGCGGCCCCGGCAGCACGACCTCTTCCAGGTGGCGGGCGACGTGGGCCTGTCCGAGGTGCTGGCCGGTGAGGTGCAGCCGGACGACGCCCTCGCGGCCACCGGCATCCCGAACCTCACGCTGCTCCCCGCCGGCCGGACGCCCCCGAACCCGTCGGAGCTGCTGGGCTCGAAGCGCATGCGGGCCCTGCTGAAGCTGGCATCGGAGGACTTCTTCGTCATCGTCGACTCCCCTCCCCTGCTGCCCGTCACGGACGGCTCCCTCCTGGCCACGGCCGTGGACGGGACTGTGCTCGTGGTGCGTCAGGGGCGGACCCGCAAGGACCACCTGGAGGCGGCTGTGGAGAACCTCGCCGCGGTGGACGCGCATCTGCTGGGCGTCGTCATGAACGGCGTCGCGCGCTCCCAGCGCGGCGGCGGCTACTCCTATGGCTACGGGTACGAGAGCACGTACCACAAGTCCCACGAGAAGTACCTCTCGAGCGTCGGTTCGTCCGCGAAGAAGGGGCGGCGTTCACGCCGCAAGGCCCGCACGCGCAGCTGATCGCACCCACGCACGAAGCCCCCGCCGAAGTCGGCGGGGGCTTTGTCGTGCGAGACGCGGTCAGCGCCTCAGATACGTGCGCAGGCGTTCGCGCTGATCCGGGGCGGTGTAGCCGACGGCGGCCAGGGGCCCGAGGTCGAGGGCGCTGTTGGTCGGCCGCGGGGCCACGCCCTCCTTGCCGGCCATATATGCGGCGGTGGTCGTGGCGGAGACGCGCTCGGCGTCGTGGCCGGTGTCCTCGAAGACCCACCGGGCGACGTCGTGCCAGGTGACCACGTCGCCGCTGTTGGTCATGTGGAACGTGCCCGTGGGCGCGTCCGTGGTGACCAGGTGCAGCAGGGCGTCGGCGAGGTCGTCGGCGAAGGTGAGGCGGCCGTGCTGGTCCGCGACGACGGCCGGGTCGATCCCGCGCTCGGCGAGGGAGGCCATGGTGGCCACGAAGTTCTTCCCCTCCCCGATCACCCAGGAGGTGCGGACGATCCAGTGCCGCGGCACGGTGCGGACGGCGGCCTCGCCGGCGGCCTTCGACTGGCCGTAGACGCCCAGCGGCGCGAGCGGGTGGTCCACCGGGTGCTCCTGCCCCACGGGCAGGGCGCCGTCGAACACGTAGTCGGTCGAGACGTGGGCCAGGGGGACGCCGGCCTCGGTGCAGCGGCGGGCGAGCTCGGCGACGGCGGTCGCATTGACGGCCCAGGCCTGGGCCCGGCCCTCGGGCGTCTCAGCGGCGTCCACCGCGGTCATGGCGGACGCGTTGACCACGGCGCGCAGGCCGCGGAAGTGCTCCCGCGGCCAGGACACCGGATCGGTCATGTCCCACGTGTCCCGGCCGTGGGCCTCGACCGGGATCCCCGCGGCCTCGGCGCGGGCCACGAGGGCGCGGCCGAGCTGGCCGCCGGCGCCGAGCACGAGGATCGGGGCGGGCGCCATGGGGGTGACGTCCGCGAGCATCGGGTGGGCGCGGTCCTTGTCCGAGAGCTCGGCTTCCTCGAGCGGGATGGGCCAGGCGATGGCCGCCGTCGGGTCCGCGAGGTTGAGGAACGTGTACCGGCCCTGCGCGTCGGCGGACCAGTGGTCGTTCACCAGGTAGGTGTAGGCCGTGTCCGGCTCGAGCGTCTGGTAGGAGTTGCCCACCCCGCGCGGCACGAAGACGGCCTTCTCCGGGCCGAGCTCCACGGTGGCGACGGCGCCGAAGGACGGCCCTTCCCGCAGGTCCACCCAGGCGCCGAAGATCCGGCCGTGGGCAACGGCCACGTACTTGTCCCAGGGTTCGGCGTGGATGCCGCGGGTGGTGCCGACGGCGTCGTTGAAGGAGATGTTGTTCTGCACCGGGGCGAGCGAGGCCAAGCGGGGGTGCTCGGCGGCGAGGGCACGGATCTTCTCCCGCTGCCAGTTCTCCTTGAACCAGCCGCGGTTGTCCCCGTGGACGTCGAGGTCGAGGACGAGCAGGCCAGGGATGGCGGTCTCGGTGATGCGCATCAGCGGTGCCCCCTCACTGGCCCTGGGCGCGGTAGGTGGCCTCGACGGCGGCCTTGGCCGGGCGCCACCAGGCCTCGTTCTCGCGGTACCAGCGGACCGTGTCCGCCAGACCGGCGCGGATGTCCGTGAACTGCGGCTCCCAGCCGAGCTCGGTGCGCAGGGCGGTGTTGTCGATCGCGTAGCGCAGGTCGTGGCCCGGGCGGTCGGCGACGAGGTCGTAGTCGTCCGCGGGGCGGTCGAAGAGCTCGAGGAGGATCTCCACGATCTCCCTGTTGTTCCTCTCGCCGTCCGAGCCGATCAGGTACGTGCGGCCGATCTCGCCGCGTTCGAGGATGCGCAGCACGGCCGAGGAGTGGTCCTCCGTGTGGATCCAGTCCCGGACGTTGACGCCCTGGCCGTAGAGGCGGGGGCGGACGCCGTCGATCAGGTTGGTGATCTGGCGCGGGATGAACTTCTCGATGTGCTGGTACGGGCCGTAGTTGTTGGAGCAGTTGCTCAGCGTGGCCTGCACGCCGAAGGAGCGGACCCACGCGCGCACCAGGTGGTCCGAGCCGGCCTTCGAGGCCGAGTACGGGCTGGAGGGGTTGTACGGGGTGGTCTCCGTGAACTTCGCCGGGTCGTCGAGCTCGAGGTCGCCGTAGACCTCGTCCGTGGAGACGTGGTGGAAGCGCTTGCCGTGCTTGCGGGCCGCTTCCAGGAGGACGAAGGTTCCGACGATGTTCGTCTGGATGAACGGCGAGGGATCGTTCAGCGAATTGTCGTTGTGGGACTCCGCCGCGTAGTGCACGACGGCGTCCGACTCGGCGACCAGGCGGTCCACCAGGGCCGCGTCGCAGATGTCCCCCACCTCGAGAGTGACGCGACCCTCGGGCAGGCCGGCCAGGTTCTCCCGGTTGCCGGCGTAGGTGAGCTTGTCCAGGACGACGACGTCGTGGTCCGTGTGGCGGACCAGGTGGTGCACGAAGTTGGAGCCGATGAACCCGGCGCCGCCGGTGACGAGGAGGTGCATGACGTCAGGGTATCTGCGAGTGCACAACAATATGGTGACATAGGCTATGCCCAGGTCGCGCCGAACGCTCGAATCACCGACCCCATGGCCCTCCTCGGGTCAGCACTGCGGCAACCGACTCATTCAGCACTAAGGCCCTATGCATCAGAACCTCGACCCCCGGCCCAGCATCGACCGCTCGACCGTCGAGGTGCCGACAGCACTGGCCGTCGGCGCAACACTCGGCATTGTATGCAGCCTGGTCAGACTCCCCACATCTACATGGGACACTCTTTACGCGGAGGACGGAAAGGTATTCTTGCAGGCATGGGTGTCCAACCCGTCCCTTCACCTTCCCATTGACCCCTATGATGGATATCTGCATTTTTGGCCGCGTTTAATCAGCGGAATTATATCCCTCCTTCCAGTTGATACGTGGCCAACCGCCACGACAGTGGCCTTCGGATCCGTGGTCGGATTAATCGGCGGACTCAGCTTTCTAATATCCAA
This sequence comes from Micrococcus sp. KRD070, assembly GCF_017168435.1. Taxonomy (NCBI): domain Bacteria; kingdom Bacillati; phylum Actinomycetota; class Actinomycetes; order Micrococcales; family Micrococcaceae; genus Micrococcus; species Micrococcus sp. KRD070. The sequence goes on from NZ_JABFNH010000009.1 coordinate 34,612, forward strand.
GAGTCTTATCACCAGCCGGATTCTCCGTCTATTGGTAATGATCATTCCCATCCTCCTCCCTTTTGCCGGAGTCGAAGCGCTTGGCAACCTCGCGAACCTGCATTGGTATTTTCTGTATCTCGGGTTCTGGATCTCATGGCACTCACCTCGAACTTATTCGGCGTCGGTGGTCTGGTCTCTGATCCTGGCGATGGCCGCAATGACCGAGATTCAGCTAGCGATCCTCGCTCCGATTATCGCGGGGCGAGCCTGGAAGGGGACCCGATACGAAAGAATCGTGTTCACAGGATGGTCTGTAGGAATAGTTGCGCAGCTCGTTGCTTTCCTGTCATCTGACACCACCCGCACAAGTCGCGGCTTAGCAGACCCCCTTTCCATGATTCGAGGGCTACTTGTGAATGTCGTCCTCGGGACACCGGTCGGAAATCAGCCGCGCGCAAACTTTCTGATCGAAATTTCCGGCTGGCTGGTCCCCGTCACGCTCGCTATCGCTATTGCCGCGCTCTTGGCGGCGTCTGCGATCAAGGACAATACTCGCAAGTGGGTGATTATTTCCGCCACTTTCACATCGATCACGACATGGGCGCTCAGCTTTCTCCTCAATAACCATCCAGGACTCGACTACATTCGTCCGCCTTTCACCTTCATAAGGTGGGGAACAGGGGCATCGCTTCTCCTATGGGTAGCTATTGTCATAGCATTAGATGTCGCCGCAAGTCATTCTGCGTCAGCCAAGAAACTTGTCCCCACCTTCACCGCGATAGCGCTCATATTGTCATCGCTTATTTCCCCGGCCACAGTCAACACTCGCCATGGCGCGCCGTCCTGGTCGCAGCAGGTCGCAAACCTGCGCCAACGATGTGAGTCACAGAATCCCAGCCGTGAGACCGTGGTCATAGACCATGCGCCGGAGGGATGGCAGATGATCCTTCCCTGCGACCGGTTGATGCCGCGCGGCTACAGTAATGGTGCGGTGAGCTCCCAATAGTCATGTCGAGTGGACCTGACCCAACATGCCGTTCTATTGAAGCGAGTAGACATTGACGGATCCTAAGATCTCAGTCATTATCCCCTGCTACCGTAGCGGACTGCCCCTCAAGGACCAGCTTGCAGCGTTGCTGAGTCAGACGGACGCGCCACCCCGGGAGATCCTGCTATGCGACAACGGGGGGAACCCCTGGCTTCACCCCTATGTCGCGTCCCTCGCTCCCCTGCCGGAGGGCGTGTTCATCCGCATCATCGACGCCGACACCCACCCCGGCGCCTCCTTTGCCCGGAATCGGGGCATCAACGAGGCCTCGGCCGACAAGTTGGCGTTCTGCGACGACGACGACCTCGTCCACCCTGACTGGTGCCGGCTCGCTTACGAGTTCCTCGACGACTTCCCCGTCGTGACCGGTGGCGTGGTGGTCAAGGAGGACACACAGCTCACCGGCAAGTCACTCGCGGAAAAACTCGAGATGCTGGTGGCAGAGACCATGCCGGTCCCCCCACGTCCTGCAGGGCGGGGGTCGATGGGGCCGGCCCTCATGGGCGGGAACTTCGCCGCCCGACGGGACGTCCTGCTGGCTGTCGGGGGGTTCGATGCGGCCCTCGTCCGCGGTGGCGAGGACAACGACCTGGCCTTCCGCCTCGACCGCGCCAGCGTGCCGATCACGGACTGCGGAGCCATGAGCATCATCTACTCCCGACCCTCCGCATGGCGTGACCGCGTCCGTACGCGGGCCCGGGCGGGACGTTCACTTGCGGAGGCCGCTTCGGCGCGGGACGCCTGGCATGCGGTGCCCGAACTGAGCTCCGCACCGACCACAGAACTGGCCCGCGCGGGCGCGGCTGCGGCCGCTATGGCCGCCGGGCTGAAGGCCCGAGACTGGCCTGGCGCGGTCGATCGCGTGGCGACGGCTTGGGGACTCGTTGACGGGTGGACGCGCCATCGAGTCCTCCGGCGGCAGGCCGAGTCACAGGTCGGTCTAGGGCTGGGTGACTCCGGGTGCCCACACCACCCGGGCACGACCGTTCTGGTGGTCGCCTACAACCACGCTCCCTACGTCATCGAGACACTGGAGAGCATTCGACGCCAGACCGTGCCTCCGGTCCGAGTCCTCATCGCCGATGACGCATCCCCGGGAGATGACACCGCCGAGGTCATCCGACAGTGGCTCGCAGACGCGCCGTCGTCGTTCGAGTTCCATCCCAATGCCATCAACATGGGGCTGAATCCGACCCTTAACCGACTGCTGGACAAAGTGGACACCGAATTCGTCACCTACATCGCAGGTGACGACACCATGCGCGAAGATCGCATCGCGGTCCACGAGAAGCTCCTGCGGGCCGCTCCAGATGATGTCGTTCTTGCCTACAGCGACGCCGCGGTGATCGACGAGAACTCTTCGGTGCTCCACCCGTCCTCGCGCGTCGAGTTTCCATGGCCGGACGAACCGCAACGCAGCGAAGACACCCTCGCCTGCCTTGTCGGTTCCAACTGGATCCCGGCTGCGTCGTTCTTCATGCGCACAGCTGTTCTTCGCGAGGAGGGCGGCTACGCTGAAGACCTCTTCTACGAGGACTTTGAGCTCCTCACCCGTCTGGCGGCGCGATATCGCTTCACCTACACGGAGGAGCCCCTCGTTGCCGTCAGGCGGCTGGCAACCTCTCTGGGCGCAGTGGGGTTCGCGCATGACAGTCCCCGTTTCGTCCGGTCCATGTTCGCGGCCTTGCGCAATGCAGAGCACGGCACGTCGGAGGAGGCCCGAGAACTTGCGCGATCACATCGGTGGGAGCTGACCAAACGGGCCGCACGTATCGGCATGCCATTCCGCGAGGTGGTGGCAATGTTCCAGGACAGCTGGCGTGGCGCAGCGACGCCGGCCCACGCGGCCGCCCACCTTGCTCGAATGATCGGGCAGCGAGTGGCCAGCTGAGGGGGCACGAGCCTCTCCAAGGCAGGCCCCAGGGTGGACAGGGCCCGCTTAGAGCGGAGCGGGGCCGATGTGTTGGAGCAAGTGGTCGGCGCGACGCTGGGTCGTCGTTTCGAAATCGTTTGTCGCTACGAGGTCGAGACCTGCCTGCCGTGCACGAAGGAGTGCCTCGGGGTCATCGATGAGAGATCGCAGAATCTCCACCATGCCGTCGATGTCTCCCCTCGGCACCGCCCAGCCCACACCATGGCGCCGCACGAGCGGGCTCAGCGTGGCGTTCGCGTAGCCGAGCACCGGTGCACCTGATCCCAGGGACTCGAAGTAGGTACAGGACGGGTCGCCCTGGAGGTGGGGCAGCAGCATGAGGTCGACGGTGTCCCGTACGTCGTTCAGCCACTCGGTGCGGTAGTCGCGGAATCCACGGAACTGGACCCAGCCTTCCGCGCGGTCCTGCAGTGTCTCGCGCATTGGCCCGGTCCCCAGAAAGGCCATCTCCACCGGCAGACCCGCCCGGCGTGCCCGATGGGCGACTTCAAGAGCGTACTCAGGGCCCTTGATCGGGTCCAGTCGACCGGAGAAGGCCATGCGAAGAGGACCCTCGCCGTCCCATGCCCGAACGGCACGCGCGGCTGCGACGTCTGCGGCGTAGATTCGATGGTCCATGAAGGCCAGCGGGGTGGCTGACTGCTTACCATAGGCCCGGAAGGCAGCAGGTCCGTTGCACTGAAGAGATCTCGCTTTCCGAGCCTGTCTGCGTAACCCGGCCTCGACACGAAGGAGTCCGACCGCTGCACGAGCGAGCGGGATTCCGGAGGACGTCGCACGGTGAATGCCGAGACGGATGCCGTAGTCCACCTCGGCCGTCAGTACTGCGGGCGTACGGGCTTCGGTCATCCCTCTCCAATGGGGTGCCAGGAGACCCAGCGTCAGGTCCAGGCCCAGGGAATCGATCTCAGCCGGGACGGGCTGAGCTTTGACGATGTCGAAACCCAGGCTGTCGACGTCTGCGGTCACGTAGGCCAGTGGGAGCGGTTCGGGGATGTCATTCACCGCAGGCGCGAGGACGATGACCCGTCCTGGCCAACTGCGAGCCAGCTCAGTCAGGCCCGAGAATCCGCGCGCCTCCATGGCAACCAGGCCACCGGAAGAGAGGATCGGACCGGGTAGCACGTATCCGAGCCGAGGGCCCGGTGTAGACGGCACATTGAGACCGAGAGACATCAGGCGCTTCCTTCCCCGTACCGGTCCCCGGGCACGGCGAGCCATTCCGGCAAGAGGAGTGCGGACTCAGAGTACGGATAGTGGCGTCCAAAGAACAGCGGCGCTACGACCCTGCGCGGTCGCTGCCCGGGGGGTCGAGAGGAGGCGAGGTAACCGCCCCAGTACGAAAATGTAGAATTAGCCAGGATCAGGTTATCCGCGCTCGAGACCTGGGCCAGGTCTTGGAACATGTCATGTGGCGAAGGCATCACCCGGACATCGCCGCCCGCAAACAGGTCCGACAGATGGGTCACGCACCAGTCGGGATCGTCGGAGACGAAGACCACCGGCGCCCCTCCCGGGGAGTCGATTTCTTCGATCGCCACCCGCACGAATTCACGAACGTCGAATCCGTAATGACGCCGGAATTCTGGGTTGCTGTAGTAGTCGCCGCGCCGCACGTTCACCACCGTGGCCCCCGGCGTGACGGTGCCCCAGCGATCGCTGAAGGCCGAACCCTGGAGGAGCATGTCCCGGCAGAACTGCTTCAGGTCCGGGTAGAGGAAATCCACATTGATCTCGTGACCCCATTCCACGGTCCGTGACTGGAAGAAGGAAACCTTGTCCTCCGTCACCGTTAGTTCGCGAAGTCGCGGGAATTCCTGGAGCCACGGTTCCATTTTGGGCTTGTACCTCACAAGCCAACTCACCCCGGTGGACCGTTGACGAGCCCACGCGGTCACCCACAGGAAGAGAAAATTCCCACCGTTCATGGGTTCATTTCCCCAGATCACGTACGGCTGACGTCGGCGGATCGGAGCCACACCGCGTGCGATGGCATCTCTGACGACTTGCTGCACAGGGTGATCATATCCGGCTTCTGCTCACACTGAGGGGATCCTGTACACCCACCGTGCGTACCCCTCAGACAGGACCCTCTGCTCCCGATAGCATCACAGCATGAAGGGCATCATCCTCGCCGGCGGCACGGGCTCCCGGCTGCATCCCATTACCCACGGCATCTCGAAGCAGCTCGTCCCCGTCTACGACAAGCCGATGATCTACTACCCGCTGTCCACCCTCATCCTCGCGGGCATCAGCGACATCCTTGTCATCACCACCCCACACGACGCGGAGCAGTTCCAGCGCCTCCTCGGCGACGGTTCCCAGTTCGGCGTCTCTCTGACCTATGTGCAGCAGCCTTCCCCAGACGGCCTTGCCCAGGCTTTCATCCTCGGTGAGGACCACATCGGCGACGAGCATGTCGCGCTCGTCCTGGGGGACAACATCTTCTACGGCCCGGGCATGGGCCAGCAGCTGCGCCGTCACACTGAGGTCGACGGCGCCACCGTGTTCGGTTACTGGGTCGCCGACCCGACGGCCTACGGCGTTGTGGAGTTCGACACCGAGGGGAAGGCCGTCTCACTGGAGGAGAAGCCGGCCCACCCCAAGTCGAACTACGCCGTCCCGGGGCTCTACTTCTACGACAACGACGTTGTCGAGATTGCCAGGAGTTTGAAGCCCTCAGCCCGCGGCGAGCTGGAGATCACGGACGTGAACCGCACCTACCTCGCGCGCGGCGCCCTGAACGTCGAAGTCCTCCCCCGCGGGACGGCGTGGCTCGACACCGGCACTTTCCACGACCTCAACGACGCGTCCAACTTCATTCGCACGGTCGAGTCCCGCCAGGGACTCAAGGTCGGTTCTCCTGAGGAAGTGGCGTGGCGCCAGGGGCTCCTTACAGATGAGCAGCTTCAGGAACGAGCCCAGCCACTGGTGAAATCCGGCTACGGCCGCTATCTGCTCGACCTGCTCAACACCGCAAGATGAGCATGGAAACCGTCGTGCGCGCACGAGGACATCACACCGACGCCGTCATCGTGACGGCCCTGATCGTGGCCCTTGTGGTCCTCCCCGCGATTGTTGCAGGCACCGCCGGTGCGCTCTGGATTCCTCACAACGACTCGTGGGCTCATTCACGGATCGCCGCTTCGTTTGCCGAGACCGGCCGGGTGCATCTCGTCGGGTTCAACCGGGCCTCGATGGTCGGGATGATGGTGCCCCTAGGTTCGCTTGCGTCCAGCGTCGTCGGCCAGCATGTGTTCGTGATGCTCTGCGGAGCCGCCATGATCGGCTTCTCTTACGGGACGGCGCGACGGGTTCTGCCGAGGGGCCGCTCGTTGCTGGTCGCGGCGTTGGTCGGAGTAGCTCCAGGCTTTGCACTGCTGTCGACGTCCTACATGACTGATGTCCCGATGATGGCGGGCATTGCGGGTGGTCTGTACTTCGGTGCCCGCTACCTCGACGGCGGCGGCGTCCTCAACCTCATCGGGAGCATGGCGTTTGGGCTGTGGGCGACCACGGTTCGAGAGCAGGGCCTGGCAGCAGTGGCGGCGGTCGCGGTGACCGCCTGGCTCGTTCGACGGGACAGACGGCGCGTCATTTTCGTCGCCTCCCTCGTCACGCTGGTCGCTATCGCCGCCTTCGAGGTCTGGCGCCGGTCACAGCCAGGTGACGATCCGCCCATGGTCGATCCCACAGTTGGAGGCGCGGTGCGGGCCCTCGCAATGGGGGTCATGACCTTGATGTTCGTGTGTTCTCCGGCGGTCCTACTCGGCGCCTCAAAGCCGCGCTCCGCCGCGGCCTGGTCTTTCGGCACGGCAGGTGCCCTCACTACGGCAGGGCTAGTTGTAAGAGGTCATGACGTTGTTGACTCGGGCCGGGGCCAACGAGGCCGGAGGGGCGTCCCCGCAGGAGGTATGAGGCCGATGGTAGTTGTAGTGGTTCACCCACACCTGCAGGGCCTCACGCCGAGCTTGCTCTGAGGAGTACGGGCGGGCGTAGAGGACCTCATCGACCATCAGCCGGTTGTAGCGTTCGACCTTCCCGTTATGGCGGGGCGTGTAGGGCCGGATCCGGTGGTGCCGGCCCCCGAGCGAGACCACCTTGGCGGTGAAGTCCACGGCCCGGTAGTTGTTCCCGTTGTCCGTGACCACCCGGTCCACGGTGATGCCGTGCGCGGCGAAGAACGCCCGCGCCCGGCAGAAGAACCCGATCGTGGTCACCGTCCGCTCATCCTCCAACGCCTCGGTGTAGGCCAGGCGGGTGAACCCGTCGATCGCCGAGTGCAGGTAGGTGTAGCCGACCCGTCGGCCAGGCCCGCGCTTGGCTGCTCGCGCGTTCTCGGAGTCCCGTCCGTGAGCACGCCAGCCGCCCCCGTCAGGGATGCGCCCGATCTTCTTCACGTCCAGGTGCACCATGTGCCCCGGGCCGCGGGCGGTGATCTTCTGGGGTCGTTGGCGCAGGTCCTCACCTGTGGGCGCGAGGTCTGGCAACCGGGAGATGCCCAGCCGGTGCAGCCACCTGCCCACCGTTCGGAGGCACACCCGGTGGCCCTCGGAGACGAGGTGGTGATGGATCCGGCGGGCCGACCACTTCTCCCTGCGACGCAGGGTCTGGATCTGGGCCACCACCTCGGGGTCGAGCTGGGCGGGAGAGCGTCGTGGCCGGCAGGAGCGGTCTTGCAGTCCTGCCTCGCCCTCGGCGCGGTAGCGGGCCACCCAGGTGGCCACCGTGGGCCGGCTCACCCGGAACTCGGCGGCGACATGGGCTTGCGGGATGCCGTCGTGCAGGTGGCGGTGGACCATCCTGAGACGGCCGGTGGGGGTCAGGGGTGCGTTAGCGTGAGTCATGAGTGGGTCTTTTCGGGCAGGTGGGTTGTTGAGGAACTTCCATCCTGCGGGAGAGGCCCGCTCGTCTCATCTCAGCCCGGCCCTCGTGCCAAGAACCTCATGACCCACAACAGCTAGTGTTCCTCCTCGGGCGGGGCGCCCTGCTGGGAAATTACCTGGCCGCCGACGGCGCCTACATGGCCATGTCCCACGGCGCACGTGACACGGTGCCGGGCTGGCTTCTCTGGTGCGCCGCAGGGCTGGCGATCCTCGCCGGCACCACGGTGGCGGCTCTGTGTGGCGATGTCGTGGCGCGTGCACGTCGTCGCCCAGGCCGTCCATGGCGACCGGCTGGTCAACCCGTCGTCCTGCTCATGGCCTCGTTCTTGCTGATCTACCTCGCGGGCATCACAGTGCAGACGTTCTCGGGCCAGGCGATGTTCGAGCGGTATCTCTACCCGCTCATCGTGCCCCTGAGTGTGCTGGTGCTTCGGGCCACACGGACCCGGGCGGCCCAGAGGGCCGCCGCCGCGACGGCCGCCCTCATCGTCGTGGCCTCCACTGCCCTGGTGACTCTTCATACGTGGTCGAGCACGGGCGTCGTGTGGCAGGCGGCGGAGGAGCTCGTGGCGGAGGGGCTGGCGCCGCAGGACGTGGACGCCGGATTCGCCTGGGTAGGGCTGCACTCGAACGTGGGCGTAGCAGAAGATCCGGCTCGATCAGACGTCGTCGGCGGGTGGGCTGCACTCTTCTCCGACTCGCGTCAGTGCGCCGTCGTGTCCATGGGAGACCCCGTGGCAGCCACGGAACCCGTTCGGACGATCACCTACACGAAGTACCTGTTCTTCGGACAGGACCGTGTGGTCATCGAGCGCCTGGACCCCTGCCGCTGACGACGGCGCGGACCAAGCGGTCGCGGACTCTCGCGCCGACCGCTTCCCAGGTCAGGCGCGCTGCGTGCTGTGATGCGCGGCGCCCCGCCTCCTTGGCCACAGCCGGGTCCGCCAGACGCAGCATGGCTTCACTGACCCCCCCTGGGTCTGACGGATCCACGACGATCCCACCGTCGCCGATCATGTCTGAGGCCCCGCCCACAGTGGTCCCGATGGAGGGAATGCCCATGCGGCCGGCCTCCGCGTACACGATGCCTGCGGGCTCGAGTCGGCTGGGCACGACGAGACACGTGGCTTCGGCGAAGAGGCGTCCCAGTCGCTGTTGCGCCGCCGGCTCTGAGATGGGCAGGAGCCCGTGCACCACGACCCCGTCAGCATCGATGTTGGGGACACCCGCGCCGACCAGGTGGAGGAGGGCGTCGGGGTACAGGTCGCGCACCTGCGCAAAGGCCTTGACCACGGCGTCGCCGCGTTTACGTTCCCAGTCGTGGCCGACGAAGAGGAACCGCGGCGAACTCCAATCCTTGTCCGTGGAAGGCTGCCCCTCTCGATTGACGCCCAGCCCCGTCACCGTGATCCACTCGCGAGGAATTCCGTAGTCGTCACTGATGGAGTCAGCGACCCAGGATGTAGCCGCGAAACAGATGCCCGCCTTCTCGTAGACGCTCTGCTGTAGGCGCCGTCGTCCGTCGACGAGAGCTGGCGGCAGGTCAGGAAACGGGCCCCACGCGTGCTCGACCGCCTGGGCGATCGTCATATCCTCGAAAGTGGCGAGTCGTCGGTGGTGAACTCGGTAGCCCGTGCCGATCTGGAGGACGGCGTCCACATGGCGGGGAACGCGGTACAGTGCAGTCAGCTCCACCAGGCGGGCGTAGGCAGCACTCTCACGGCCAAGCGTCAGCAACTCGTCGGCCGTCGGGCGAAGCCGTTGTGCCGTCACCCGAGTCCAGACTCGAGCGGCAGTGGACGGCGGGGTCAGGTCCACCGGCACCACCCGGACTCCCGCCGCCTCGAGGCCCCGGATGAGACCCGCCGGAGTGCCAGACCAAGACTGGGGGTCAGTCGGGTCCCCCGGGTATGTGACGGCTACGGTGAGTGTCACCCCGGGATCGTTGGCTCGCATGTGGCCATTACACCAGACGCCGAGGGATGCTCATCGCTGTCCCGCAATTCGCGGCAGATTCGTGAGCGCATTGCGAATTCGTTGGCTGAACTCCACTTCGGAAAACTGCTCGGCGTGCACCTGCATCGCCGCCCGGTCCCAGTCATGGGCCAGCAAACGCTCCACTCCGCCTGCCACCAGATCCACCGTCGGCTCATCCACGAATACCCCGTTGACGTCTTCCACGATGGTGTCCAGGTAGCCGCCGGCGCGCAGCGCCACGGTGGGCACGCCCCACGCGCTCGCCTCGAGCGGCGTGATGCCGAAGTCCTCGTGGCTCGCAGCGATCAGCGCCGTCGCGTGTGCGTACGCCCACCGCAGCTGCGCGTCGGTGAGGTCCTGGCCGAACACCACGTCCTCCCCCGCCATCGCACGCAGTCGGGCCTCCTCGGGGCCCTTGCCGATCACCACGAGCGGCCGCCCCGCGCGGGCCGCTGCCTCGATCGCCACGTCCACGTGCTTGTACGGCATGAGCCGCGCGACCGACAGCAGGAAGCCGTCCTCCGCCAGCCGTTCGGCGCCGGGGATCGGCTCCTGCGGGCCCTCCGTGCTCACGGAGTGCGGCGGGAACACGAGGTCCACGCCGTCGAGCCCGTAGACGTCTTCGATCCGCTTCTTCACCACCGTGGAGTTGGCCACATAGCGCGTTCGACGCCGGACGGCTGCGCGGTCCCACCTGCGCAGACCCGGGCGCAGCACGCGGGCGATCCGCCCCTTGATGCTGTTCCGACCGTCCTCGCCCAGGTAGTCGTCCAGCAGGTAGACCCAGCGCGCCGGCGTGTGGCAGTAGACGAGCGTGGCGCCGTCGTAACGGAATCCGTGCGCCCAGCCCGAGGTCGAGACGACGGCGATCGGCTCCTTCACGTGCATCAGCGAGGAGGCCAGGGGCAGCAGCGGCAGTGCCCTCCGCGGGTCCTTCCGCAGCACCCCCACCCGGTTCAGGGGCGAGGTGACGATGTGCGCGTCCTCGAACTCGGGGAACGTGCCCTCGGGGTCGTAGAACGTCGTGTAGATGGGCGCGTCCGGCCACATCCGGTGCAGGGCGAGCACCACCCGCTCTGCCCCGCCCTTCTGGGTGAGGTAGTCGTGGGCGATGGCGATCCGGCCGCGTGTCGTGTCGGTCATGGTGCTCCCCTCAGAACTGTCGGCGGGCACGCCCCGGCCGGGTGCGTCCAGTCTCCGCGGCGGCTTCGACCTGCAAGGCGATCAGTTTTCGTGCGACCGGGGCTGGCAACACGACAGCGGCACGCTCGACGACGGCGGAGCTGTACTGGATCGTGCGCTCCGTGCTCAGAGCAGCCACCGCCCGCACGGCGGCGCCCCACGGCCCGCCCGGGGCGCGGTCCCCGCCGAGTGCGTCCGCCCCGTGCTTGGCGATGAAGATCTGCCGGGCGGACCCGGAATGCAGAGCCCGGCGCGCCTTGGTGTAGGTGGTGACCGCTGCCGCGTGGTGACGGGTCTCCAACTCCGGCCGGATCTCCACCGGATACCCGGCGACGTGGAGGCGGTAGCCGAAGTCCACGTCCTCCCAGCCATAGCGGCGGTAGTCGGGGTCGTAGCCGCCGAGCTCCATGTGGAGGGCGCGGGGGACGGACACGTTGCCCGCCCAGTGCCGCCACTGCTGCTCTGCCGGAAGGGCATAGGCATGGCGACGGTGCGCTTCGTCCTGGGCATCACCGTAGACGCGCTGATAGGCGGAGTCCGGGAGGACATTGGCCGTCAATCCGATCACCCCGCCAGGCCCGCCCGCGTGCGCGGCCACGTGGTCCCGGATGTAGTGGGGTCCGGGCTCGAGATCGTCGTCCGCGCGGATGAGGATGCGGCCGGACGTCGCGTCGGCACCTGCGTTGAGCGCGGCGACCCGTCCGCGGTTCTCCCGGAAGACGGTCCAACTCAGGTCCAGGCCCGGATGTTCTGCGGCCAACTGGGCGAGCACCGCTTCCGACCCGTCCACATCCCCGTCCACGACCACGTGGACCTCGAACGGCGGGGCGTCCTCCTGCGCGGTGAGGGCGCCGATCAGGCGCGGCAACCGCTGGGCTCCGCCCCGGCTGGGGACGATCACGCTGGCCTCGGGGGTCAGGGGCGTCTCGGTCATGAGTCCTCCGCGGGGATCATAGGGACAGGTCATTCAGGAGCTCGGCGACGGCGGCGCGGCCGGCCGCGGGTGAGAACAGTGACTCCCAGCGGTGCCGCTGGGAGTGGGCCACCGCACCCAGATCGACCGCGCGCACGGCCCGCAGGCAATTCGCGAGTGCGGCAGCGTCCCGCTGCGGAACAACGAAGGGGTGAGCGCTGCCGACCACCTCGGGAACGGCCCCCGCGTCGGAAGCCACCACCGGAACGCCCGCGGCCATCGCCTCGGCCGTCACCAGGCCGAAGACCTCGGCCCACTGCGACGGCACGGCCAGCACGTCCACGGAGGTCAGGAACTCGCCGGTGTCCTGCCAGCCGAGCACCTGAACGTCCTCACCGGCTGCCTTCAGGGCGGTGGCGAGCCGCTCGGCCTCGTCCTCCGCCACGAACCGGCTCTCCCCCGCGATGCGGAACACGAAAGCACCCGGGTCGGTCCTCCGCAGCAGCGCGGCGGCCTCCAGCAGGGTGACGATGCCCTTGTCCACGGACAGCCGGCCGAGGAATCCCACGGTCACCGGATCATCGGCACCGCGGGCCGGACGTGTCTGCGGCGCCGTGGGGGCCGGAACCCAGTTGTGGAGTACGCGCGCCCCGCGGATCCGGTCCGCGGCGAACCGGGACGGCACGAGGACCGCGAGCGCGCCGGGGCGCGCCAGGGCGGAGAACACGCGCAGAAGCGGCTTCTCGGGCACCTGATGCAGGTGCACGATCCGGCGCGGCCGACCGGCGAGCTCCGTCGCCGGCAGCAGCCCGTTGCACCACGCGACGTCGTCCTTGCCTCGGCCACGGTCCCAGGCGCGGAGAGCGCGCAGGTACCCCAGGCGTCCGGGCCCACCCACGCGGACCACGTCGAAGCCGTCCGCGGCCAGGCGATCGGCGGTCTCGGCCGGGTGCGCCGGGGCCACGACGCCCACGTCCCGCCCGAGCTCGCGCAGGGCCGTGGCGAGGTGGTGCAGCATCACCTCGCCGCCGCCCACCTCACCCTGGTTCGCCAGGATCCAGATGCGACCGGTCATCCCGAGGACTTCCCCACCCGGCGCCCGAGCACCTCGAGGGTCGCCTCGGCGACCGCCCGGGCCATGGTCTCCACGTCACCCACGCGCACCTCGCCCGGGCCTTCGGCGGCGGCACGCACGACGGCGTCGGCGATGGCCGCCGGCGCGGTCTCGTGGACCAGGCGCTCGGGCGGCAGGATCTCCCCGTTGCCGCCCACGTCCCTGGCGACGGCGGGCAGGCCCGCGGCCGCGGCGTCGAGCAGGGTGTAGCTGAGATTCTCCCACGCCGAGAGCTGCACCAGCACGTCGTGCTCGGCCATGGTCCCCCACGGCTCCACGAAGCCGGGCAGGTCGACCGCATCCGCGACACCGAGCGCCTCGGCCTGGGCACGCAGCTGCCCCTCCAGGGGGCCAGCGCCGGCCAGCGTCACCCGCGTCCCGGGGTCGCGCTCACGCAGGGCGGGCAGTGCGGCGATCAGCCGGTCCAGGTTCTTCTCGGGGGCCAGCCGGGACAGGGAGAGGATCCGCAGCCCCTCCCCCGGTGCGCGCCGCTGCCCCGCGGCCGCGGCCCGCACCGCGGACACATCCACCCCGTTGCGCACCACGGTGAGGGGCGCCCCCGCACCCCACTTGCGCCGGAGCACGTCCGCGGTGGACTGCGCCACCGCGATCACGAGGTCCGTGCCGCGCAGCCGGGCGCGGTGCGCGGCGTTCTTCATCCGGGCCGCCGCGGCGCGGTTGTACAGCCCGTCGTCCGGGGCGATCCCGTGCTCGGTGCTGAGCAGCGCCGGCGCACCGGCCCGCCGCCGGGCCCGTCCCGGGCCGAACGCGGCGAAGGCCGCGAGGTCGGCGTAGGCCAGGTGCGTGTGGATCGCGGCCGGACGCAGGGGGCGCACCGCCGTCCGGAGCGTCCGCACCGAGGCGGCCAGGCCGGCGTCGGGCCCGACGTCCCCGGTGAACACCGCCGCACCCTGCTCGCGGAGGCGCTCGGCGAGCGGGCCCTCGGGGCACAGCACCGCCAGGCGCAGCCCGGGCAGGCCCACGCGCGCCACGTCCAGCACGTGCCGGGCCACGCCGCCCAGATTCGCGACCGGCACCACCCAGAGGGTCAGCGGGTCCACGCCCGTGCGCGCGGCCTCGCTCACAGCCACTGCTCCAACCGATCGAGCGCGATCCAGAAGCCCTCGCCGTTGTTGATGTGGCCCTGCCAGATCTCCGGGATGAAGCTCACCCCGGGGGCCAGGCGGTCCAGCTGCTCGCACAGCACGGGCCAGTCGACGTCGCCCTCCCCGATCTGCGGTCCCTCCCCGTCCACACCGGTGGCGTCCACGAGGTGCAGGTGGATGGTGTGCGGGGCCAGCTTCTCCACCATCTCCGAGAAGGGGATCCCCAGGAACGTGGCCGAGAGCTTGGAGTGGGAGATGTCCAGGCACAGGGGCACCCCCGTGGCCTCCACGAACGCCACGGTGTCGTCCGGGTCCATGAAGAGGTTGTGGTACTGCTGACCGCCCATCAGCCACGGGAACGGCGGCAGCGTCTGCGCGGCGATCCGGATGCCGGAGGTGTCCAGGCGCTGCACGGCCTCGGCGATGCGCTCGTACTTCGGCCGCCGCTCCTCCGGGCGGATGTGCCGGTCCAGGGTGAACCCGCCCATGGTGATGACCATGATGGGCTCCTCCTCGTTCGGGAACCAGCGCTTCAGGTCCCGGGTGATGTCGATCGTGCGCTGCACCTCGGCGATCGAGCGCTCCCACACGGCGTCGTCGTCGCTGGCCAGGTCCACGAGGAAGTCGCCGGAGAAGATGTCCGGCAGGTGGGTGGTGAAGCCCATCGGCATGGGCTCGGTGAACACCGAGTCGATGTCGATCTCGAGGTCCTTGTAGGAGAAGTGGAACTCGAGGAAGTCCGGGGTGCAGTCCTTCGTCAGCGCCTCGACGTCGTGGTAGCGCACCGGCAGGCCCCAGGGGCGCCGGAACTGGAACTGGCGCCCGGTGGGCACCGTGTCGGTGAGGTCGCCGGCGAAGAAGAAGTCGCCCTCGGCCATCTCGCGGTGCAGCGTGCGGCCGACCAGACGCGGCAGCTCGTTGGGCTGCAGGCCGCGGCCGGGGGACTTCACGGTCACGTCGTCGGCGGTGATCGTGGCGCCGGCCTGCAGCGGGCGGGCCGCCACCAGGGACTTGGCCAGGTTGATGCGGTTCATCGCCTCGCCGGTGGAGACCACGCGCTCGGTCCCGACGCCGATCGACTCCTCGATGGCCCGGGTCTGCCGCACCATCTGCGCGAACTCCTCCGGCAGCAGGGAGACCTTGTGGTCGTTGCCCTCGAGCCCGCGGTCCACGGTGAAGTGCTTCTCGATGATCGCGGCGCCCCGGGCCACCGCGGCCAGGGCCACGTGGAAGCCGCGCTCGTGGCCCGAATAGCCCACCGGCGTCTGCGCGATCTCCGCGAGCCGGTCCAGGTAGGCCAGGTTCACGTCCTTGTAGGGGGCGGGGTACGTGGACTGGGCGTGCAGCATCGCGAAGGGGACGCCGAAGGAGCGCACGAGGGCCACCGACTCGCGGATCTCCTCCTCCCGGGACATGCCTGTGGAGAGCACCATCGGCAGGCCGGAGGCGGCCGCGTCCCGCAGCAGACCGTGGTTCGTCAGGTCCGCCGAGGCGATCTTCACGCCGTCCACCGGGTACTCGCGCAGCACCCGCATGGACGGGGCGTCCCACGGGGTGCACATCAGGGCGACGCCGGCGTCCCGGACGTGGTCGAACACCCGCACCATGTCCTCGGCGGAGAGCGAGAACTTGGCCAGCTCGTCCAGGGTGCGCTGGGCCCCCAGGTCCTCGCCGGCGGTGGCCGCACCGGACTGCCGGTACAGGGCGTCCATGTCCCGCAGCTGGAACTTCACGGCGTCCGCGCCCGCCTCGACGGCCAGGTCCACGAGACGGCGGGCCAGGTCCACGTCGCCCTGGTGGTTGTTGCCGATCTCGGCGATCAGGAACGCCGGGTGGCCCTCCCCGATCCGGTGCCCGCCGATCCGCAGCTCCGCCTCCCGGTTGATCGCCAGGGCCGTCAGGCGGCCGCGCTCGTCCAGCAGCGGCAGGTGCAGCGCCCCGGCGGGCAGGGCCTCGCGCATCTCGGCCGGGGAGGCGCCCAGGGGCGCCGTCGCCGGGTCGCGATGGGCGACGTCGGCCGCGGCCACGTCCAGCGACGCCTCCGGATGTGCCACGAGCCAGCGGCGCACGTCCCCGTCCGTCAGGGAGCCGACGAGGAAGCCGTGGGAGTCCACCACGAACACGGTGCGCTCGCGGTTGTCGGTCATCTTCTGCAGGGCGACCAGGAGCGAGTCCTCGGGGAAGACGAGGTAGGGGGTGAGCCTGCGTTCGATGATCACTGCGCGCCTCCGGGGGTGCGGTTCGGTCCGGTGGTGGGGGTCTCGGCGGTGCGCGGGGCACCGAGCTCGGGGCGGTGCCGGAGCACCTTGTGGACCGCCAGGTACTGGTCCATCTGCTGCTCGGCGAGGGCGAAGTCCAGCTCGGTGTCGATGTCCACGCCCTCGAGGTCGTCGAGCTCCAGCAGGCCGATCCGGCCGCCGAGCCGGTTGTGCAGCCGGTCGTAGACCCAGGGGCGCGTCACGTAGAGGGACCCGTTCTCGCGGAACCGCAGGTCGGCGCGCGTCATGTCCTGCCGGCGCTTGCGCGCCGTGACGTCGAAGTCCGGGATCGGCTCCCCGTCGGGATCCTCGGCGTGGCGCCACAGGAACGGGGACACCGGGACGACGCCGACCAGCGAGTCCACCCCCGTGTCCCGGAACTGCCGCACGGCGCGGTCCAGGGTGCCGGGCAGGCGGAGCGGGCTGGTGGCCTGGAGCAGCATCACGCCCTCGGGTTCGACGCCGGCCGCGCGCTCGGCCGCGAGCACGTGCTCGATCACGGGCTCGGTGGGGGTCGAGTCCTGGGCCAGGTGGGCCGGGCGCAGGCCCGGGACGTCCGCGCCGTAGCGGAGGGCGACCTCGGCGATCTCGGCCGAGTCCGTGGAGACCACCACGTGCAGGTCCTCCTCCGCCTCGAGGGCGGCCTGGATGGTCCAGGCCACGAGCGGATGGCCGCCCAGGAGGCGGATGTTCTTGCCGGGCAGCCCCCGGGACCCGCCGCGCACGGGGATGACGCACAGGATGCTCACGCGGTCTCCTTCCAGACGTGTTCGGCGATCGCGGCCGCGGGGTCCGCGGTCGGCGAGGCCAGGGCCGGGGTGGGCTCCGGGGTGCGGCCGGGCCGCCACCGGGTCATGCCGTAGCGCTGCCAGAACCCCTCGAGCCAGGCGGGCGGCTCCGGGTGGACGGCCCACGCGGGCCTGCCGGCCTGCGCGGCCTCGAGGATCCCGGTGGAGAAGACGGCGGCCACGGGCCCGCGGGTGGCGACGAGGGGCGCCCCGGCGTCGTCGATCCGCACGCCGGCCCTGCGCCAGGCCGCGTGCTGGCCGCGGGAGAGACGGTCCCGCTCGGCCGGGTGGGGGCGGTAGGCGGCGCCGGTGGCCCGCACGTACTGTTCGGCGGCTGCGGCGAAGTCCCGGCGGGGCAGCTCGGCGCCGTGCAGCTGGCCGAGGAACACCCCGGGGCCGTCGTCTCCGGCGCCCGAGAGCGCGGGCGCGGTCCGGCGGGCCTGCTCGAGCAACGCCGAGCCCACCGGGACGGCCTCCACATCGGCGCGGCCCTGGGTCCACCAGTCCGCGTCCGCGCTCGTGAAGGCATACAGGGTGGCGTCCTGCGGGACGGGCGGCGTGGAGACGGCCAGCAGGCCGTGCTGGACGACGCCGACCCGCGCCCCCCGCTGCCGGGCCCAGCGCACGGCGGCGCGGCCCGAGGGCAGGTACTCCCCCGCCACCAGGACGCGGCGGAGCCCGGACAGGCGATCCCTCACGACGTCGGCGGTGGCGGCGTGCTCCCGGTGGCCCGCGGCCCCGGGCAGGGCGGGTGCGTCACCGGCGGGCAGCACCCAGCCGACCCCGGCGGCTGCCTCCGGCCGCACCGTGGCCAGGGCGGCCACGGGCGAGGCCAGCGCGGCCAGCTGCGTGGGGCCGAAGGACTCCAGGGCGACGAGGGTGTGCACGTCCCCCGCCGGCAGGAGCAGGCGCGGGACGTCGTCGCCGGTGAACCGGCGGCGTGTCAGGGCGCCGGCCACGCCGCGCACGGTCGAGCGCGCGGTGTCCGCGGCCCGCCGGGTCAGCGGCCACTGGGCGCGCTGCCACGCGTGCCAGCGCGGCAGGTCCTCGGAGCGCCAGAAGAGGGGCGCGTCGGTCATGCCCACCACCCCTGGGCCATGGCCGCCCGGTGCGCGAACGTGTGCTCCGCGTGCGACCGGCGGCGGCCGGCCTCCCGAATGCGCGCTCCCCAGGCGGGATCCGCGACGACCCGGCGGCCCAGCTCGATGAGGTGGTCCGCGTCCTCGAAGACGAGCACCTCCTCGTCCGGGACGTAGAACTCGGCCACGTCGGCCCGATCGACCAGCTGGAGACCGCCCATGCCGGGCACCTCGAAGGTCCGCATCGCGTGGCCGGCCTGCAGGCCGTGGATGTTGATGGCGCCCGCGGCGGCCGCCTGCACGGCGTACGCCTCCTCGAGGGGGATGTCCCGTTCGGCCGGCAGGTCCGGCCGGGTCAGCTCCCACGTGCGCAGGCGGTCCACCGGGTGGTGGCTCCACTGACGCCCGTAGGCGCGCACCGGCACCCCGGCCGCGGCCAGGCGCGAGAGCAGCTCCACGCGGTTCGGGTAGCGCGAGCCCACGAAGACCAGTTCGTCGCGCCGCGGCACCTCCGGCACCGCCATCGCCGGGTCGAAACCGTTGGGCATGTAGTGGGCGTCCACGCCCTCGCCGGCCAGCAGCTCGGCCTCGGAGCGGGCGTAGCTGAGCACCGGCCCGACGGAGCGCAGGAACTCCATCGAGTAGTCGTGCCGCGCGAGGTCGTCGTACAGCCAGAGCATGCGGGGCAGGCCCGCATCGAGGATCGCGGACCAGAAGTCCTCGCCCAGCGAGTCCCCCTTGATGACGAGCACGCGGTCCGGCCGGGCCTCGCGCAGCGCGGCCACGGCCCGCCCCGTGTCCCAGGCGACCCGCGCGGCCGTGCGGTCCACGCCCGCCTTCTGCGGCAGCTCGAGCAGCCCCTTGTTCCGCAGCTTCATGCCGAGCGTGGCGTAGGCGTCGTAGCAGTGCACCGTGACGTCGAAGCCCTGGGCCGCCCACGCCGCCGCGATGGAGCGGTGATAGCCGTGGAACGCCGGCGAGACGAGGAACAGCCGTTCCGGGGAGCGGCCGCGCCGCGCGTCGGGCGGCGCGGGCACGGTGTAGCCGGTGGCGCTCATCGGCGCCGCCCCTTCCAGACCAGCTCGTGCTCGTCCCGGAGCACGGCGCGGGCGTCCACGTCCACACCCCGGGCC
Organism: Micrococcus sp. KRD070; assembly: GCF_017168435.1. Classification (NCBI taxonomy): domain Bacteria; kingdom Bacillati; phylum Actinomycetota; class Actinomycetes; order Micrococcales; family Micrococcaceae; genus Micrococcus; species Micrococcus sp. KRD070. The sequence goes on from NZ_JABFNH010000009.1 coordinate 54,011, forward strand.
TGCCGGAGCACGTTCACGGCGAAGTTCGCCCCCGTCGCCGCGGTGAGCGCGGCCTTGAGGACCCGGGGGTGACCGAACTTCCGGGCGTAGCGGTACCGGGAGTCCACCAGCCAGCCGCGCCGGCGCAGCGGGTCCGAGGAGCCGTGCAGCCCGTGCGGCACACGGACGGCCGGGACCACGATCGACGGCACGCCGCGCTCGCGCAGGCGGCGCTGCAGGTCGACCTCCTCGGAATTCATGAAGTACTCCTCGTCGAACCCGCCGACGGCGCGGACCTGCGCCATCGGCAGGAGCAGCACGGCGCCCATCACCCAGTCGACCGCCACGGGCGAGGCGGACCGGGCCGCCGCGACGTCGTGCCCCACGGCCTCGTGGAGCACGTCCAGGTGACGGAAGCGGGCCAGCGGAGTCAGCCACTCGACGGTCTGGTGCAGGACCGTCGGGAAGTGCCGCCCGGACCACTGCGGCGTGCCGTCCTCGTTGACGACCTGCGGGCTGACCACGGCCGGCTGATACGGAGCGGCCGCCGCCACCAGAGCGTCGATCTGCGCCCCCGTGATCTCGGCGTCCGAGTTGAGGACCAGGGCCAGCTCGGTGGTGACCGCGGCCAGGCCGGTGTTCACGTTCGCCCCGAAGCCGCCGTTGCGCTCGCGGCGCACCACGGTCAGACGCGGATCGTGCGCCTCGGGGTACGGGGTGGGCGAGGCGTCGTCCGAGACCACGACGGCGGCCAGCGCGTCTCCGGGATCGGTCAGCAGGCGGTCGACGAGGGCGAGGGTGGGGGCCGGATCGCCGTAGTGCGGGATCACCACGGTCACCGCCGCCGTGGGCGACTGGGCTGCCATGCGGGCTCCTCCCTCAGCTCGGATGGAGGGCGCACCCAGCGCCCGAGAACCTGTGTCGAGTATAGGGAGGCTCTGGCGAAGACCCGTGCCAGCCGGTGGGGCGGCGCCATGGCCGCCCGCACGGCTCTCAGTACACTGACCGGACAGCCACGGGATGGAAAGGGTGAGCCATGCCCGGCGCCCAGGGGGAGGACGAAGCCATGAGCGAGACCACCGCGTTGCGCATCGGCACCGGTCTCGATGCCGTGACGGTGAGCGGCCTCACAGGAGACGAGCGGGCGGAGGTCATCGCGTCCTGGACCCGGTGCGGTGTGGAGGTCGTGGAGCCGCCCGCCGACGCGGATGCGCACCGGGGCGCCGGCGCCGCGCGTCCGTGGCTCCAGTGGCACGAGGACCTGGTGTTCCTGACGACCTCACGGGCGATCGAATCCGCGCGCGGCACCCACCTGATGTTCCACGCGGCGTGCCTCGCCGCACCGGACACCGGGGCGGCGATCGTCCTGGTGGCGGCGTCCGGGACGGGCAAGACGACGGCCACGCGCCGGCTGGGACCCCATTTCGCCTATCTCACCGACGAGACGGCGATCATCGCCCCGGACGGCCTGGCCGTCACCCCGTACCCCAAGCCGCTGTCCGTGCTGGAGGCACGCGGAGTGCGGCCGAAGACCCAGCGCGGCCCGGACGACCTCGGTCTCGGCCCGACCCTTCCTGACGCCCGACTGGCCCGGATCACCGTGCTGGATCGCGTGCGGGATCCGGAGGGCTCGGTGTCGCCGCGGGCGGAGCCCATGGAGCTCGTGGCTGCGCTGGGGGCGCTCGTCCCCCAGACGTCCTCCCTCTCCTTGCTCCCCCGCGGCCTCGTGACGCTCTGCCGTGTCCTCGACGCGGTCGGCGGCGCCCAACGCCTGGTCTACGCCGAAGCGGAGGACCTGCGGGATGTCGTCGACGGCCTCCTGGCGGCCCCGCCCACGCCCGTCACCCCCGCCTGGGAGGCGCTCACCGATGAGGAGCTGCGGGCCTCGGTCGGTGCGGCGGTCCCGGGCGCGGTGTCCCGCTGCGCCGTCGACGACGGCATCCTGACCGACCACGGCCGCCTGGTCCTGCTCGCCTCGGACCGCCTGGTCGTGCTCGAAGGTCTGGGCCCGTCCGTCTGGCTCCTGCTGGACGAGCCGCGGACGGCCGCCGACGTGGTGGCCTGCCTCCGCACCGAAGGACCCGTGCCCGAGGACGCCGAGGCCCGGGTGCGGGAGGCGATGGACGCCCTGGTCACCGCGCAGCTGGCCACGACCGGCTGAGCCGGCACGGGCGTTCGCTCCCTATGGGGTCTTCCGCAGGCGCCAGAGGAGATCAAATTTCGTCGACTGTGCCTTACGGAGCGCCCGGTGGCGCCACTCCTTCAGGAATTCTCCCCCGCCGACGCGCGAGGCCTTGTCGCCATTCGTCGCGCGCCATCCCACGTGGCCGTCGTCCTGGATGGACGACTCCCCCTCCCAGCCAGCGAGATTCGGGCGCACGGCAAGGACATCGATGCCCAGTTCGTCCCGATAGAACCCGTGGTAGTCGGCCACCCACCAAGGCCGCCCACCGAACTCCTCGTCAAGTGACCGCACGATGCCACGTGCGGCTGCCCTGGTCACCAGATACAAGCCCGTGCCGGTCAACCCAGCACTCCAGCGGCCCATGGTTACAACGCCGCGACGAGAAGGGTGCGCAAATCGGCGCGCGAAGAGTGACAATTGGACGAAATGCTCAGACTTACTCCCTACGGATCGGTCGCGCCGTCCGGCGGGGCCGTGAGGGTCGGCTAGAACGACGAGCGACGTAGGGGGCACATGTCGTGCCAGCGGGGCAAGAATCGATTCGAAGCCATCGACGAACCGCGCGTCGTCTTCCGCGACGAGCAGCAGGTCACGCTCAGCTCCGACCTCCTCGGCAAAACTTCGCATGACCCCCATGTGGCTCAGGGTGCAGCCGATCTCACCGGGACGGGGATCACGCTGGAAAAAGTCCCGGAACCGCTCCACATCGAAGCGCTCTGTCACCGAACCCGAACGATTGTCGATGGCGTCGAACACCTCAAAGTCCTCGCCCCCCGGCTGGGCTCGGAACCCGGACAGGCGCGTGCTGTCCGGCAAGGCGATGACGACACGACGGATGATGCGGGACCTCGGAGAGCGCGGCTTGACTGCCACTGATCGCTCACCCCTTTCCCTTCTCCTGGCCGTTGCGTATGCGCCGACCCGACGCCGCCACCACGACGTATCTCAGTGCCCGCCCCAGTGCGTGGGCGGCCACACCGTCACGAAGACCTCGCCCACGATGTCCTCGCGGGTGACGAAGCGCGCGCAGTCCCCGGCCTGGTCGGCGGGGATGCCGCGGCACGCGATCACGGAGTCGGCCGAGTTCGAGCGGTGGTCGCCGAGCACGAGCATCGAGTCCTCCGGCACGGTGACCGGGCCGAAGCAGCGCGCGGACATCACCTCGGACTCGCAGTCCAGCTCGTCCCGGATGAACGGCAGATCGTTGTGGATGTACGGCTCGTCCACGGGCTCCCCGTCCACCGTCACGGCGCCCTCGGCGGTGCAGCACTCCACGGTCTGCCCCGCGGTGCCGACCACGCGCTTGACCAACGCCTGCTCGTGCGAGCGGCCGATGCCGGTGAGGTCGCCGAACGTGCGGACGGCGTTCTCCACGGCCCCCTCCGACGACGCCGGAGTGGCCCAGTCCTCGTTGGCCGTGAAGACCACCACGTCCTGGGAGTCGGCCATCCCGTCCGGGTAGGCGGTGCGGTTGACCAGCATGCGGTCCCCCACCTCGAGGGTGTTCTCCATCGAGCCGGACGGCACCGAGTACACCTTCACCCACAGGGCCTGCACCACGGCGACGACCGCGAGGGCCACCACCACGTTCAGCAGCAGGGAGGCCCAGAACGGCAGGCGCGGACGGTGAGGCTGCGGCGCGGCCACCGCGCCGCCGTCTTCCCCGTGGGCCGGCTCGACGCGCTCGGCCATGGTCAGGCGACGCCGTCGAAGAGGCTGGTGACCGAGCCGTCCTCGAAGACCTCGCGGATCGCGCGGGCGATCAGCGGGGCGATCGAGAGCACGGTGAGGGTCTCGAAGCGCTTCTCCTCCGGGATGGGCAGGGTGTTGGTCACCACGACCTCACGGGCGCCGCACTCGCCGAGACGCTGGGCGGCCGGGTCCGAGAACACCGCGTGCGTGGCGGCGATGATGACGTCCTTGGCGCCGGCGTCCTTGAGGATCTGCACGGCGCCGGCGATGGTGCCGCCGGTGTCGATCATGTCGTCGATCAGCACGCAGACGCGGCCCTCGACGTCCCCGACCACGGTCTTGGACTCGGCCTTGTTCGGAACGGTGAGGTCCCGGCTCTTGTGCACGAAGCCCAGCGGCACGCCGCCCAGGCGGTCCGCCCACTGCTCCGCCACGCGCACGCGACCGGTGTCCGGGGAGACGACCGTGACCTCCTCGCCCTCCACGCTGGAGCGGATGTGGTCCGCCAGCAGCGGGATGGCGAACAGGTGGTCCACCGGGCCGTCGAAGAAGCCCTGGATCTGGGCGGTGTGCAGGTCCACGCTCATCACGCGGGAGGCGCCGGCGGTCTTGTACAGGTCCGCCACGAGACGGGCCGAGATCGGCTCGCGGCCGCGGCCCTTCTTGTCCTGGCGGGCGTACGGGTAGAACGGCGAGACCACCGTGATGCGGCGGGCGGAGGCGCGCTTCATGGAGTCCACCATGATCAGCTGCTCCATGAGGTGGTTGTTCAGCGGCGCCGGGTGCGACTGGATGATGAACACGTCCTTGCCGCGCACCGACTCGCCCGAGCGCACGTAGATCTCGCCGTTGGCGAAGTCGTAGGCGCTCATGGGGAGCAGCTCGGTGCCCAGCTCCTCGGCGATCTCCTGCGCGAGCTCGGGGTGGGCGCGGCCCGTGGCCAGCACCAGTCGCTTGTCCTCGCTGCGGCTCAGCTCCGTCATGACGTCCTCATCATCCTTCGTGGTTGCACGTTCCATGCCCGGCGGCGGCGCGCGGCCGACGTCCAGCGGGCCGCCTGAGGGGCCCGGTCCTCGCACCCATCCTAGGGCGCGCGGGGTCAGCCCTGAGCGCCGGAGCCCTCGGCGCCGGCGGCCCGCGCGATCCTTGTGATCAACGACTCCAGCCAATCCGCCGCGTCGGACACGCGCGGCTGCAGGAGCCTGGCCTGTCCCTCCGCACCCACTCGTGTCTCCTCCAGCGCATCCAGGTACCCCTGCTCGAGAGTCCGGACGTGAGCGACCGGAGGCGGCCACTCATGCGGTGTGTGTCCTGCCGCAGTCCGGCCGGGTGACCGAAACATGAAAGTACGGCTGACGAGATCTGCGAGCAACGGGATGTCGACACCACCCTCGGCCTCCGCCCCATGCCAGAGCAACTGGATGTCCACGAGATCGTGGCCTCGCGTCTGATGTGGATCCGTGACGGCATGGATCTTCTGTGCGAGCTGCTGCTCGACAGCCATCACGGCCACAGACCGCGGTGTTCCACATCCCAACGCGGTGACCGCCTCCGCGACCTGGGGTGCCACGACCTCGACTGGCTGCGCCAGCGTGCTGCCCTCGAATTCGTCGCGCCCGATCTCGATCGGGACCGACACCCAACTTGTCCTCGCGGAGAGAAAATGCAGGGTCACCTTCGCTCGTGACAGGACGTAGGGATCGGGCACTCCGAGAGGCTCCGCAGGATCGTCCTCATGCACCGTGCCGAAGAAGGCCACCCGGGTCGCAGCCGGGTCGGCCTTGAGTTCTCTCTTGCTCCCGGGCGCGGCCCCCCATCCCCGGTCGACGAACCCGGTCAAGTCCTTCAGCGCCTGCTGGGGATCGCGAGCCAGTAGATCGAGATCCCGGGTCGCCCGCGTCCCGGTGGCTCCATGTCGGAGTCGAACGCCATTTCCACCCTTGACTACGACGCCTTCCGGCAACATCTGCGCCACGATCACTGCTCCCAGCAACCGGCGCGCCCGGTCCACCGGAACGCCCATCGCGTCAGCGATCGCCTCCAGTCGACGGTTGAGTTGGCCTTCGCTCCTGGGCGCACCTCGAGCTCCCAGATCGCCCAGGCCCACGACCACGTCATCGACCGCCACGATGTCCACCGTTCTGCCGCGCCTCCAGGTCCTTCTTCAAGCTCCTCGCCTCGCCCACCGTGAGCAGCCCGCGCGCGCGGGCCTCCTCGATCGCAGCGGCGACGCGCTCGAGAGGGATGCGGTCGAGTGCCTCACGAAGGGCTTGGTTGATCGTGAGGCCTCGCACGCCGCCGTGAAAGGTGAGGTCCTCGTCGCCCGGCGGGGGACGGCGTCGTGTCACTCGTACATGCGCGCGCGGCGAGCCGCGGTACCGCCTCGTCACGCCCACCCGTACGACGGAGGGATCGACCAGGGCGAGGTCGTACAGTGACAGCACTGCGTCCCAGTCCAGGAATGCATCTTCACCGCCCGTGGCCACGGCCTCCGCCGCGTCCGTGAACCGGTCGCGGGGAACCTGGCGATGGAGGTACACCCCGTGGGCCAGCCTCCGCAGAACGCCGCGCTGGGCGAGCTTGCGGACCTCGACGGCGGGCACGCCCGCCTCCTCCGCTTCCGTAGTGGTGATGACCCCGTGGTTCCCCGCAGCCACGTCCCACAGATCGTCACGATACGTCACGGGATCACCACCTCATCTCTGGTGTCACAACCGTACCGGAATCGGTACGGTTGTGACACGCCGACCTCTTGTCGGGCGCGCGGGGTCAGCCCTGAGCGCCGGAGCCCTCCGCGCCGGCGGCCCGCGCGGCCTCGGCCGAGGAGGTGCCCGGGCGCTTGGCCGGCACCCAGCCCTCGAGGGTGCGCTGGCTCACGGCGTTCAGCGCCAGGGCCCCGGCGGGCACGTCCTCGCGGACCACGGCGCCCGCGCCGGTGTAGGCGCCGTCGCCCACCGAGACCGGGGCCGTGAACACCGTGTTCGAGCCGGTGCGCACGTGCGCGCCGATCACGGTGCGGTGCTTGGCGACGCCGTCGTAGTTGGCGGTGATGTTGCCGCAGCCGATGTTGGTGTACTCGCCGATCTCGGCGTCCCCGGCGTAGCCCAGGTGGGAGAGCTTGGCACCGCGGCCCACGGTCACGTTCTTGGTCTCGTAGAACGCGCCGATCTTGCCGTCCTCCCCCAGCACCGTGCCCGGGCGCAGGTAGGTGAACGGGCCGACGGTCGCGCCCGCGCCGATCACGGCCTCCGTGGCGTCGGTGCGCTTCACCACGGCACCCTCCCCCACCTGCGTGTCCGTGAGGGTGGAGTCCGGGCCGACGACGGCGCCCGTGGCCACCGACGTCGCCCCGTGCAGCTGGGTGCCGGGCTTGAGCGTGATGTCCGAGGCCAGGGAGACGGTGACGTCCACCCACGTGGAGGACGGGTCGACGACCGTGACACCCTCCTTCATCCAGCCGCGCAGCACGCGGTCGTTGAGCTGGCGGCCCAGGTCGGAGAGCTGCCGACGGTCGTTGGCGCCCTCGACCTCCCACACGTCGTCCGTGCCCACCGAGGCGACGCGGCCGCCCTCGGCGCGGGCCATGCCGAGCACGTCCGTGAGGTACTTCTCACCCTGCACGTTGTCCGTGGAGATCTCCGGCAGGGTGCGGCGCAGCAGGGCGGCGTCGAAGGCGTAGATGCCGGAGTTGACCTCGCGGATCGCCACGAAGGAGTCATCCCCCGTGGACTCGGCGTGGGCGAGGGCGTCCTTGTGCTCCATGATCCGCTCCACGAGGCCCTCGGCGTCGCGGACGATGCGGCCGTAGCCCGTGGCGTCCTCGAGGGTGGCGGTGAGCACGGTGACGGCGTTGCCGTCCGCCTCGTGGTCCGCGACGAGGCGGACGAGGGTCTCCGGGGTCAGCAGCGGGACGTCACCGTAGGTCACCACGACGGTGCCCTCGAGGTCCGCGGGCAGGGCGGCCAGGCCCAGCTCGACGGCGCGGCCGGTGCCCGGCACGTCGTCCTGGTCGGCGATCGCCAGCGCGTCGATGCCCAGCTGAGCCGCCACCGTCTCGATGTGCTCGGCCACGCGGGCCCGCTCGTGCCGGACCACGGCCACGAGGTGCTCCGGCGCGAGCGACCAGGCCGCCGCGAGCGCGTGGCCCACGAGGGAGCGCCCCCCGATCGCATGCATGATCTTCGGCGTCGTCGACTTCATGCGGGTGCCCTGGCCCGCGGCCAGGACGATCACGGCGGAGGGACGGGCGGACGGCTGGGACATGGGGGCTCCTGCACCGGTGGGGGTCAGCGGACGGGGGTTCCGCCCCTAGGATTCGAACCTAGACTGCACGGCTCCAAAGGCCGGCGTGCTGCCATTACACCAGGGCGGAGCGCCGGACCCCAGGGGGCGGCGACGACGGCCCATTCTTCCACACAGGTCGCGCGGATCCGGGGTCAATAGGCGCCGTCGGCGGCGATCACGGCCTTGACGGTCCGCCCCAGGATCACGAGGTCGCCCAGGATGGACCAGTTCTCCACGTAGTAGAGGTCCAGGCGGACCGCCTCCTCCCACGGGAGGTCGGACCGGCCGGAGACCTGCCACAGCCCCGTGATGCCGGGCTGCACCAGGAAGCGGCGGTGCACGTACTGCTCGTAGGCCTCGACCTCGTGCGGCAGGTGGGGCCGCGGGCCCACGAGGGACATGTCCCCCCGCAGCACGTTCACGAGCTGGGGCAGCTCGTCGATGCTGGTGCGGCGGATGAGCTTGCCGACCCGGGTGATGCGCGGGTCGTCCTTCATCTTGAACAGCACGTCCGCATCCCCGCCGTCCGAGACGAGCCGCTGCCGGATCTCCTCGGCATCCACCACCATGGAACGGAACTTGAGCATGGTGAACGGCCTGCCGCCGAGACCGATGCGCTCCTGCCGGAACAGCACCGGCCCGCCGTCCGTGGCCTTGACCGCGATCGCGACGGCGATCAGCAGCGGCGAGATGGCGATCAGGCCCAGACCCGACGCGACGACGTCGAACGCCCGCTTGGCGAACGCCTTGCCCTCGGAGAGGCGCGGGGTGGAGAGGTGGATGAGCGGCAGACCCGCGAGGGGCTGCGTGTGGAGGCGGGGTCCGGCGACGTCCACGAGGGCGGGTGCCATGATCAGGGAGACGCCGCCCTCCTGCAGCTCCCAGCCCAGTCGGCGGACGTCCCCGGGGACGAACGAGTGGCCCGAGGTGATCACCACGGCTTCGACGTCGCGCACCTCCACGAGGGCGACCACGTCCTCCACGGTGTCCAGGTCCGTGGAGACCGGTATCGGGAGGTAGTCCTCCTGCCGGGCCTTGTATCCGGGGAGAGCCGCCGCCACGGGGGCATAGCCGGCGCCGGCCTCGGAGTCGAGGGTCTGGAAGATGTGCCGGACCGCCTTCGGGCCGCCGACGAGCAGGAGCCGCCGCCGGAACCTGCCGTGGTGGCGCTGCCGCGCCACCCACCCGCGCACGAGGAACCGGCCCAGCAGGAGCAGGAGCACGCCCAGCGGCAGAGCCAGACCCACGTAGCCGCGCGCCACTTCGAGACCTGCCGCATAGGCGAGGATCGCGACGGTGCCGAAGAGGTAGAGGGTGCCCTGCAGGACCCGCTTGTACTCCTCGCTGCCCACCCCCAGGATCCGGATGTCCCGCGAGCCCTGGATGGTCAGCGCGAGCACCCAGGCCGCGCTCAGCGCGAGGCTGATGACGCTGTAATCGATGACTTCGGCGCCGGGGAGGGTCGTGCGCCGCGGTCCGCCGAAGCGGAGCTGGGCCGACACGAAGGTGGCGAGCAGGACCGCGACCACGTCCACGATGAGGACGAGCAGCGGAAGGCCCCGCTCCCAGGGCCGGCCCAGGACACGGCCGCGGGCGGTCGAGCCCATGCGGAGCGCGGTCGACTCATCACCGGGACTCCCGATCACGCTCTGCTCCTCCGTCCTGACGCGGGGGATGGTCCACGTCGTGGGGGTCGGGCATGGTGCTGTGCCCCGGCCCTCGATTGTAGGCCGGAAACAGCCTTGCGCTGTGCCACCTGCCACACGCTCCTGTGCGCGCCCGCCGGTCAGTCCCCTTCGGCGAGTTCAGCGGCCTGCAGCCACTCCTCCTCCAGGACGTCCAGCTGTGCGTCGAGGTCCTTCAGGTCGGCGGAGGCCGCGGTGAGGGCGTCGAAGTCCTGCGCCTGCCCCAGCTCGGCCATCCGCGCCTCGAGGCCGGACCTGCGGTCCCGCAGCCGGGTCATCTGCTTCTCGAGCCGGGCCATCTCCTTGCGGGCCAGCCGACGCTCCGCCTCGGTGGGCCCGGTGTCCTCCTCCGGCCCGCCCATGCCCGCGCACGTCCCGACGACGTCGTTGCGGCCTCGGGCCGCGCCGGCTCCCCGGGCCGGGCCGCCGGCGTCGTCCATCGCGGCGCGCAGCTCGAGGTACTGGTCCACCCCGCCGGGCAGGCCGCGGACCTTGCCGTCCCCGAGCAGGGCGACCTGGTGGTCGGTGACGCGCTCGAGCAGGTAACGGTCATGGGAGACCACCACCAGGGTCCCCGGCCATCCGTCCAGCACGTCCTCGACGGCGGCCAGGGTGTCCGTGTCCAGGTCGTTGGTCGGCTCGTCGAGCATGAGGACGTTGGGCTCGCCCACGAGCAGGCGCAGCAGCTGCAGGCGCCGGCGCTCGCCACCCGAGAGCTCGGAGACCTGAGTCCACTGCCGGGAGGTGCCGAAGCCGAGCATCTCGAGCAGCTGGCCGGAGGACATCTCGCGGTCACCGACCTGGAAGGACGAGCCTTCGCGGGCCATGACTTCGGCGACGCGCAGGTGGGCGACGTCGTCGAGCTCCTTCACGTCCTGGGTGAGGGTGGCCGAGACCACCGTCTTGCCGCGCTTCAGCCGCCCCGAGTCCGGAGCGATGCGGCCGTCGAGCAGGCGCAGCAGGGTCGACTTGCCCGCACCGTTGACGCCGACCACGCCGAGCCGCTCGCCGGGCGCCAGGCGCAGGGTGACGTCGTCGAGGATCGGCTTCTCCCCCAGCGTCAGGCTCACGTGCTCGAGGTCGAGGACGTCCTTGCCGAGCCGGGCCGTGGCCATCTTCGCCAGGGAGACCGAGTCGCGCGGGGCGGGGACGTCCTCGATGATGGCGTTGGCCGCCTCGATGCGGAACTTGGGCTTGGACGTGCGCGCCGGGGCGCCACGGCGCAGCCAGGCGAGCTCCTTCTTCACGAGCTGCTGACGCTTCTGCTCCGTCACCGCCGCTTGCCGGGAGCGCTCCGCGCGCGCGAGCACCCACGCGGCGTAGCCGCCGTCGAACGGGTCCACCGTGGCGTCGTGCACCTCCCACGTGCGCGTGCAGACCTCGTCGAGGAACCACCGGTCGTGGGTGACCACCACGAGGCCGCCGTCGGTGGGGCGCCAGCGCTGCTTCAGGTGGCGTGCGAGCCACGCGACGCCCTCCACGTCCAGGTGGTTGGTGGGCTCGTCGAGGAAGAGGACGTCGTCGTCCCCGGCGAGCAGACGGGCCAGGGCCACGCGACGGCGCTGGCCGCCGGAGAGGCCCCGCACGGACTGCTCCAGGTCGAAGCCGTCGAGCAGACCGCCCAGGACATCCCGGACCTTGGGGTCCGAGGCCCACACGTGGTCGTCCACGTCCCCGACCACGGCCTGACGCACGGTGTGCTCCGGGTCGAGCCGGTCCTGCTGGTCCAGCACGCCCACGCGGACGCCGCCGCGGCGGGTGACGCGGCCCGTGTCGGGTTCCTGGAGGCCGGCGAGGATGCGCAGGAGCGTGGACTTGCCGTCGCCGTTGCGGCCCACGAGTCCGATCCGGTCCCCCTCATCCACGCCGAGGGAGAGGCCCTCGAGGACGGTGCGGGTGCCGAAGGCGATGCCGATGTTCTCGACGCCGAGCAGGTGGGCCATGGAGGAGGTGGTCCTTTCCGGACGGAGGAGGGGTGGTCGGGTGCGGCGGGGGTGCCCGCCGGGTGTCAGAGCACGTGGGCGCCGGGCACGGGGCCGTGGACGGGGAGGGCGCGCACGCCCGTGCGTTCCTCGATGGCCGAGGCCAGCCGCAGCGCGGAGGCCTCGTCCTGCGCCACGAAGAGCAGGGTGGGGCCGGAGCCGGAGACCATGCCGCGCAACGCGCCTTCGTCCATACCGAGGTCGAGGACGTCCGAGAGCTCGGGGAACAGGACGACGGCCGGGGTCTGCAGGTCGTTGTCCATGGCGGTGGCGAGTTCGAGCGGATCGGCCGCGGTGAGGGCCCGCAGGACGGCCTCGTTCACCTCCGGACGCGTCGGCCCGTCGGGCAGGTGGCCCTCCCGGCGCAGCTCGTCCAGGGTCTGGAACACCACGGGGGTGGACAGCCCGGCGTCCGCCGGGACGAGGACGAGATGCACCGGGGTGCGGGCCGCGACGGGGGTCAGCTCCGCCCCGGTCCCGAGCCCGACGGCGGCGCCGCCCAGCACGCTGAAGGGCACGTCCGCACCCAGCGGGGCGGCCAGCTCGGCGAGCTCGGCGCGGGTGTGCCCGGTCTCCCACAGGGCGCTGCACGCGAGCAGCGCGGCGGCCGCGTCGGCGGAGCCGCCGCCCATGCCGCCCGCGACCGGGACCTGCTTGGCGACCTCGAGGTGGACGCCGTGGGTGTCAGGATCGAGCCCGAGGGTGCGCCGCAGGTGCGCGGCGGCGCGGTGCGCGAGGTTGCGCTCGTCCCAGGGCACGTCCTCGGTGTCCACCAGACTGATGTGGCGGCCCGACGGGCCGACGGTGATCCTCCCGTCCGTGCGCGCGATCGCCGTGACGGTCTCCCGCAGGCTGACGGCCAGGTACACGGTGGCCACGGGGTGGTAGCCGTCCGCGCCGGGGGGTCCCACCCGCAGGGACAGGTTCACCTTGCCGGGGGCGCTGACCGTGACGTGCCGGGCCGTGGGGTCGAGGCCGAGGTCCTCCGTCGTCATGCGCTCACCTCCTCCGCCGCACGCCGCGGGCCGTGCTCGGCGATCCGCGCGAAGGCCGCGATGTCCAGGGCCTCGCCGCGGGCGCGCGGGTCCACGCCGGCGGCCACCAGGGCGTCCTCCGCCGCCTGCGGCGACCCCGCCCAGGAGGCGAGCGCGGCGCGCAGGGTCTTGCGGCGCTGGGCGAAGGCGGCGTCCACCACGGCGAAGACCTCCCGGCGGGACGCGCCGCCCGCCGGCGGCTCGCGCCGGGTGAAGGCGACCAGCCCGGAATGGATGCGCGGAGCCGGCCAGAACACCTGGGTGCCGATGGTGCCCGCCTTGCGCACGTCTGCGTACCACGCCGCCTTGGCGGACGGCACGCCGTAGACCTTGGAGCCGGGCCCGGCCGCGAGACGGTCCGCGACCTCCTCCTGCACCATCACCAAGCCGTGCCGCAGCCCCGGCAGGACCGCGAGCGCGTGCAGCAGCACGGGCACGGCCACGTTGTAGGGCAGGTTCGCCACGAGCGCGGTGGGACCGCCGGCGGCGGCAGCGGGCCGGACCTCGGCCAGGGCCTGCTCGCTCAGCGTCATGGCGTCCGCGTGCAGCACGGCGAGGGCGTCCTCGGCCCCGGGGCGGAACTCGGCGGCGGTGCGCGGCAGGCGGGCGGCGGTGACCGGGTCGATCTCGACGGCGGTGACGGCGGCGGCCGCGTCCAGCAGGCCGAGGGTGAGCGAGCCCAGACCGGGGCCGATCTCGAGCACGTGCTCGTCCGCGGCCACGTCCGCGGCCTGCACGATGCGCCGGATCGTGTTCGGGTCGATCACGAAGTTCTGGCCCCACTGCTTGGTGGGACGCAGGTCCAGCTCGGCGGCGATGCGCCGCACGTCCGCGGCGCTCAGCAGCGGGGCGGGGACGGGGTGCGGGGAGGGCTGGACCATGCCCGCGAGTCTATCGGGGCGCCGGACGGGGTAGCCGGGACGCAGCGGCGCGGGCTCCGCTCAGGTGGAGAGGTCACCGAGCCGGACGAGCTCGCGGAACTCGGGGCTCGTCTCCTGCAGCCCGGCGAACGTGCCCTGGCCGATGATCCGCCCCTGGTCCATCAGCACGATCTGATCGCAGCGCTTGACCGTGGAGAGACGGTGGGCGACCACGATGACCGTGATCCGTCCGCGCAGCGACTCGATCACCTCGGTGACCCGTCGTTCCGTGAGGTTGTCGAGGGCCGACGTCGCCTCGTCGAGCACGAGGAGGCGGGGCCGCCGGAAGAGCGCGCGCGCGATGCCCAGGCGCTGGCGCTGGCCGCCGGAGACGCCCACGGCCCCTTCGCCGATCACGGTGTCCAGGCCGTCGGGGAGCTCGTCCAGCCACTGGCCCAGCTGGGCTTCGCGCAGCACGCGCTCCACCTCGGCCCGGTCCGCCGTCTGGGTGGCCTCGACGTCCAGGAGCACGTTGTGCAGCACCGTCCCGTTGACCACGGTGACGGACTGCGGGACGAACGCCACGTTGTCCCACCACCCCCGCGGGTTGGCCTCGAGCTCCACCCCGTCCACGTAGACCCCACCGCGCTGGGCGTGGTGGAAGCCGATGACCAGGTCCACCAGGGTGGTCTTGCCGGCACCGCTGCCGCCCACGAAGGCGTACGAGGAGCCGAAGGGGATGCGCAGGTCGATGTCGCGCAGGACCGGTTCGGCCTTGCCGGGGTAGGTGAAGGACGCGTCCCGCACCTCGATGGCCTCCTCGAACGTGATGCGCTCGTAGGGCCGGTCCGCCGCGTGCAGGACCGGCTGCGCGGCGGCGAGTTCCGCCGTCGTGCGCTCGAAGGCCGGCCAGGAGGTGCGGATCTCATTGGTGGTGGCCATGAGCGCGGCCATGGACGGCAGCACGCGGAAGCCGGCCATCGCGAGCAGGGCGAGCGAGCCGAACGCCTCCCCGCCGCGGCCCTGGATGAAGGCCACGGCCACGAGCGCCGCGATGGCGGCCACGAAGGCGACCTCGAGCACGTAGCGCGGCATCATCGTGAGGATCATCTTGAGCCGCGTGGCTTCGGCGCTCTCCATGCGGGCCGCGCGGTACTCCTCCATGAAGGCCGAGTCGTTGCCGCGGATCTTCACGTCCTTGTAGTTCTCCAGGCCCTGCAGCGCCGCCGTGTTGGCCCGCTCCCCCGCGGTCACCAGGGTCCAGCCCAGGCGGGAGGCCGGGCGGCGGATCACGGTCTTGATCACCCAGGCGACGGCGAGGAAGTACAGGGCCATCCCGAGCCCCGTCAGCGGCATGGAGACGCCCACCACGACCGCCACCGCGACGAGCGTCACGGCCTCCGTGAGGAACGTGACGGACGCGTTCACCACGCCCGTGTACGCCATGCTGGAGGTGCCGGTGACGTTGTTGACCAGGGTGCCCACAGTGCGCGTCAGGTGCAGGCCGTAGTCGGCCCGCAGGTAGTAGCGCAGCAGCGTGGCGGACGTGCGGATCAGGTTCTGGTTGGTGAACCCCATGGTCCACCAGCGGAACGCGAGCACCAGGATCGCCTTGAGCAGGAAGGCCAGCACGATCACGACGGCGAAGGCCACCGTCTGCTCCGGCACCGTCACGGCCCCGAACCGGGCCAGCAGCCCTTCGAGCGCCGGGGAGCCCAGCTCACCCGAGGTCAGCAGGCTGACCAGCGGGAGGATCGAGGCGAGCGCCACCATCTCGAGGCCGGCCACGAGGACGGACCCGAGGACCACGAACACGAGGCGGATCCGCATGGGGCGGTCCACCAGGTACTGCGTTCCCTCGGGCAGCCGGGCTTTGAGGAGTCGGGTCAGCACGTCGTCCATCCTAGGGGCCGGGTCTGGATCGGCTTAGAACGAGCCGTACACCCGGGCGGTGTTCTCGCTCACCGCGCGGGCGAGGGCGTCCACGTCGTCGCCGCGCGTCTCCGCCATGCCCCGCAGGGTCAGCGGGATCAGGTAGGGCGCGTTGGGGCGACCCCGATGCGGATGCGGCGTGAGGAAGGGCGCGTCCGTCTCCACGAGCAGCAGCTCGGCCGGGGCGATCCGCAGCGCCTCGCGCAGCTCGTCGTTGGCCTTGAAGGTGACGGGACCGGCGAAGGACATGTGCCAGCCGTGCTCGGCGCACGTGCGGGCCAGATCGGGCCCGCCGGAGAAGCAGTGGAACACCACGTGCGGGGGCAGCCCGCCGTCGGCCGCCTCCTCGAGCAGGATCCGGACGACGTCGTCGTGCGCGTCACGATCGTGGATCTGCAGGGCCGTGCCGAGTTCGCGGGCGAGTCGGATGTGCCGGCGGAAGGACTCCTGCTGCGCGGCGTGGCCGGCCTCGTCCTGCGTCCGAAAGTAGTCGAGGCCCGTCTCGCCGACGGCGCGCACGCGGGGGTGGCGGGCGAGCTCCGCGATCTGCGCGAACGCCTCCTCGAACTCGCCGCGCTCGGCCAGGCGGGCCGCGTCGTTGGGGTGCAGCGCCACGGCCCCGAGCAGGCGGGGCTCGGCCTCGATCGCCGCGATCGTGAACCGGGCCGAGGCGACGTCGCAGCCCACCTGGACCGCCCCGGTCACGCCCACGGCCTCCGCCGCGTCCATCGCCTGGTGGACGTCCACGCGGACCAGGCCGTCGCGGAAGTCGAGGTGCGTGTGGTTGTCCACGACGGGCACCGGCAGCGGCTCCGGTGCGGGCGGGTACTCGAGACGGCGCTTGCGGCCCGACTTCTCCTCGCGGGCGTCCCGGCGCGGGCCGTCGTCGTCGTCCGGCTGCGGGGCGGGGGCGCGGTAGGCGAGGGGGGTCTCGGATGCGTGGGCCATGCACCCCACTCTAGGGAGCCGAGCCCGGCCCCCCCGACACGCCTCGGGGGCGGTATCGGGTGGTATCCACGTCGGATACCACCCGATACCGCCCCCGGAGGGAGCGGCGCGGCGAAGGGGTCAGGCCTTCGTGGCCGCCCACGGGTCGGCGATGCCGATGTACTGCACCGAGGTGTACTCCTCGATGCCCTCGGCGCCGCCCTCGCGGCCCAGGCCCGACTGCTTCACGCCGCCGAACGGCGCGGCCGGGTTGGAGATGACGCCCACGTTGTAGCCCATGAGGCCGAACTCGATGCTCTCGGCCACGCGGTACATCCGGGCCTGATCCTTCGTGAACACGTAGGAGGCGAGGCCGTACTCGGTGTCGTTGGCCATCTCGATGGCCTCCTCCTCGGAGGAGAAGGTCACGATCGGGGCCACCGGGCCGAAGATCTCCTGCTGGAGGATCGGGTTGCCCTTCTCCACCTTGATCGCGGTCGGCGCGTAGAAGTAGCCGTCGCCCTCGATCTTGTGGCCGCCGGTGAGCACCTCGCCGCCGGCCGCCACGGCGTCCTGGACGAGCTGGTCGATGTCGTCGCGCGCGCCCTCGTCCACGATCGGGCCGAGGGTGGACTCCGGGTCGGTGCCGCGCAGGGGCTTGAGCGCCTCGAGCTTGGCCACGAACTTCTGCGTGAACTCCTCGGCCACGTCCTCGTGCACGAGGAAGCGGTTGGCGGCGGTGCAGGCCTCGCCCATGTTGCGCATCTTCGCGGCGAAGGCGCCCTCGACGGCGGCGTCCAGGTCCGCGTCCTCGAAGACGATGAGCGGGGCGTTGCCGCCGAGCTCCATCGAGGTGCGCAGCACGTTGTCCGCCGCGTCCTTCATGAGGCGCACACCGACCGGGGTGGAACCGGTGAAGGACACCTTGCGCAGCCGCCGGTCCTGCAGGATCGGACCGGAGATCGACGAGGCCGAGGAGCCCGCGACGACGTTGAGCACGCCCTTGGGCAGGCCGGCCTCCTGCATGACCTGCGCGAACAGCTGGGTGGTCAGCGGGGTCAGCTTGGCCGCCTTGAGGACCATGGTGCAGCCGGCGGCGACGGCGGGGCCCACCTTGCGGGTGGCCATGGCCAGCGGGAAGTTCCACGGGGTGATCAGCAGGCACGGGCCCACCGGGCGATGGTGCACCTGCATGCGCAGGGTGCCCTCGGGCACGGTGAGGGTGCGGCCGTAGTGGCGGCCGGCCTCCTCGGAGAACCAGCGCAGGAAGCCGTTGCCGTACGTGACCTCGCCGCGGGCCTCGGCGAGCGGCTTGCCCATCTCGAGGGTCATCAGCAGTGCGAAGTCCTCGGCGCGCTCGTTGATCAGGTCGTAGGCGCGGCGCAGGATGTCGGCGCGCTCCTTGGCCGGGGTGCGGGCCCAGTCGGCCTGCGCGGCGCAGGCGGCGTCGAAGGCGGCCATGGCGTCGTCGGAGTTCGCGTCCTGCAGGCTCGCGATGACCTTGCCGGTGGCCGGGTCCTTCACGTCGAAGGTCTTGCCGGAGGAGGCATCGCGCCACTCGCCGTCGATCAGCAGGCCGGTGGGGACGGACTCCAGCAGCGCCTTCTCGCGCTCAGCGGTCACGGTCATGATGCACCTCTTTCGGGGTCGGTGGTCGGAGGCGGCACGCCCCGCGTCCCTCAGGGGAACGGGTGGACGGCCACGGGTATTCCGACGCCGTCCGGCGGCGGTCGGCAGCGGCTCCACGGCTGATCCTAGCCAGGCCCCGGGGCCGCGCCATCGCGCATGAGCATCTGTGTAGCCGGGGACGTGTCAGCCCCGGGCCGCGAGCACCGCCTGGTAGAGCTCCCGGCTCCGCATCCCATGGGCTCCGGCCACCGCGGCCACGGCCTCCTTCAGCCGGGTGCCGGACTCCACGAGCACCGCCACCTCGGCGTCGGTGTGGAGACGCTGAGGATCTGGTGCAACCAGCACGGGCCACCAGGGCCCTCCGGGATCGCCATCGAGGTCGCGATCCTGGACTGGGTCACCGGGTGCAACACCCGACGAGTCCATCGAGCCCTCGGCTCGTGGCGGCTCCAGCAGGTGGGAGCAACGCCCATGAATGCAGCGAGGGGTGGCTGCAGAAGGCTGCAGCCACCCCTCGCTGACACGTGGGTTGAGAGAGACTCGAGTCAGTTCGTCGTCTTGGGGCCGATGATCTCGAGGCGATCGTCAGACCAGGTGACGTTCGTCCCCGCCCCCTTCTCGAACGCGACGCGCTGCGTGCCGATATACGCGGTGAGGTGGACCTGGTTGAGCATGGACGCCACGTCCTTGGCCCAGAAGTAGGGATTGAATGACGGCTGTGCGTAGTAATAGCAGCCGGTAATGGGTGCTGAATACGTCAGGGTGATGGAGGACCCGTCCGAGGCCAGCTTGGTGACTTCCCAGTATGCGGGGTTGGTGCCGGTCACGAAGCGGTCTCCGACCTTCAACGTGTAGAAGGTCTTGCTGTCGCCCACGCTGCCGTTCGTGTAGGTGTTGTAGGGGGTGCCGGCCTTCTGAGCGTTCAGGACCTTGCGGAAGTCGACGATGCCCGCAGGAGCCGTGTAGACGATCGAGATCTTCTTGTTCTGGACGGATTGGCAGGCCGTGGCATCGGGGATACCCACACCCGGTGTGGCGTTCAGATAGAGCGCGGTCGTACCGTTTTGCGGCTGGACGTAGTTCGTCATGAGCGGGTTCGCGTACAGAGTTGCGCCGGCAACCACGCCAGGGTTCGATACAGCAAAGGCCGGGGCTGCGGCGGTGGCAGCGATCGCAGGGACGGACCAGGTGACACCCTTGGTTACTTGCCGACGTGATATCACTCGAGTTTCGTTGACCATGCCAATGCCTTTCGTGGCGCTTCTGAGGACCTGGGGCACCTCCACAGGCATGAGGCACCCTGTCATAGTAGCGGTCCTGCCACAACCGACGAGTCGTGGAAGCTGTAATTATTCACGCTTGAGAGACCCGTTGTGAATCGACCGTTCACGCGGTAGGCGGCTGCTGGCTGTGCAGCCGGGGACGTGTCAGCTCCGGGCCGCGAGCACCGCCTGGTAGAGCTCCCGGCTCCGCATCCCGTGGGCTCCGGCCACCGCGGCCACGGCCTCCTTGAGCCGGGTGCCGGACTCCACCAGCACCGCCACCTCGGCGACGGCGTCCGCCTCGGACGTCTCGCCCTCGGCGCCGGGTGCGGGCGGCCCGATCACCAGCACGATCTCCCCGCGGATCCCCTCCCCCGCGTGCCGCTCCGCAGCCCAGGCATGCACCTCGGCCGCGGTGCCGCGCACCACCTCCTCGTGCAGCTTGGTGAGCTCGCGGGCCACGCACACCGGCCGTTCCGCACCGAGGACCTCCACGACGACGGCCAGCGCGTCCGCCAGACGCTGCGGCGACTCGAAGGCGACCACGGTGCGGGCCTCGGTCAGCAGGGAGGTGAGCCATCGCCGTCGTTCCCCGTCCTTGCGGGGGACGAAGCCGTCGAAGGCGAACCGGTCCGTCGGCAGGCCGGAGAGGGCGAGCGCGGTGGTCACGGCGGAGGGGCCGGGCGCGCAGGTCACGGGCAGCCCTGCGGACACCGCGGCCGCCACGAGCCGATAGCCCGGGTCCGAGACCGTGGGCATGCCCGCGTCCGAGACCACCGCCACCGTGGCACCGCCGCGCACCTGGTCCAGCAGCCCCTGGGTGGAGGCCGCCTCGTTGTGCTCGTGATGGGCCACCACCCTGCCCGCCGGGGTGACGCCCAGGCCGGCGCACAGGCGCCGCGCGGTCCGGGTGTCCTCGGCGGCGATCACGTCCGCCTCCGCCAGCAGCTCACGCAGGCGCGCGGACGCGTCCCCGAGGTTGCCGATGGGGGTGGCGGCCAGGACGATGCGGCCGGTCGGGGACGGCAGATCAGTCGGTCTCGGGGTCATATGTCAAGATCGTAGAGGCACCGCCCCGAGCCCGCCCGGGCCCACGCCTCTCCGGAAGGTCAGGACCATGCCCGTCGAGCCCCGCATCTGCATCACGTCCGGTGGCGATGAGATTCGCCTGCGCTCCTACGTCAACCACGCGATCTACGCTCGAGAGCACGGGCTGGACTACCGGCTTGAGACGGGCATCGACCCGCATATCGTCACCAAGTTCGACTACAAGGTCGCCATCCTCCGCCGACTGCTCCCGCGTTATGACTGGCTCGTGTGGATGGACGACGATGCCTTCTTCACCGACTTCGAGGCGGACAACCTCCGACGCCTGATCTCCGAGGCCGAACGTGACGACATCAGCCTGGTCATCGCCGAAGGGCCCACAGAGCCGAACGGGTTCTGGTCACGCATCAACACCGGGGTCATGCTGCTCCGGAACGACGAGACGGCGCGCGATCGTGGAGTCCACCTCGACAGCGGACCTGGCCACGGTCCGGGCCTGGTGGGACGACGATCGCGACGGCCTCTTCACCCACGGCGACCAGGATCAGATGTGGTGGGCCATCCAGACGGGCGGGCACGCCGAGCGCGTCCGGATCGTCGGCCACCGAGAGCTGAACTCGCGCGGGCACTACTACGAGGACTCCCTGACGGACGCGTTCGTCATGCACTTCACGGGTTATCCGGACAAGGAACTCGGCATCGCCCGCTTCGCCGACCGCTTCGACATCGGACAGGAGATCGTCCCTGAGCTGCTCCTGGACAAGTATCACGTCAGAGTGCGCAGCCCCCTGAGGGGCGCCCGCCGTGCCTGGCGGGAACGCTCGGTGGACACGCTGGCAGCGGTCAAGTTCCGGCTCCGCCCCCACAAGGACCGGATCCGGCACGTCGCAGGGTTCCTCCCGCCCGCCGTGCGCCGCCGGTGGCCGCTCGGCCACGTCTGAGAGCAGACCGCACGTCGAGGGGGCCTCCTCCACCCCGCCGCCTAGCATGGAGCCCGTGCCCGCCTCGGGGTGAGTGCGGCACCCCTGACGCGGTGGCACTGGATCCTGCCGCTGCTGGTCACGGTGATCGCCGGCGTCCTGCGGTTCACGAACCTGGCCCACCCGGACCAGCTGATCTTCGACGAGACCTACTACCCCAAGGACGCCTACTCCCTCCTGGAGTCCGGCTACGAGCGGCGGTGGGACGAGGACGTCAACGACGCGTTCGCGCGCGGGGAGGCGGAGCCGCTCGAGGGGGCCGCCTACGTGGTGCACCCGCCGCTGGGCAAGTGGCTGATCGGCCTGGGCATGCTCACGTTCGGCCCGGACAACGGGGTGGGCTGGCGGTTCAGCGCCGCGGTGGCCGGCACGCTGTCCGTCCTGCTGGTCGCCCTCGTCACGCAGCACCTGCTGCGCTCGGTGTCCCTGGGCGCGGTCGCCGGGCTGCTGCTGGCCGTGGAGGGCCACCACCTGGTGATGTCCCGCATCGGGCTGCTGGACATCTTCCTCTCGTTCTTCGTGCTCGCGGCCTTCGCCGCGCTCCTGGCGGACCGCGTCCACGGGCGGCGGCTGCTCGCGGAGCGGCTCGCCCACGACGTCGCCCGGCGGGGACGCGACGCCCTGGCCAGCGGGCCGTGGCTCGGCTGGCGCCCGTGGCGACTGCTCGCGGGCGTGCTGCTGGGCGCCGGCTGCGCCGTGAAGCTCTCCGGGCTGGCGTTCATGGCGGCCTTCGGCCTGCTCACGGTCCTGTGGGACATGTCCGCGCGCCGGACCGCCGGAGTGCGGCGCTGGGCGTGGGCCGGCGTCGAGAAGGACGGCCTGTACGCGTTCGTGGCCGTGGTGGGCGGCGGCCTGGTCGCCTACCTGGCCTCGTGGACCGGCTGGTTCGTCACGGAGGGCGGCTACTACCGGGACTGGCACCGGGACAACCCGCCGGAGGGCCTGCTCGCCGGGCTGGTCCCCGGCCCGCTGCGCTCCCTGTGGCACTACCACGTGGAGTCCACGACCTTCCACCAGGGCCTCACCAGCCCCCACGACTACGCCGCCAACCCGTGGACCTGGCCGTTCATGGGCCGGCCCGTGAGCTACTACTACGAGGGCGCAGAGCCCGGCGAGGGGATCTGCCCGCCGGACGCCGCGGGCGCGTGCTCGGCGGCCATCACGGACATCGCCAACCCGTTCGTGTGGTGGACGGGCCTGGCCGCCGTCCTCGTGTGCGTGTGGCTGCTGGTGCGCCACCGGGACTGGCGGGCCGGCGCCCTGCTCGGCGCCTACGCGGCCGGGCAGCTGGTGTGGTTCCTGTGGCCCGAGCGGACCATGTTCTTCTTCTACACGATCGCCTACGAGCCCTTCCTCGTGATGATGATCGCCCTGGCGCTCTCGCTGCTGCTGCGGCCGGGCCGCCGGCCCGGGCCCCGCTGGGGCTCGGCCCTGGTGCTGGCGTACGTGACGATCGCCGTCGCCGTGTCCCTGTTCTTCCTGCCCGTGTGGATCGGCGACGTCATCCCGTACGACCAGTGGCGCTGGCGGATGTGGTTCAGCAGCTGGATCTGACTGCCGCGTCGCGGGCGCGGGTGTGCCCGACCGCGCGCCGCACGCCCGGAAATGGGTACGCTCGGACCGTGCAGAACCAGAGCCTCGTCCATGAGTCCGCCACCGAGCTCGTCGGCATGCCGCCGGCGGACTCCACCATCACGGACCTGATCGTCGCCTCCTGTGCCGACCGGCCGGACGCCCCCGTGTACGCCGTGCGCAACGGCGCGGGCGGCTGGGTGGACGTCCACTTCACCGCGTTCCTCACCCAGGTGCGCGCCGTGGCGGCCGGCCTCATCGCCCGCGGCGTCCAGCCCGGGGACCGGGTGGGCCTGTTCTCCCCCACCTCCTACGCGTGGGCCGTCCTCGACCAGGCCGTGTGGTTCGCCGGCGCCGTGTCCGTGCCGATCTACGAGACCTCCTCCGCCCACCAGGTGGAGCACATCGTCACGGACTCGGGGCTGCGGGTGGTCGCCGTCGGCAGCGAGGAGCTCGGCGAGCGTGTCGCCGAGGCCGCCGGGCACGCGGACGTGGACGTGGCGACGTTCCCGCTGACGGACGCGGGGCTGGCGGAGCTGGCCGAGGCCGGCGCGTTCGTGTCGGACGACGCCGTCGAGCACGCCCGCTCCCTGGCGACCCTCGCCAGCCCCGCCTCGATCGTCTACACCTCCGGCACCACCGGCCGCCCGAAGGGCGCCGTGATCACGCACGGCAACTTCGTGGGCGCGGCCATCAACGTGCTGCACTTTGGGCGCGAGGTGGTCCAGTGGTCCCCGGAGACGACGACGTCGCGCACCCTGCTCTTCCTCCCGCTGGCCCACGTACTCGCCCACGCCATCCAGGTCATCTGCCTGTACGCCCGCATCCAGGTGGCCCACTCCGGTTCCCCGACCACGCTGCTCGGCGACCTCGCCTCCTTCCACCCCACGTGGCTGCTGGCCGTGCCGCGCGTGTTCGAGAAGGTCGAGGCCGGCATCGAGGCCAAGGCCCAGAAGGGCGGCACCGGGCCGATCTACGCGGCCGCCAAGCGCACCGCCATCGAGTGGTCCACGGCCGTGGACGAGGCCGAGTTCGAGGACGGCCCCGGCCCCTCGGCCCTGCTGCGCGCCCGGCGTGCGCTGTTCGACCGGCTGGTCTACCGCAAGATCCGGGAGGCCCTCGGCGGCGAGGTGATCTCGTGCGTGTCCGGCGCGTCCGCCCTCTCCCCGGAGCTGGTGCACTTCTTCCGCGGCGCCGGCATCCCGATCGTGGAGGGCTACGGCCTCACGGAGACCACCGCGCCGGCCACCGTGAACATCCCCGGCGCGCACCGCGTGGGCACCGTGGGCCTGCCCGTGGCCGGGGTGACGGTGAAGATCGCCGAGGACGGCGAGATCCTCATCCGCGGCCCCGTGGTGTTCGACGGCTACCACGGCATGCCCAAGGCGTCGGCGGAGGCCATGGAGGACGACTTCTTCCGCACCGGGGACATCGGCACGCTGGACGAGCACGGCTTCCTGCGGATCACCGGCCGCAAGAAGGACGTGATCATCACCGCCGGCGGCAAGAACGTGTACCCCACGCCCATGGAGGAGGCGCTGCGCCAGCACCGGCTCATCGAGCACGTCGTGGTGGTCGGGGAGAACCGCCCGTTCGTGGGCGCCCTCATCACCCTGGACACCGAGGCCCTCACCCAGTGGGCCCTGGACCGCGAGCTCAGCCTCACCCCGGCCGAGGCCGCCACGGACCCCACCGTGCTGGCCTCGATCCAGGAGGCGGTGGACCAGGTCAACGCGGGCGTCTCCCGCGCCGAGTCCATCCGCCGCTTCCGCATCCTGGACCACCCGTTCACCGAGGACTCCGGGCACGTCACCCAGTCCCAGAAGCTCAAGCGGGCCCAGGTCATCGAGGACCACGCCGACGACGTCGAGGCCCTCTACCGCCGCTGAGGGAGGGCGCCGCACCCCCGCCGCCGGAATGCCCTGCCTCCGGAATAACCTCCGGCGGCGGCCGGTTGGCGCGGAGGACCATCTCCCCGAGCGATCGGAACCACCGTGCCCTCCCTGTTCGACCCCCTGGACGTCGGCGCCCTGCGCCTGGACAACCGCATCGTCATGGCCCCCCTGACCCGCCAGAGGGCGGGCGAGGACGGCGTCCCCACCGAGCTGCACGCCGAGCACTACGCCCAGCGCGCCACTGCCGGACTGCTCGTCACCGAGGGCGCCTTCCCCTCCTTCCGCAGCCGGGCGTTCCCCGGCCAGACCGGCCTCGCCGACGACGCCCAGACCGACGGGTGGCGTGCCGTGGCGCAGGCCGTCCACGAGGCCGGCGGACACGTGTTCGTCCAGGTCATGCACGGCGGGCGCATGTGCCATCCGGACCTGCTGCGCGGCGCGGAGCCGGAGGCCCCCAGCGCCATCGCCCCCGGGGTGCCGGTGCGCGGGTTCAGCGGCAAGATGGAGGGGCCGGTGCCCAGCGCCCTGGACACGGAGGAGCTGCCCCGCGTGGTGGCCGAATTCGCCGACGCCGCCCGCCGGGCCGTCGAGGCCGGGCTCGACGGCGTGGAGGTCCACGGCGCCAACGGGTACCTGCTCCACGAGTTCCTGGCGCCCTCCAGCAACACCCGCGAGGACGCCTACGGCGGCTCCCCCGAGAACCGGGCGCGCCTCACCGTGGAGGTGGTGCGCGCCGTCGCCCAGGCCATCGGCGCCGAGCGCACCGCCCTGCGCATCTCCCCCGAGCACAACGTGCAGGGCACCATCGAGGAGGACCGCGCGGACGTCCTGGCCACCTACGACGCTCTCCTGGCCGGCCTCGCCGACCTGGACCTGGCCTACCTGTCCGTCATCCACCAGGACGTGGCCGGTGACCTCGCGGCGCACCTGCGCGAGTCCTTCTCCGGGCCCCTGGTGCTCAACAGCGGCTTCGGCGCGGTCACGGGCCTGGAGGAGGCCCGCCGGATCGTGGAGGACGGCCTGGCCGACGCGGTGGCCGTGGGCCGCGAGCTGATCGCCAACCCGGACCTGGCGCGCCGCTGGCGCGAGGGGCTGCCCCTCAACGAGCCGGACCCGACGACGTTCTACACGGGCGGGGCGCACGGCTACACGGACTACCCGTTCGTGGACGGGTCCCCGTCCTCCTGAGACCCGCACACCCGCCGGACGCACCGCGCCCCGCCTCCCATCACTGGGGGGCGGGGCGCGTTCGTGCGGGGGCCTCAGCGGCCCGTCACCGCAGCTGCGCGTCCTCCTCGCGGGCCCAGCGCAGGCGCGTGGACTCGAAGGCACTGCGCTGGTCCGCGGTGCGCTCGCGACGGCGGCGCGTTGGCCAGGTGAAGACGAGCGTGAGCAGGGCGGTCAGCAGGCTGATGAGGCCCACCGCGGCGGCGGCGTCGATCCAGAACTGGCTCGGGTACAGGCGGATCAGCGCGTCCTGCACGGAGAACGTCCACGTGCCGTCCGCGAAGAACAGCGAGTGGAACCCGGCGAAGAACGTCTCCCAGCCCAGCACCGCCAGGACCGCGAGCGCGATCACCGCGAGCGGCAGCCACACGGCGCCGGCGAACAGGGCGCGGCGCACCCCGCCGGGGCTGGTGCGCAGCAGGGACGCGATGAGCAGGGCGCACACCACCACGAGCACCACGAGCGCCGCTGCGGCGATCCACAGCACGGTCTTCACGTCCGTCATGTGGTCGACCTCGACCTCGGTGAACAGGGGCGCGCCCTGGTGGGTGAGGCTGCTGAGGTACCGCGGCCCGGCCAGGTTGGTCACGTAGTCCAGCCCGGCGGAGCCGTAGTGCATGCGGTCGGCGAGGGTGAAGCCGAACCGGTCCGCGGGGAACCCGGGCCGGTGGTACTCCAGCCACAGGAACACCGGGCTCGCCACGAGGCGGACGGCGGCCAGCAGCAGGGCGAGCGGGGCGAGGATCGCCAGCAGCACCTGCGCCAGGCGCGGGCCCGCCTTGGGCAGGCGCGCGCGCTCCTCCGGCGTGGGCCCCTGCAGGGCCGCCTCCTGCGCCACGGGGGCGGCCGTGCCGTCCTCGGGGTAGCGGTCGACCGGGGCGGCGGCACTCGACCCCGCCGCGCGGGCCCCGACGGCGGCGCTCAGCGGGCCGAGCTCGTCGGCGCCGGGCAACGGCCGCCGGTCGCCCTCGGGCACGGCCCGGGAGGCGACGATGTCGCGGTCGGCGTCCACGGCCGGGCGGCCGGCGTCGCGTCGGTCCGCGGCCGCCGCGTCCCCGCCGCGCAGCGCGGCGAGGTCCTCGGGGCTGAGCGCCGAGGTGTGCTGGGCGCCGCCGTCGTCGTCCCGGCCCATGGCGGGCAGCGCCTGGGTGCGGTTCGGGTCGTCCGCGGCGTCGTCCTGGACGAACGCGCCGTAGTCCAGCCCGGATTCGAAGTCCTCCGCCCCGGCGCGCTCGTCGCGCCCGCGGCCGGCCTGATGGGAAGCCATGCTCGTGCCTCTCTCGAGTGGGTCCGTCCGCCCGCGGGCGCCGGGGATCAGTAGCGGTAGTGGTCGGCCTTGTAGGGGCCGGCCACGTCCACGCCGAGGTACTCGGCCTGGACCTTGGTCAGCTCGGTCAGCCCGACGCCGAGGGCGTCCAGGTGCAGGCGGGCGACCTTCTCGTCCAGCACCTTGGGCAGCGTGTAGACGCGCTTCTCGTAGTGCTCGCCGGTCAGGGCGCCGGTGCCCGTGGAGCCGCCGAAGAGCTCGATCTGCGCCATCACCTGGTTGGTGAAGGACGCGCTCATCACGAACGAGGGGTGGCCGGTGGCGTTGCCGAGGTTCAGCAGGCGACCCTCGGAGAGCACGATGATGCTGCGCTCGGCCTCCGTGCCGCCGTCCAGGGTCCACTCGTGGACCTGCGGCTTGATCTCCGTCTTCACGACGCCGGGGATGCGGGCCAGGCCGGCCATGTCGATCTCGTTGTCGAAGTGGCCGACGTTGCCCACGATGGCCTTGTCCTTCATGGCGGCCATGTGCTCGGCCATGATGATGTCCTTGCCGCCGGTGGTGGTGACGAAGATGTCGCCCTCGCCCACCACGTCCTCGAGGCGGGCCACCTGGTAGCCGTCCATCGCGGCCTGCAGCGCGCAGATCGGGTCGATCTCCGTGACGATCACGCGGGCACCCTGGCCGCGCAGAGCCTCGGCGGCGCCCTTGCCGACGTCGCCGTAGCCGCAGACCACGGCGACCTTGCCGCCGATCAGCACGTCCGTGGCGCGCATGATGCCGTCCGGCAGGGAGTGGCGGATGCCGTACTTGTTGTCGAACTTGGACTTGGTCACGGCGTCGTTCACGTTGATCGCCGGGAAGAGCAGGCGGCCCTCCTGCGCCAGCTGGTAGAGGCGCAGCACGCCCGTGGTGGTCTCCTCGGAGACGCCGCGCAGGGTGCCGGCGGTCCGGGTCCAGTGCTGCGGGTCGCGGGCCAGCGAGCGGCGCAGCGTCTCGAGGATGATCCGGTACTCCTCGGGGTCGTCCTCGGTGGCGCTGGGCACGGCGCCCGCGGCCTCGAACTCGACGCCCTTGTGCACCAGCAGGGTGGCGTCGCCGCCGTCGTCCAGGATCATGTTGGGGCCGCGCTCCGGATCCTCGTCCGCGCCCGGCCAGGTGAGGATCTGCGAGGCGGTCCACCAGTAGTCCTCGAGGGACTCGTTCTTCCAGGCGAACACCGGCACGCCCTGCGGGTCCTCGGGGGTTCCCGAGCCCACGACGACGGCGGCGGCGGCCTCGTCCTGCGTGGAGAAGATGTTGCAGGAGGCCCACCGGACCTCGGCGCCGAGGGCGATGAGGGTCTCGATGAGCACGGCGGTCTGCACGGTCATGTGCAGGGAGCCGGCGATGCGGGCGCCCTTCAGCGGCTGGGCCTCCCCGTACTCCTCGCGCAGGGACATCAGCCCCGGCATCTCGTGCTCGGCCAGGCGGATCTGGTGGCGGCCCGCCTCGGCCAGGGACAGGTCCCGGACCGTGAAGTCGAACGAGGCACCGGGCACGGTGGTGCGGTTGGCGAAGGCCGGGTCGACGTCGGGGGTGCGGAACTCTGCGGAGGTCTCAGTCATGCCCTCCAGCCTAGCGACGCCCCGGACGGCACGACACGTGCCGCGTCAGTCCCCGTCACGCACCACGCGCAGCCCGGGGCGGGCCGGCGGGGCGGCCATGGGCCGGGTGGGCACCGTGCGCACTCCACCGTCCGCGTCGAGGGCCTCGTAGTGCTCGGGCAGCTCCAGCCGCAGCACCTCCCAGCCCCGCGGGGCCGTGGTGCGCCGAGCGTGTTCGCCGCAGAGGTCGTACGTGTGCGGCTCCGCCCGGCGCGACAGGGGCCCGATGACCACCTGCGAGTCCGCGTAGTTGTACGTCAGCGTGGCCAGGGCAGGGCTCTGGCATCCGGTCTTGCTGCAGCGTCGCATGGGTCCCACGCCCGCCACCCTACTCGGCGGACGGCCCGGGGCGGTGGCCTACCATGGCGCGCATGACCGCGCCCGCCGCCTCCGATCCCCTCGACCCCCTGCCGTTCCGGGCGGGCGACGCCGCGGGGGCCGAGCCGGGCGTCGAGGGCGGCCCGGCCGAGGCCGGCGTCTCCTCCCCCGCGGCGCGCGGCGGCCGGGACCGCCGTGGCCGGGGGCTGCGGCATCCGCGCCCGTTCGGGGCACGCTCGGAGCGGGGCCGGGGCGAGGCGCTGCTGACCGCCGTCGAGAAGGCGGTGGACCGGCTGGGCTCCCTGGACGCGCCCGGGCTGCGGCACGTGACCGCGCGGGTGGAGCGCATCCCGGACCGGCTCGACGAGCGGCTGCGCGAGCTGCACGCCGGCCGGGAACGGGATGAGGAGGCGCTGTTCGCGCGGGCCGAGCGGCAGGGCCGGGACGGGGTGCTGATCACCCTGTTCGAGCGGCCGCTGCGGGACGCGGCCGACCCCGCCGACCTCGAGGGGGCCGTCTACGGGGTGGCGCTGAGCCGTTGCGCCGACGCGCTGGGCGTGGACCCGCAGGTGCTCGACCCCAGCTGGGGCCGCGGCTGAGCCCGGACCGGGCGGTCCGCACCGGGCACCGCGCCCGGCGGATGAGCGCGGTGCGTCAGGCGCGGGCGCGGCGCAGGCGGCGACGCTCGCGCTCGGAGAGCCCGCCCCAGATGCCGAAGCGCTCGTCGTTCGCCATGGCGTACTCCAGGCACGCGTCCTTGACGGTGCAGGCCTCGCACACGCGCTTGGCGTCCCGCGTGGAGCCGCCCTTCTCCGGGAAGAACGCCTCGGGGTCCGTCTGCGCGCACAGGGCGTCCGCCTGCCAGGCCAGCTCGCCCTCGACGGGCTCGGTGGTCACGCCCGGGATGGCGGCCCAGTCGGCGGAGACGGGCACGGCCTCGACCGGACGCGCGTCACCGGGGAAGAGGGCGGTGACGGTGGCGGCCGGGGTGCCGGTCTCGCCGTCGAGGTCGTGGGCGGTGAGGAAGGCGGTCGCCTGATCCTCGAGGCTCGCGCCGGCGACGCCGGCCTGCGGGTCGGCGGGGTCGAGGAACCAGTCGCTGGGGACGCTCCGCGGACGAGGCGCCGGCGCGGGATCGGCGCGGTGCGCGTCCTCGACTCGCTGGGTCTGCTCCATGTGTGACGCCTCTTCCCGGGATCGACGTGGCGGCTGTGGGCCGGGTGACCATGCGGTCCGCGCGGGTGCCGGGCACGCCGGCGGGCCCCTCCTGGCGGGACCGTTGGCCCGGGTTCATTACATCGGTGTGATTCATGCCGAGTCAAACCGAGCGGGTGCCACACTGGGCCCATGGTCTCCCTCTCCGCACCCCGGTCCACCGGCCCCCTCGTGCTCCGCCTCGCCTCCTCCCCGCGGCCCGCGCTCGTCCAGGAGCCGGGGGCCCCGGACGAGCCCGGCGCGGTGGACCAGCGCATCGAGCTCTCGGGCCGTGTGACCGTGAACTGGGCCGCCAAGTTCGCGGGCCTGCTCGGCGCCGAGGGCATCGGCGCGGGCGACGCCGTCGCCCTGGACCTGCCCGTCCACTGG
Organism: Micrococcus sp. KRD070; assembly: GCF_017168435.1. NCBI lineage: Bacteria > Bacillati > Actinomycetota > Actinomycetes > Micrococcales > Micrococcaceae > Micrococcus > Micrococcus sp. KRD070. The sequence goes on from NZ_JABFNH010000009.1 coordinate 84,998, forward strand.
CTCTCCCACGCCCTCGCCCTCGGCGTGCTCTGCGCCGAGGCCGAGCCCGCCCTCGAGGGCGACTCCCCCGCCGCCGTCCTCACGGACCGGCCCGAGGCGTGGCCGGACCCGTCCGTGGCCGTGTTCGCCGTCGCCCTGCCGCGCGGCCTCGAGCCCGAGTTCGACGGCCCAGCCGTCGACCCGGCCGTCGTGGACGTGGCCGCCGAGATCCGCGCCCAGCCGGACGCCCTGCCCGGCCCCGTGGACCACGTGCGGCCCGCGTCGATCCCGGCCGGGGCCGACGTCGCCCCGGACGACGACGGCCCGCGCCCCCGCCTGACGTGGGCGGGAGTGCGGGCCGCGCTGGAGGCGTGGGACGCGGGCCGGGCGGTGACCGTGCGCCCCTGACGGGGCGGCGGGGTCAGGCCGGGGCGCTCAGACCCCGGCGTCGGGGGTGCGGTGCCGGCCGTGCGCAGGCAGCTGGTCGTCGCGCAGCAGGGGCATCTGGCCGGTGATGATCGCGAGGTCGTTGGCGAAGCCGGGCTCCACGTCCAGCTCCTCCTTGAACACCCAGAACCGGTAGGCGAAGTAGCGGAACACGGTGCCGAAGAACAGGCCGATCACGTTGCCGGCGATGAACAGGCCGGTCGGGTCGGTCACGCCCATCAGATACTGCGCGATCGCCACGCAGCCGGCCTGGATGCCCAGCCCGATCGCGTTCATGATCAGGAACATCACGAGCTCGCGCGTCTTGTTCGAGGAGCGCTTGTCCCGGAACGTCCAGTAGCGGTTGGCGACCCAGCTGAACAGGGTGGCGACGACGCCGCCCACGATCTTGGCCTTGACGTTGGACCCCTCGAGCGGGCCGGTCATCATCCACCAGAAGACGAGCGAGTCCACCACGAACGCGGCCGCACCGACGGTGCCGAACTTGGCCACCTCCCGCCACAGCAGGGAGACCATCCCGGTCAGGCGGCCCCAGAGATCGGACAGCATGGGCGTGGACTCCTCGGTTCGGGACGGGGGTGTGCACGCGGGGCGGACCCGCGCAGGGCTGGGGAACACTGTAGCCGCGCCCCCGGGGCGCGACCTCCCCGGGCCCGGCATCGGCCGCCCCTCCGTGACGGAGTCCTCAGCCGGTCCGACTACCCTGTGCGGGTGACTTCCCCTCGACTCGGTGTGATCGGTGGCGGGCAGCTGGCCCGCATGATGGCGGGCGCCGCCGCGGAGCTCGGCGTGCCCTTCCGCGTGCTCGCGGAGGCCCCGGACGCGTCAGCGGCCCAGGTCGCCCCCCACGTGGTCGGCGACCACGCGGACCTGGCGGACCTGCGCGCGTTCGCGGCCACGGTGGACGTGGTCACCTTCGACCACGAGCACGTGCCCACCGAGCACCTGCGGGCCCTGCAGGAGGCCGGCGTCGCCGTGCGCCCCGGCCCCGAGGCGCTGCAGCACGCGCAGGACAAGCTGGTCATGCGCGCCGCCGTCGAGCGGCTGGGCCTGCCGAACCCGGCGTGGGCGCCGGTCGACGACCTCGAGGCCGTCCTCGCCTTCGGCGACGAGCACGGCTGGCCCATGATCCTCAAGACCGCCCGCGGCGGCTACGACGGCAAGGGCGTGCTCAAGCTCGACGACGCCGACGACGCCCGCGCCTCCGCCGCGGACGGCACCCTGGCCGCGTGGCTCGGCGCCGGCATCGCCCCGCTGCTGGCCGAGGCCCTCGTCCCCTTCTCCCGTGAGCTCTCCGCGCAGGTGGCGCGCACCCCCTCCGGTGAGGTGGCCGTCTACCCCGTGGTCGACTCGGTCCAGGTGGCCGGCGTGTGCGACCTCGTGGTCGCCCCGGCCCAGGACCTCGACCCGGCCGTCGCCGCGGCCGCGACCGCCGCGGCCGTCCGACTCGCCGAGGAGCTGGACGTCACCGGCATGCTCGCGGTCGAGCTGTTCGAGACGCCGGGGATCGGCCCGGGCTTCCAGGTGAACGAGCTGGCCATGCGCCCCCACAACTCCGGCCACTGGTCCATGGACGGCGCCGTCACCGGCCAGTTCGAGCAGCACGTCCGCGCCGTGCTCGACCTGCCGCTGGGCGAGACGGCCCCCCGCGGGGCCGGCGTCGTGATGAAGAACGTCCTCGGCGGCGCCCGCGAGGACCTGCACGCCGGCAGCGTCGCGGCCCTCGCCGCCCACCCGCAGGCCAAGGTCCACCTCTACGGCAAGGACGTGCGCCCGGGCCGCAAGGTCGGTCACGTCAACGTCGTCGCGGACCACGGCCTCAGCCTCGAGGAGGCCGTGCGGACCGCCGAGTCCGCCGCCGCACTGCTGCGCGACGACGCCCCCACCACCGGCACCGAGACGGAGGCCCGCCCATGACCGCCACTGTCTCCTTATACACACCTCTCGCGCCCGACACCACCCCACGCATCTGAAGCTCGGGGCGC